>CAKMKB010000144.1:0-66281 GCA_927435965.1 uncultured Clostridia bacterium
CTAATGAAGACCCGATTATTCCAGCGATTATTGTTAAGACAATAGCAAATACTATCATTTTTTATCCTCACCTTCCATATTATCTTTAAAATAGTGACAGCCTTCACATAAATTATCACATAACTAACAGTGCTAAGACTCTCACTTCTATAAGTGGGAGATAAGCACTGTAGAGTCCCTGGATAACGGTTTCTAAGGTTCAGATGACGTTTGAAATGCCACCTTAACCCAAGAACCCTGTTAATTGATTATATAAGCGTTATGTGATAATTTATGTGAAGGCTGTCACTATTTTAAAGATAATATGGAAGGTGAGGATAAAAAATGATAGTATTTGCTATTGTCTTAACAATAATCGCTGGAATAATCGGGTCTTCATTAGGATTTGAAATGAATTTTTCTGAACTGGGACCGATATTGTCAGTTGCTACAATGGGTGGGTTTATTATGATTGAAATCAGAAGAAAAAAGTTATGATAAAAGGAGGCTTTAAATGGTCGTCAAGGAAAGTAGTGTTACGGGATTCTTAACTGATGCGCAAAGGGAAATGAGATCAGCTTTTTTAGGTGGATTTGCAGGACAACTTGTTTCTGGAGTGATATGGTTGCTAGCTGCTATCATTAGTACTATCAGTACACCAAGGTATGGTATGATTTTTCTGTTTTTTGGTTGTATGAGTATATTTCCACTTACACAATTGACATTGCGTATGATGGGGAGAAGTGCAAAAGTGAGTAAAGGGAATGGATTATGGGAGCTCGGATCCCAAATAGCTTTTACTGTACCTCTAAATTTTCTTTTAGTTGGTGCAATTATCCTTTACAGGCAGATATGGTTTTTTCCCGCTGCTATGATTGTAGTTGGGACTCATTACTTACCATTTATTACGCTATATGGGATGAAAATGTTTGGTATCCTGGCTGGGCTTCTAATACTTATCGGAACAGGACTGGCGATGTATGGTCCTCCTATTTTTAGTCTTGGAGGATGGCTGACAGGTATTATCTTAATTATTTTTGCTTTTTTAGGCAGATCAGTTGTTCTCAAGGAAGAAAAATTAGATAAATGAACACAGCTGCGTAATCATATTTGATTGACATTATTATAAATATCCAATAATATTATAATATATAGATAAGAATAATCAGACTCTAATGAAGACAATTCTTTTCAGTCATCAAACATACTAAAGAGCAAGGAGCTCAGATGAATAATGAATTAAATGGGATTGAACAATTTGTAGAAACCGTTTACGGATTAGATATTTCGAAGTATGATCACTCATTTCTCAGACGAGCATTGGAAAAAAGACTTACAATTACACAAAAATCCACAATTTCCGATTATATCCATTACTTATCAATCAATGCTGATGAAGCAGTTAGACTATTCCAATCACTAAATAATACATATACTGAATTTTTTAGAAATCCTCTTACTTTTGCACAACTGGAGCAATGGATTCTACCGCAACTAATGGAAGAGAACACTGCTAATGAGGAGCTAAGAATCTGGTCTGCTGGATGTTCTTCAGGACAGGAAGCTTACTCAGTAGCAATGCTCATTGAAAACATAAACTCTAATAAACAGAAAAAAGTCAGGTACCGTATCATTGCAACAGACATTTCAGAGTCAGTGTTGCTTGAAGCAAAAAAAGGCGAGTATAGTGAAAATGATATACAGAGGATTAGGGTACAGGATTTAAAAAGGTATTTTGTAAAGTCAGGAAAACTATATACTATAAGTGATAGTCTAAAACGACATGTGAACTTTTCTAACTATAATCTACTTGATAACCTATCGTTTTTCCCACAGGAAAGTATATATGGTGATTTTAATCTTGTTGTATGCAGTAATATGTTGTTCTATTATAAGCTAAACCATCAGAAAAGCATCGTGAAGAAACTGATTAATTCACTTGATAAGCATGGATATCTGATAACAGGAGATGCAGAAAAGCATATTGTTGAGAAGTTTAGTGAATTGTTTATAGTTGCTCCGCCCTCACCTATTTTCAAACGAAGGAGTTGTCTGAAATGAAACTAACAAATCTTAAGATATCGAAGCAATTAAATATTTATTTAATTGCAATTTTTTTAGTTGTTATAGTGTTAACAGCAAGCTCTTTTTTCTCTATGGATGTTTTATGGAACAATACAGCTGACTTATACAATCATCCCTTAACTGTTCGGAGAGCAGTAGGGGATATTAAAGTAGATGTTCTTTTAATTCACAGGGATATGCGGCAGTTGACTTTTGAACAGAGTGAACAGGAAATCACGAGGCTCATCAGCAATATTGATACTTATGAAGCAAATATCGAACGGCATTTAGATATTCTATACAGCAGATACCTGGGTCCGCAAAGTGATATTGATGAAACTGTAAATGCATTAAATCAATGGAAAACCATCAGAACTGAAACAATCAGATTATTGCGTGCCGGACAGGTTGAAGAAGCTGAAAATAGAGTTAAAGCAAGTGGCGTAGGCGGTATGCAGGCGGACAATATTTTGGATAATCTAACCCAAATCAGTGATTTCGCATCAACCAAAGGTGATGATTTATTTGAAACTGCGCAAAATCAGAGAAATAGAATCATAGGACAAATGATATTTTTATGCTTAGGAATTCTTGCTATATTAATTGTAGTTATTCACTATCTGCGAAAAGGGTTATTGCCTCCTTTGGCAGCATTAACTGCTGCTACTGAAGCAATTAACCGGGGGAAGCTAGATATACGGATACAAAACGACTCACCAAATGAGCTAGGGGAGCTATCAAGAGCATTTAATGACATGTCCGAAACTATCCAAAATGAAATGGAATATAGAGAGAACACAATCGCTATATCTTCAGTTATGTTTAAACATACTACCCTACGTCCATATTGTCAGGAGTTGTTGAATAATCTGATTGAGGTTACTTCTTCACAAATAGGTGCAATATATTTCTTAAATGAAGTCAATGATCAATTTGATTGTTACGAGTCTGTTGGGGCAAAGGTTAATACGCTTTGCTCGTTTTCTTCGTCTGCAAAAGAAGGTGAATTTGGCATAGCACTAGCAACAAAAAAAGTACACTATTTGAAGGATATTCCATCCGATATTCAGGTTGTATTCTCCACAGTTATAGGAGAATATAAAGTAAAAGAAATCATAACGATACCTATTATCAATGGAGCTGATGTTATCTCCGTGATTTCTCTGGCAAGCATAAAAGGTTACTCAACAAATGCGATTAGGTTCATTGACGGTGTAGTAAATGAAATCACCGCTAGCCTTAATGCAGTATTGTCATCACAGAGGATTCTTGAGTTTTCTAAGAAGCTTCAAACTAATAACACTGAGTTGGAACAACAAGCAAAAGAGCTAGAAATGCAGGCAAATGAGTTGACAGAGCAGAATGCTAAACTGGAAATGCAAAAAAAGCAATTGGACGAAGCCAGCCGACTCAAAACCAGTTTTTTATCAAATATGAGCCATGAATTACGGACTCCTCTCAATTCGGTTATCGCTCTATCAGCAGTGCTTGGTCGAAGACTTGTCAACAAAATTCCTGAAGAGGAATGGAGCTATCTAGAAATTATTGAGCGAAATGGGAAAAATCTTCTGACATTGATTAACGATATACTAGACATTTCCCGAATCGAGGCAGGTCACGAAGAAGTTGAAATAAAAAGGTTTAATGTTGATTATGTAATTTCAGATATGGTAGCAATGTTACAGCCTCAAGCACAACAGCAAGAAATTGAGATGATCTATACTTCAGAAGATGCTGAGATATTGATTAATAGTGATTATAACAAGTTTAGGCATATTCTACAAAACCTAATCGCAAATGCAATTAAATTTACCGAAAAAGGTACTGTTGAGATTATAGCCACTCAACATGAAAATAGCATTGAAATTGCTGTGAACGACACCGGTATAGGCATTCCTGAAGAACATCTGCCACATATTTTTGACGAGTTCAGGCAAGTTGATGGTAGCACTTCCAGAAAATTCGGAGGAAATGGTCTAGGATTGGCCATTTCAAAAAAATATGCTCATTTATTGGGAGGTATCATTACAGTAAATAGTATTCTTGGCTCGGGCTCACAGTTTAAATTGACTCTACCATTGCATTATTGTGATGATAATTTTATAACTGAAGAAACAAATATAATCGATAAAGGGGCTAATACGATACTATCAGAAGATCAAAATAGTAATGATTTGTCTGAAAAAACAATTCTTTTGGTAGAGGATAATGAATCATCGATCATACAGATCAAAGATCTGATAGAGGCAATTGGATGCAACGTTCAAGTTGCACACGATGCAAGCGAGGCATTTGGGATCATTGAACATGGAATACCTGACGCCATGATACTTGATTTGATGATGCCCGATGTTGATGGATTCCAAGTGCTAAAAATACTACGCAACGCAGAACCAACAGCTCACATACCAGTATTGATACTGACAGCAAAGCATATTACTAAAGAAGAACTGAGCTTTTTAAAGCGAAACAATGTGCATCAATTAATTCAAAAGGGTGAAATTAAGCGACAAGAACTCAAGCAAGCAATAGTGAGTATGTTGAGTCTTGATAAAAATCATGTAGAGAAGTTGTTAAAAAAACCTCAAATAATTGAAGGCAAACCAGTAGTGTTGGTGGTTGAAGACAATCCGGATAATATGACAACAGTAAAAGCTCTTTTAAAAGACAATCACATTGTAATAGAAGCAGTGAATGCTCACGAAGGTATAGAAAAGACAAAAAAATATTTACCGGATCTCATTCTGATGGACATTGCTCTACCGGATCTCAATGGGATAGAGGCGTTCAGGAAAATAAGAAGAATGCCACAATCACAACACATACCGGTTATTGCATTAACTGCCAGTGTTATGCAAAATGATCGCGAAACCATTCTATCACACGGATTTGATGCGTTCATTGGTAAGCCTATTATCGAGAGTGAGTTCTCTATAGTATTGAATGAGGTGCTATATGGAAAATAAGAGGTTCAAGATACTAGCAGTCGATGATAATAAGGATAATCTGGTTATTCTAAAAGCCTTAATTATGGATGCTTTTAAAGAGGCTGAGGTGTTGTCAGCTGTAAGTGGTCAACAAGGGTTTTATATAGCTGAAGTGGAGGAACCTGACGTAATTCTTCTGGACATAATAATGCCGGGGATGGATGGATTCGAGGTGTGCACGAGACTTAAAGCAGATAAAAGACTTCGTGATATACCTGTTGTATTTGTAACGGCCCTGAAAGGTGATAAAGAGAACCGCATCAAAGCATTGGAATGTGGAGCGGAAGCTTTTTTGTCAAAACCAATCGATGAAATTGAACTGACTGCACAGATTCGAGCTATGATTAAAATAAGAGCTGCAAATCTCCAGAAGCGTGACGAAAAACAATTGCTTGCTGCATTGGTTGAAGAGAAAACCAGGGAACTGAAGGAATCAAATATAAAAACACTGCAATTGTTTGAAGCGTTAAAGAAAGAGCAGAGATTAACCGAGGCAATATTTGATAGCATACAGGGTTATTTATTTGTTTATGATGAGTATGGTAAACTTATAAAATGGAATAAGAAGCATGAAACAATAACCGGATTCACAGCTGAGGAATTATCCCATATGACTCTTGAAAAATGGTTTGATAAAGAGGATATATTGAAAGTTAACGCAGCCGTACATGATGTTTTCGAAAAAGGTTATGGCGAAGTGGAAGCCCAGCTGATCTTAAAGAACGGAGAAAAGTTGATGACCCGCTCAAGTGGAGCTCCTTTCGTTTGGGATGGACGTAAATATTTTGCCGGTATTGGCGTGGACATTACTGAGCAATTGCATGCAAAAAAAATCCTAAAAGAAAAAGAGTTAGCTTTAATCAAAAGCGAAGCAAAGTATCGACAAATAACTGAGAGCATTTCGGATGTTGTTTGGACTGCTGATTTGAACCTCAACACAATTTATGTAAGTCCATCCGTTGAAAAGATGTTGGGAGAGTCAGTTCAAGCACACTTAAATCGTTCTTTCGAGGAAAAGCTTAAATCGGATTCTTTGAAAAGAGTACATCAGGTTTTGGCTGAAGAATTGGAAAGAGAAAAAGATCCTAGGTGTGATAAAAAAAGATCCAGGATTATTGAAGTAGAGCACTATCATGCAGATGGAAGTACTATTTGGGTTTCTATGCATGTATCTTTTTTGAGAGATGATAATGGCAAAGTAATTGGATTCCAAGGCGTAAGCCGTGATATTACACAGCGTAAAAAAGTTGAAAATGAACTGCTTTATTTAAGCTATCATGACCATCTTACCGGTTTATACAACCGAAGATTTTTTGAAGAAGAATTGAAAAGGGTGGACACAAATCAAAACCTTCCATTGTCAATAATTTTATGTGATGTTAACGGATTAAAACTAGTTAATGATTCATTTGGACACGATTCAGGAGATCAACTTCTTATAATGGCTGCTGATGCTATCAGAAATGCATGCCGAAAGGAAGCTGTTATAGCTAGAATAGGAGGGGATGAGTTTGTTGTTCTACTGCCTAAGGTTTCAGCAATTGAAACGGTTCAAATAGCAAACCAGATAAAAGAAATGGCTTCATTAGAAAAAGTAGCCAACATTGAACTGTCTCTTTCATATGGATATGATACCAAGACTAATGTCAAACAACCAATCAATGAGGTAATTGCAAATGCTGAAAACTATATGTACAGACATAAACTATATGAGCGGTCGAGTATAAGAAGTAAAACGATAGATTTGATTATGAATGCATTATATGAAAAAAGCAATCGAGAGGCAATGCATTCGAGCAGGGTTAGTAGTATTTGTCAATCTATTGCAGTTAAAATGAATTTTGACAAGGATGCAGTCAATCAGATGAAAATTGCAGGACTTATTCATGATATTGGGAAAATAGGAGTAGATGAGAAAATACTTAACAAGCCGGGTAGTCTAACTAATAATGAAAGAAAAGACGTGCAAAGGCACCCCGAAATAGGTTGGAGACTATTGAGCTCTACAAACGAATTTACAGAGTTAGCCCAATTTGTACTTAATCATCATGAAAAATGGGATGGTAGTGGATATCCGAATGGACTCAAAAAAGATACAATACCACTTGAGGCTAGGATTATTGCTGTTGCTGACGCATATGATGCAATGACCAGCAAAAGAAGCTACAAAAGTATTATAGATCAGGAAGAGGCTGTAAATGAATTGATGAGATGTGCCGGGACTCATTTCGACCCTGAGATAGTAGAGATTTTCGTGAATCAAGTATTAAAGATATAAATCAATTTTACTTCTCCCACACTTCCAAATGGGAGATTTTTCTTGGAAAAGAACAACAAGATGCAAAAATAAGAAAACAGTAGGAGATATGATGGCACAACTTGACAAAAGTAAGAAAAAGATTAGAATTTTTGGATTGAGCATAGTAGGTTTCGTTTTGATATTTTCTGTCATTTCGATGATTGTTGTATCGATTATTTACAATGGACAATTTCCAAGATATGATAGACATGATTCGACGATTACAGCCGGATTGAGATATGAAGATCTAGAAACGGTGTATCCAAGAAGTCTTGTGAATTTCAAATCAGGCAATAATACCTTGCAAGGATATATCTATGGTCAAAATCAAAACCAAGGTCTTGTTGTCGTGGCCCATGGTCTTGGCGGAGGCGCGGATAGTTATTTGTCTCAAATCACTTATTTTGTCGATCAGGGATGGCAGGTTTTTGCTTACGATGCAACCGGAAGCTTTGACAGTGAAGGCAAGACCACAAAAGGATTTCCTCAAGCATTGATTGACTTGGATGCGGCTTTGACATATATTAACACTCAAGAGACATTTGTCGATCTGCCAATACTATTGTTTGGGCACAGCTGGGGTGGCTATGCAGTGTCCAATCTATTGCATTATGACTACAAAATTTCGGCTGTTGCTACAGTATCCGCTGCCAATAGTGCGATGGAAATGATTGTAGAACAAGGACGAAGTATGATGGGGCCCTTTATTAATATTCAATATCCATTTTTGTGGTTATATCAAAGGATCTTATTTGGCGAAACGGCTTCTCTGAATGCAATCGACGCCATCAACCAATCAAATGTACCTGTTTTGATTATACACGGATCCGAAGATGAGGTTATTGCTTATGAGGGCAGCTCCATTATTTCGAAACTTGAAGACATCACCAATCCTAACACAAGAGCCATATCATTAAGTGAGCCTGGAAGAAACGGGCATAACAATCTATTTCGTTCCAGAACCAGTATGGAATACATAGATGAAATCAATATTGAATATCGCAAGCTTTATGATTCATATAATCAAAACATTCCATATGAAATCAAACAAGACTTTTACTCAAAAATTGATAGAGACTTAGCCCAAGATATAAACAGAGACTTGATGGATGAGATTAATGATTTCTTCTTGGAGAGCATAGGTAAATAGTGACAAATAAACACAAGGATGTAAATCATGGGTATGATTATACTATTGACAGCAATTATTGTGGAGATTTCATTGGCAGTGGTATGCTTTGCTAAAAAGTCAAATCTTATAAAAGCAAGAAACATAATCAGAATTGTTTCCTTTGCGGGATTTGTGCTACTTGCAGTCCTGCCGGTTATTGACTGGAGCATGCGCTATTATGCTCTAGCCACCTTGTTGCTTGTTTTGACAATAATCGGTACAATCAGATTGATATATGGGACAGAAGATAAAAATAGGTATAAAGCAAAAAAAATTGTTTTAAATGCCATAGGGATGATGGTTCTTTTTTTTGTGGTTACCTTACCAGCTATTGCCTTTCCACAAAACAAGATTATAATAGATGTCACAGGAGATTATCAAACTTTGACAAAAACCTACACGTATATTGATGATAGCCGCCTCGAGAGCTATGGTAACACAGAAAAAAACAGAAAGCTTAATGTACAAATGTGGTATCCTGATGGTACAGGCGAAAAGTATCCTCTAATCGTGTTTTCACATGGTGGATTTGGTATCAAATCTAGCAATGAATCGTTATACAATGAACTTGCAAGTCATGGTTATGTTGTGTGTTCGATAGATCATACATATCATAGCTTTTACACAACAGATGATGACGGAAAGACGACACGGGTTGATCTCGGTTATATGAAGGAGTTGTCCTCGGAAGATCCAAATTCAAATATCGAGCTAAGCTATGAGTATTATCAAAAATGGATGAGTGTGCGGACAAAAGACATTGATTTTGTCATCGACTCTATAATTTTAGAATCAGAAAACAACAATGCAGATTTTGTGTACACGCTTATAGACACCACTAAAATTGGTGTTATGGGACACTCCCTAGGTGGATCGGCAGCCCTGGGAATAGCTAGAGTAAGAGATGATGTTAGTGCGGTAATTGCTCTGGAATCGCCCTTTATGTGTGATATTAAGGGTGTTGAGAATGGTCAGTTTATTTTCACAGATGTAAATTATCCTGTGCCTGTGCTAAATGTGTATTCGGATAGCGCGTGGAATATCCTATCTGAACGACCGCAATACAAGGCAAACTATGACATGCTAACAGATGATAATCCGACTTCGTTTAATGTCCATATCAACGGGGTGGGACATTTAGGACTGACTGATTTTGCATTGACCAGCCCTTTACTGACTCGAATGTTGGACGGACAGCAATCAATAAAGGAAGCAGAAGATGTCCTAAAGATAATAAACAGGATGTGCCTGCAGTTTTTTGACAGCTATCTCAAAGGAACAGGAGAGTTTAAGTCAAGTAATTCATATTGAAAAATATACAAAGGATGTGATTTTATGTCTATAGGTTTTAGAAACTATAATAGAAAGGCTGGAATAACAGAGGATTATTTCGAAGTTAGAGATTTTTTGATAGAATTAGGCTATAGTGAGTTTGTTTATGCCAGATGGGACTGGATGATAACGCACAGTTATCTGGATAAGGAGGCCATCGGGAAAATAGGACTATGGGAAGACGATGGAAAACTTGTTGGAGTATCAACGTTTGATACAATACTATGCAACGCTTATTGCCTCACCAAGCCTGAGTATTCATTTCTTAAAAGAGAGATGCTAATCTATTCAAAAGAGCATTTAGTAGGTGACAGTGAATTTGGCATAGTTATTTCATCAAAGGATGTGGAATTTCAAAATATTGCTTTAGAATTAGGATTCACTGCAACCGAGGACACTGAGGACGATGCGGTCTTTTACGTGGATAAATCACCAACTGAGTATCAATTGCCAGAGGGATATCATATAACAACAATGAAAGAAAATTACAATCCTTATGAGTATTTGAGAGTCCTTTGGAGAGGCTTTAATCATGAACTAAAAGGAGAAGGTGAATTTTCATTTTCGGAAGAAAAAAATAGAGGTGTGGATAGTGAAATGTTGCGTCCTAATGTCGATCTGGATCTTAAGTTAGCAGTTGTCGGACCTAATGGACATTTTGTATCTTATTGTGGGATGTGGTACGACGAAAAGGCTGGATTTGCAATTATAGAACCAGTTGCAACAGATCCTGATTACAGGAAGATGGGATTAGGTAAGGCAGCTGTTTTGGAAGGAATAAGTAGTGTTGGGAAACTAGGTGCTAAGATCGTGTTTGTAGGATCTTCACAACAATTCTATTACAGCATCGGGATGGCGCCATATGCGACTTCTACTGTTTGGAAGCAACTCAAATAAAATGATTAGGAGTACAATTCATGAAAATTTCAAAAAAAGACGCATTGGCATGGTTTGAGTTTTTCTCAATCCTGCCAGAAGATGAGGAAGTTATGACTAAGCAACAGGAAATCATTTACGCTACATTTGCACAAATTGAAGCATCGATTGATGCTAGAAATGATATGTTGATGTCGGAAATTACAAATCTGAAAACCTTAGACAACAGAACATTTTTTGTGGGGAATGAAAGCAAATTTCCACGAGGATGTCGTTCATGTTTGTTGGGAACCGGACTGAGCGCTATCAGGAAAACCAACGTATGCAACCTGGAGTGTAAGTTCTGCTACAATTATGGGGAACTGGAGGATATTTCACCTGTAGGAGAAGGCATGTGGGAAATTGGTGGCACCAAGTTCTATGATAAGGATATAGATCTGCTGCTATCCATCCATCAGAAACCAACCGGCATTTCCTATGTTTTTCTAGAACCATTCATGGAAATTGAAAAGTATTATCCAATTATAAAGAAATTCAGTGATGCTCAGATTCATCAGCATTTATACACAAATGGTACTTTAGCGACGGAAGAGACCTTAAAAGCATTGGGAGAAGCTGGACTTGATGAGATACGTTTCAATCTGGGGGCTTCCAATTGCTCGGACATAGTTATTGAAAACATTGGGATTGCAAAAAAATATATTAATAATATAGGTATTGAAACACCAATGACCCCAGAGTTCTTTGAAACCTTTTTTAAGAAAAAGCAAGCTATTTTAGAGACAAAACTAGACTTTATAAATTGTGCTGAGCTGCATCTAAATGCGAATAACATCGACAATTACGATGGAGAAAACATGTATATATCCCGACATGGTTACATATCACCGATTTGGAGTAGGGAATTGACATTGAAGTTCATGAAAACAGCTGTTGAAGAAAACTGGGATTTGGTGGTCCACGATTGCTCCAACTACACTAAATTTACAAGAGGTTTGAATCTAGCCAGCAAAGAAGGCAAGTGGTTCGGGTCCAGTAATTATGTATCTGAATTCTCAAAGATACCTTATAAAGTGTTTTTGCCAATACTACGAGATGAGAGTTTTAAATTTTTAACTGAAGAAGAGCTGCCTGATGCCTATAAGCCAGGCGAAATGTTTTTTTAAGGGGGATTTTATGCATCAGATTAAATTAATAAAACCTACTATGGCTTATGCCAATGATATTATGGATTACAGACAGGAGTTTTTAGATTTAGGTGATAGTTTAGACGGTTGCGGAAGCTTGCGAGCTTGTTCTACAGCTGAAGAATGGATTCGTGATTTGGTAATGCTTGAGAGTTTGGATACTTGTCCGAAAGATAAGGTTTGTTCAGATACCTACTTAGCAATAAGACTCAGTGATGATTCAATTGTTGGTATAATTGACTTCAGGCATCACATCAATCATCCAATTCTTGGCGTTTGGGGAGGACATATTGGTTATTCTGTTCGACCGAAAGAAAGAAGGAAGGGTTACGCAACAGAAATGCTTAAGCAGATTCTAGTCAAATGCAGATTACATGGCTTAGAAAAAGTCTTGGTAACCTGTAATAATGATAATGTTGCAAGTAAGAAAACAATCATCGCCAACGGTGGTATATATGAAAACACTGTATTGGTAGAGGGTGATAAAAAAGAACGTTACTGGATTAATTTATAGTCCCAAAGGTGTCCTCTATTTCAGAAAGGATTGAATGAGTCTTTTGGCATAAGGATTCTGAGGATTGGAGAGTATTTTTTCGGTACTGCCAATCTCAACAATTTCGCCTTGATACATAACAGCGATTCTATTGCACATATGTTTCACCACATTTAAATCATGGGTAATAAAAACATAAGTCAAGTCTAGCTCTTCTTTAAGCTTAAGAAGCAGATTCAATATCTGTCCCTGCACTGATACGTCCAGAGCAGAAACCGGTTCATCGCAGACAATCACTTTTGCTCTTGTGGCAATTGCCCTTGCAATCAGGATTCTTTGATTTTGACCACCACTCAATTGTGATGGGAACTTGATTTTTTCTGATTTTGACAACCCCACCATTTCCAGCAACCGATCTACCTCATCATCTATCTGATTCTTTGCAACCACCTGATGTATTTCAAGGGGTTCTCTTAGAAGCTCTTCAATTGTCATTTTTGGATCAAGTACTGCATGGGTGTATTGAAAAATGATTTGGATGTCTCTTCTGTTTAATCGCATGGATTCTTCACTCAAGTGCGTTATGTCTTTACCCAACAGCTCAATTCTTCCTTCACTCGGTTCGATCAGTTTAAGCAACAAATTGGCAATAGTCGTTTTTCCCGAACCGCTTTCTCCAATCAGACCCAGTGATTCTCCGGATTTTACTTCGAAGCTTACTTTTTTTACCGCTTCAATGGTTTTCTTTTTTGAAAAAACGTTGTTTCTGATAATAAAGTGTTTTGAAAGGTCTTGTACCTTTAAAGCAATATCAGACATTTGCTCACCTCTTTTTAAAC
Organism: uncultured Clostridia bacterium; assembly: GCA_927435965.1. Lineage (GTDB taxonomy): Bacteria > Bacillota > Clostridia > Tissierellales > Dethiosulfatibacteraceae > 38-11. The sequence goes on from CAKMKB010000144.1 coordinate 13,228, forward strand.
TTGATGCATCTAACTTTGCGGTTGTCCACTTCTACCATCTTTGGAATATCTACAATGCATTCTGGCAATCTTTGTTTACATCTTGAAAAAAACGGACATTCGTTTGTAAACTGTAAAGGAGTAGGGGCAGTACCTTCAAGGGTATAAACAGGACTGTCTCCACGATTCAATGAACTGGCACATTTGATGAGCTCGCCAGTATACGGATGAAGTGGTTTTTCAAATATGTCACTCACAGACCCTTCTTCCATTACCAGCCCTCCATACATGATAATTAGTCGGTCACACAGATACTTTGCCACATCAAAATCATGAGTAATGAGTATAATAGCCATACCTGATTTTTGATTTATATTCTTTAATAAATCAAGCACAGTTTTCCTTAGAGAAGCATCAATGGAACTTGAGGGTTCATCGGCAATTAACAAGTCCGGTTTGCTGATTATTCCTTGAGCGATCATAATTCTCTGATTTTGGCCACCGCTTAATTGAAATGGGTACATGTCATAAATAGTATCAGCCTCTTCAAGCCCAACTTCCTTTAGAACATCCAATACAACGGTTCTGGAAAAAGGCAGTTTGTGATTTTTCAAGACCTCTGTCAACTGTAGTCCAATCTTCTTATAAGGATTCAAAGCACTGGAAGCATTTTGAAACACATAAGAAATTCGATTGCCTCTTATCTTTCTGTATTCCTTCTCTGAAAGTGATAGAAGATTTGTGCCCTTAAAAATTACGGTACCGGAGTCGATAGATCCCGCTTCATCTTCTAATCTAAGAATGGAGGTTGCAGAAACAGTTTTCCCGCTGCCGGATTCTCCGAGAATTCCCAAAATCTCTCCACTAACCATACTCAGATCAAATCCTCTAACCACTTGAATGTTTTCGTTTTCTTGATAAAAAGAAACTATTAAATTTTTGACTGCAATGAGTTTATCATCCATTTGAATACTCCTTATGGAATAGTTATCAATAATTATTATTATTGATAACTTCTAAAACAATGCTTCCTAAACTCTCCAACTCCCAAGAATTGTTGTCTGCTTTCAATGTTCCCAATACGACTGTGGGTATTCCTCTGTTCCAGAAAAGTGCATTGTCTGAATCACGTTGAGTGAAATAATATGAACCGTCTATGTACTTAGTCTCCAACAGTTGGATTGGATATCCCTTTTGATTAAGCTTTGATTCAAATTGATGACCGAGGCTCCATGCAAATTGTCTTGTTAAAGGGGCTTGCGCTGTGCTAAATTCAATTGCCCCAAAGCGTTCATGATTAATTGACGTTAAATCCACATAAACTTGAATCTTTTGAGGACTATATGGAAAGTCCTTTGAAATATAATTAATCCCATGCTGTTTTTCATTGATCGTTCCATCAAGGAACAAGAATATGAAAGATCTTTTTTGGTCAGACATTTCACATAGCCGTTCCATAAGTTTCATATTGAATTTCAATACTTCTCTACCTTCTTGATTTAAGTAATTGAAACTCATACCAACAACTATCGCCTCATCGCTAATATGAGGGTCAGTGCCATGGTGGATTCCTACCACATTATAACCAGTTGAAGTCAATGGCTTGACGACCGTCGTAATAGAAATCATTATGCCTGGATTTTCTTTTAGTGTTTGTGAAATCTCTTGAGATACAACAATTACAACATTGTCTTCATCAGCATCAACAATCATGTTTTGAATAATCTGACCCGATCGAGCAACAAGTATAACACCCTTTACACTAACATTATCAGTAATTGTTTTTATGATGTGTTGAATAGCTGTATCACTATAATATAATTGATCAATCAACAAGAACTTGTTCTCAAATTGATTGTAACTTCCGATTTTGTATAAGTCATCCTTGGTGGCGTCATACACGACTCCAGATTCAGCGATGTTCCCGGAAGTCAAAATAGCATAATCCGTTCCTGGGTTTAAAATGTGTTCTCCACTTTCCAGGCGCAATGACATCATCTGTTCTTCAATCAAAAAAGATGCGCCGATATCATATGGCATTAACAGACTGTCCTTGTTCAATGGCTCAATACCCAATCCAGACATATAATCTGCGATAAAATTAGCAGTATTAGCTGCCGCTTCTGTTCCAATTATAGTTGTCTCTGGCAGTTTGTTTTCTATAGAGGCGTATCCGACGCTGTAATCCTCATAGTTGATTAACGAGAAGAATCCAATCGACAAGGTCAACATTGTTATCCATAATGCAATTTTGACTTTAGATTTCTTGTCAATATTGGTCCGTAAATATTTAAAGTCCAGGGTTATTATTTTTCTAAATGCAAGAACGGATCGGGAATCTTTTTTTTGCATCATTGTCCTGAGTCCTTCCCCAAACAGATTAAAACCAAGTACACTTATAAAAAAGGCGAGAGCGGGATAGATTACTGTCCAAGGAGCGATACTGATTAATGTCCGTGATGTACTCAACATGCTTGCCCACTCTGGCTCAAAGCTGATATCAGTATTAATCTGTATTCCTGAGGACGGGTCGTTAATCAATCCTAAATTTCCAATAAAAACTGAAAAAATTCCAAGTTGCATCAGTGTGGAAAGATTTCTTGCGATTTCCATAAAAAACAAAACAATAAGTTCTGGTGCAAGATGGGGCAACACATTTTCAATAGCAATTCTAAAATGCTTCTTTCCTATAGCTACTTCACCTTTAATAAAAGGCTGTGTCAATATTGTTTCTACTCTCTCCATGATAAGATTGCCTAGTCTAGCCCAACTGACAGCAGTTAACACCAAAATGAATGACAAGATAGACTGTTGTTTTTCAAGTCCAACGAAGTAATCCAACTTTAATATGATAATGGCAATCAATAAAGCCGGAATTGCAGAAAATATAACGTTGAACTGTTGGATGATAGACTTAGCGATTCTACTACCAAAGCCTGCATATAAGGCTATAGGCACTGCAATTAGAAATTGTCCAAGTGCGATAAAAACGCCTAATGATATAGTCAGTCTAGTGCCATAAATAATATAGCTATATATATCTCTACCTAAATGGTCACTACCGAAAATAAAACCATCATCTGGAGAAAAAGGAGCGCGCTCTACTGATAGGCTTCCCTCATCATGAAGGAACCTTAAGTGCTGAATCGTGTAGGGGCTTTGACTGGCAAACATATCCGGAAAGAGCATTACTAATAGAATCAACATTAGAATAGTAACACCTAAAATCAGAGGTAAATTTCTTCTGCTCATTTCTATACCTCCTTTCTCTTCATAGGATTTATGATTTTTGCCAGCAGTTGGAAGCTTTTTGTAAGTATTATAAAGATGAGTCCCAATGTCAAAGCAAGCGGTACGAACCGATATACATCCTGACGATTATAAAGGTAAATTAGGAAGTAAAGGATCCCATGGTAATTGAATAAATACTCGACAACAATCATATTGGATAGTAACATTGTGACAATGGTCGGCATAGCATCGACAATTCTAAAAATTACAGCTGGCAGCAATTCAATAAATATGATTTTTTTCCTGGAAAAGCCTTTGGCTTTTTCGTTTTTAATGTAATCTTTCGTCAACTCTTCTTGAATGGCAATGAATGCAATCCTTGATATATAAATTGTTGGTATAATGGATAATGTAAATAGTGGAAGGATAAAGTTTTTAAGCGGTAGCATATCCTTCAAGGCAGGAAACTGTCGAGCAAAACCTGTATACATCAATAGAACAAACAATACAATAAGAACATCTGGGATAGAAAAAAACACAAGAGTGCCAAGAGATCCCAATCTTGATTTTCTTGAACGATATGCTTCATACATTCCCCGGAGAACACCTAATATCGTGGATAAAAATAATGATACGGTTACTAGAGCAACGCTCAGCTTGCTAGAATTATATATAACTTTAAAAATATTACCTACTGAATCAGAACCATATATCCCGGCATCCAACATGTTTCGAAAAAATAGAATACTTCTTTTCAATGACAGATAAAGAGAGACATTTGTTACGTTTTCTCCGTTGATTATTTTCATATCTGCATCAGTGTCAATATTTGCAAGCACAGCCAACATGAATATTGCTAATAAATAGGGGAATACATTAGCGTAGAATTTCCTTAGTAGCATATTTGGAGTTGAAAAGTATAGGGCTTCCCATGATTGACCAGGAATTTTTAACTTTGAGTTTTCAGTATAACCCTTGCTGATAGTATAACTGATCAAACCTCCTAAAATAAGAAATAAGAATAGATTTTTTTCAAAAGATCCAAGATAATCTAGACTTACGTCTTTAAAAACATCTCTTTTTATGAAGGTTGCCAATATTTTTGCTGCATTATCAATAACAATTACATCTACATTATCAAACTGATCTTCATAAGCATCAATCACACGGCTATTATCAGTTAGTAAAACAGATGGCACTTTTTTATCTGAAAATTGTGTAATCACGCCATATGCACTTGACCTCATCTCAAGAGTTAGATTGTCATCCATGGCGTATTTCATAATCCTATCTCGTATGACAGAGCCGTTAATTGGATCAGAAGCAATAACCAAACCCATTACTGTTTTTTTTCCAATGGATTCAATCTGGATAACAGTTGTCTTATCAAGCGGATGTAGAGCATTATTTGTGTAGTATTCCGATCCAGAAAGTTGTTGTTTTTGTCCATTCCACCCAGCAAATATTACTGTTTCGAAAGGCAAAGATTCCTGGTTGGACATAACTCTAGCTATTTCAAGCATTATTGCCAATCCCGAAGTATTGTTGACAGCACCTGGAAAATGATTACCATTTGTACCTACCCCCAGTCCATCAATATCTGTTGAAATAATTAATATATTATTATTGGTAGATTTTCCTTCAATCTTACCAAAAAATTTGCAGTGTCTACAATAGGGTAGTCAATATCCACCTTGATGTTCATGATCTTCTCGGGTGCTGACTTCATGTATTTGTATGTATCTGTTGAGACATACCCAACTAGAATAGAATCACCGGTTTTCCCAGCAACATTGAGAGATTTTGTTTTTTCAAATTCTTTAAAAAGACCAAACGAGCTCGAATCAGCACTACAGAGAACGCCCTTTCCTCCTGATTCTATAATGTGAGTCACAATCCTTGGTGTTATCTGGTTGTATTCGATTACTGCAATCCGATTTTTGATTTCAGAAGGATCAACCCTTAAGAAATCAGATCCAAGAACAATATATTCTCCTTGAAATAAAGTACTTCCGCCATTTGGAGACATAACGACGCTGTAATCTCTATACATCTCAAAACTCTTATCAATTGTTCCATCGTTATTCATTATCGTAAAGACTGGTTCTGAATCAACTTGGGGAATAAGTACCGAAAAAGGTTGAAAGTAAGTTTCATCCACACCAGCTGGCTGAACTCCAATCTCTTGAAAATATGTTTGTATATAATTAAGTGCCTTATCATTCCCCGCACTTCCAGCTAAACGTCCACCATATTCTGAGGATGTCAACTCTCTTATATGGTTCATTATGTTGTCGGTGTTGAGTTGTGCTTCATCAAAAACATTTCTGGAATAACGCCAATATAGAGATGTAACAAAAATTGCAATCAATACTATTGTGACCAAAAATTTGATTTGTTTAGTTGATTTCACAAATCCGTACCACCTTTATGTAAATTATGTTGAATCCATATCCACTCTTCCTGATTTTACATAATAATCACCTTAACTTCAAGTCTATTTGACAAGAAACCCTCATTGATATGAAACGATATTTATTTTTAAATACACTTATTAGATGACAATACTCCGAAATCGGTTTAAAATGTTTATAATACAAAATCAATATCAGAAGCTCAGGAGGTTAAGATGCACATTGAACAAACAACTTATGAAAGAATTGAAGCAATGATTGAAAATTATGTGTTGAGAAATATGATTACAGTGGATTCTTTCTGGGAAAAACATATACTAGAAAGTAACCATTATGCAGTTATTGATAAAGGAAGTATTATTGGATATTTTTCAATATTCAAGAAACACACCATTACATCGTTCTATTTAGATGATGAATACATACAACATGGAAAATCAATATTTGAAAAAATCAAGCAATATGAACAAGTGACCAATGCATTGGTTTCAACCGGAGATGAATTCTTTATCAGCCATTGTGTAGATAATTTTGAAAAACTTGAAAAGCAGGCATATTTCTCTATATATGGTAAAAACACATCTGAAACTTTCCAGAGAAAAACCCTCGAACTTGTACAACTACGAACTAATGAAGATCTTGAATTATTAAGTCTTGCCGGTGATTTTTTTGCTGAAGATCCTATTGAGGATAGCATAAAAGAAGCAACATATTATAGAATCTACAAAGTATTGGAGAATGATCATCTGATTGGATTTGGGATTGTTGAGACAGGCCGAGTAATCAAGTCCATCGCCAGTATCGGTATGTATGTTATGGAAGAAAAAAGACAACAGGGCTATGCAAAAAACATTCTAAAAAATCTTCAAGAGTTGGTAGAATCAGAAGGATTCGAATGCAGATCTGGCTGTTGGTATTACAATCATAATTCATTAAAAAGCATGGAAAGTGCTGGAGCGTATTCCAAAACAAGGCTACTAAGGTTTTTCTTTTAATTATCTAGATTTAGCAATTCAAGTCAAGAAAATATTATCATATGCTGATATCCTAGGGAAAGGAGGTGAGAACATGGAACGGTGGGAAGTAATAAATGCAGTTCAACGCATGCAAAACTATATTCATGAGCACATCAATTCTCAAATAACACTTAGTGACCTTGCAAAAGCAGCGGGTTATTCGCAATGGCATGCGGCTAGAATATTTAAAGAACATTTAAGCAAAACACCATTTGAGTATTTGAGAGCACTTAGATTGAGTCAAGCCGCATTGCAATTAAGGGATAAACAAACAAAAATTATTGATGTCGCTTTTGACTTTGTGTTTGATTCCCACGAAGGCTTCACAAGGGCGTTCTATAAGCAATTTGGGATTTGTCCAAAAAAGTATAGTGATAATCCCAAGCCCATTCAACTATTTATGCCCCATCGTATTCGTGAATATTACCTCACAATTTTAAAAGGAGAGATAGATATGACTGAGAAAAAAACCACAAATACTGTTTTTGTTCAAGTTGTAGAAAGACCAGCAAGAAAACTGATTTTAAAACGAGGAATTAAGGCAACCCACTATTTTGAATATTGTGAAGAGGTTGGTTGTGATGTTTGGGGAATGCTATCTAGCATCAAAGAAGCAATGTACGAACCCGCAGGTATGTGGCTCCCGAGTAATCTTATTAAGCCTGGAACATCGAAATACGTTCAAGGAGTAGAAGTTTCAGAACATTACTCAGGAGAAATTCCAGACGGTTTTGAAATGATTGATTTACCAGCCTGTAAAATGATGGTGTTTCAAGGTGAACCATATGATGATGAGATTTTTGGAGAAGCAATCGAGGAATTATGGGCTGTGATGAAGAAGTATAATCCCCAGACTTATGGTTTTGAGTGGGCGGACAATGATGCGCCTAGATTCCAACTTGAGCCACAAGGATACAGAGGGTATATCGAGGCTAGACCAGTCAAGTTATTGAACCAATAATTAGTAAAAAATGCCAAAGGAAAGCAGTATAATGCTTTCCTTTGGCGTTTTTTTGATATTCAATATAGAGCAGTGTTTGGAAGCACTAGTTCAGTCTATCTACTTGTTTTTGAAAAGCTAATAAATGACTTTCAGAGCCTTTCTTCAAAGCAGTGAAAACCTCAAAGACGTTTTCAGGCAAATCATAGGTCAAAAATATTTCATACATTGCAATGTTATCTATCTCTGCTTGTACACCAGTCTGTGCCGCTTCAAGCAAATTATCAGGCACTACAATATGGTCAATGGAGCTGTCTTCTGGAAAATCAAGTTCATATGATATATAAACTTCTTCTAAAAACGCAAGATGACTCTCTTCGGACTTGATGATGTTCGTGTATGGTCTCTGCTTGCCGAATTTGTCAATGATGGACAAATACTCTCCACGTGCCAGGTATTCATCCTGAACCGCATACATTAACATATCAGTAATGCTTAACGATTGATCCGCCAAAGCACCTGCAGCACCATATCCCTCAAGAGATAATGCTTGATCATCGATAGTAAGTGGAGTTGGATTCATATCGACATTATGATTGACAGTATCCTGGACTACAGCCATTTGTTCTGTAGTTTCCTGAACTGACGTTGTTGTTTCATTAAATGTTTCTGATGTATTGCTACAACCTGATAGAATCACTATGCCACTGATCGTAAGTGATATGATTATAAGAACAGCAACAAATTTTTGTTTGGAAATAGATAAAGATTCATTTACAGACATTTTGAGTTCCTCCTTAAAGTATTCTGATATGATTATAGAATGAATATGTGTCAAAAATATGGCTCATTGATGACAAAGATAATTGATTATACAGATTAATTAGTTGAATTGTTTTTTGATGCTTAAAATGATAAAATGTAGGTCAAACGTGGTTATGAGAACGTATACGATATTCTGACCTGATAGAGATCGCTACATAACTTACACCAATATGATTCAGTCAGAGTAGATATTAGGTAAGTTGCATGATTAGAAAACGCACTCATACTATAGGAGATGCTATTCTATAAGAGAAAGGAGATGAAGATGAGGATTTTGAAAGTATTAGGTATTGTTTTAATAATTGTTTTGTTTATGGTCATATTGTTTTTGATCGCTTCTATGATTAATCACAGGATTCAATTAAAAAAGGAGACTAGTGCTTACCCACCACCAGGCAGTATAGTTAATGTTAATGACAAAAAGCTTCATATATTTATAGCAGGAGAAGGTGATATTACTTTGGTTTTTATGGCGGGACATGGCACCAGTAGTCCTATATTGGATTTTAAACCCTTATGGATGAGGATGACAGATGATTACAGGATTGCTGTGGTAGAAAAATCAGGCTATGGTTGGAGTGAGCCTTCAAACAGTCCACGAGATATCGATACTATTCTTGAGGAAACCAGAGAAGCGTTAAATCTCTCAGGAGAAAAAGGACCGTATATACTATTACCCCATTCCATGTCAGGACTGGAGGCGATTTATTGGGCACAGAAATACCCTGATGAAGTTACAGCAATCATTGGGCTGGATCCCACTACACCAGAAGCTGTTGAAATACTTCCAATACCTCCAGGCATTCAATTGAATCTCATTTATTTAATAACCAGAATCGGTTTATCAAGATTAATGCCTGAAGCTGATTTGAGTGAAAATTTACCCTTGATGAAATCAAACGACTTGACTGAGGAAGATAAAAATCAGTATTTGGCTTCTTTTTTTAGAAGCTCTTTAACTAAAGATATGTTGAGAGAAATCACCAATCTGAACAACAACGCTCAGTTGGTGGCGACAAATGGAATTCCAGCCAATACTCCAATGTACTTTTTTATTTCGGAAGAACAGGAAAAGCAAGTCAGCGGATGGGATAAGGCATTGACTGAATATCTTTCTAAGCTTGTTGTAAGTCGATTTATGCGCCTTGACACTGGTCATTATGTCCATCATGAAAAAGCTGACATTATTTCCGAGGCCATAAAAGCGTTTTTAAAAGAGATAAGGTGAAAAACAAATTCGTCATAAGAGAAATGGAGGATTTTTAGTGATGAAACAATGGTATGAAAAATTATTTGACAATTATGGGGAGAATTACGACAAAGAAATATTCACTCAAGGAACAATAGGTGAGTGTGACTTTATAGAGAAGGAGCTTAATTACAATAAATCACTAAAAATAATAGATGTTGGTTGTGGAACAGGCAGGCATGCAATAGAGCTTTCAAAAAGAGGATACTCTGTAACAGGTATAGATTTATCAGTGTCCCAGTTACAAAAGGCTAGGGAAAAAGCCGAAAAGGAAAACCTGAAGATCGAGTTTTTAATGCATGATGCAAGAAATCTACCATTTAAAAACCGATTTGATGTCGCCATCATGCTTTGTGAAGGCGGATTTCCGTTAATGGAAACAGATGAGATGAATTTTGAAATATTGAAGAATGTAACTAAAACACTGAAAAGTACGTCTAAACTAATTTTTACAACTCTAAATGGTTTGTTTCCATTGTTTCATTCTATTGATGAATTTCATGAAGGCAATCATGAGGGAAAGGAAGCTCAGTATAAAAGTACTCATTTCAATCTTATGACAATGCGAGATAATAACATAACTACTTTTACTGATGACGATGGACATGAACACCAGATTGAATGCAATGAAAGATACTATATCCCGAGCGAAATCACATGGTTGTTGAAATCACTAGGATATAGAAAGGTTGAAATATTTGGCGCGAAGCTAGGTGCTTATTCTAGAGAAGATGAGCTTGCAACTGAGGATTATGAAATGCTGGTTGTTGCTGAAAAATAAAAAGCTTATTGAAACTATTACTTTTTGAGGAAGTGATGTGCAATGTATCAAGGTGATATTGATAAACTACTATTATCCCGCAATGACAATGGATCGGATTTTTGGGCGACACCAGATGGAAGAATAGGCATAGAAAAACCAATCAGTACACTGACTGCTTTGCTTGTAATGAGTGAGTTGAAAGTGGAAAAATCTCATGAAGCACTTAAAGGTGCAGCTGATTTGGTTCTAGGTGTGATAAGAGATGACGGAAGAGCGCGAATATCGCCTAAAGGTTCGATTTATCCCTGTCATACAGCTCTTGCAGCAACAGCACTTTGTAGAAATGGCTATGAGGGTGAAAAGCGTGTTAGAATGGCTTTGGAATATTTACTTAGGAGCAGATTCGAGGATGGCGGATGGCGATGCAACAAGTTTTTATACGGCAGAGGTCCTGAAACCAATTTTTCAAATCCAGGTGTTACGTTAATGGCATTAGACGCATTTCGATGTGCTGGACTTCATCACGAGACTAAAGAACTTGATCGCGCTGTTGAAACGCTTCTGAATCATTGGACAGTCCGTGTACCAATCGGACCTTGCCACTATGGGATGGGAACCCTGTTTATGCAAGTGGAGTATCCATTTTTGAGATACAACCTGTTTTATTACGTATTTGTACTCTCGTTTTATGCAAAAGCACGTAAGGATAATCGTTTCAAAGAAGCTTTTGACAGCTTGGGTAAGAAACTGGACAACGAAGGTAGATTGATTATTGAACGACCAAATCGGAAACTTGAAAAACTGGATATCTGTAGGAAGGGTGAACCATCCGAAGCAGCTACTGATAGGTATCTCGAAATTAAAAATAATATGGAACAATAATTGTAATAACAATGGAGGCCAAAATGTCAGATAAATTGGATTATAAAAAAGAATATAAGAATCTATATCTCCCGAAAACAGTTCCAGTGATAATTGACGTACCAAAAATAAAATTCATTATGATTGATGGCAAAGGTGATCCCAATGATGAATCGGGAGAATACACTAAGTCGGTAGAATTGCTTTATGGATTATCCTACACCATTAAAATGAGCAATAAAAGCGGTAATGCATCCCCAAATTTTTTTGAGTATGTCGTTCCACCGTTGGAAGGCTTATGGTGGACAAAGGAAGACCGAAAACTAGACATATATCAAAAAGATCAATTGATCTGGACTTCTATGATAAGACAACCGGAATTTGTCACCGATGAAGTATTTACATGGGCTATCAATGAAATGAATAAAAAGAAACCGCATCTTGATACGTCAAAAGCTAGGCTAGAGGAATTCACAGAAGGGCTTTGTGTCCAGATGATGCATATAGGACCATATGACACGGAAGCGATTACTGTCAAGGCTATCGATGATTTTGCAGTAAGCAATGGCTACTTAAATGCCATTTCGGGAAAAAGCATAGAGGGTACTATCCTCAGACACCATGAAATATACTTGAGCGATCCAAGAAAAGTCGCTCCGGAAAAGATGAAGACAGTTGTCAGACACCCTGTAAAAAAATGATATCTCAATTAAGTGGTCTGAATAATCTGTTTATAAAGCGCTAGCAAAAGGATGATTACATATATGATAATAGAGTTAAAAACGGTTGGTGTAAAAAGCATAACAATAAGAAGTATAAAGGGGGTTCATCCATATGAGTAGTAACAAGACTTTAGCAACAGACCAGCAGGCAGAGCTGCTTGAAATACTCAAAGGGCGATTTGAAAAGAATATGAATCGTCATCAAGGTATAGAATGGGGGAAAATACAACAGAAGCTTGAAACAAACTCCGAAAAACTGTGGACGTTAAATGAAATGGAAAGCACAGGTGGAGAACCGGACGTGATTGGTTTTGATAAAAAGACTGATGAATACATCTTTTGCGATTGCTCTCAGGAAAGTCCAAAAGGTCGAAGAAGCATTTGTTATGATCATGACGCTCTTGAATCAAGGAAAAGTAACAAACCGATGAACAGCGCTATTGGCATGGCAAATGAAATGGGGGTTGAAATTTTAACAGAAGAACAATATAGGGAGTTACAAAAGCTCGGACATTTTGATATCAAAACATCAAGTTGGATATTGACACCTCCTGAAATTAGAAAACTAGGAGGAGCTATCTTTGTAGATTTTCGTTATAACACTGTTTTTGTATATCACAATGGTGCAGAATCCTATTATTCTGTCAGGGGTTTCCGTGGTTCATTGCGAGTATAGGTTTACCAATTAAGGGGGCTGTTTTAAAGATGAAAGAAAAGCTTATTGCACCATGTGGTATGAATTGCGCTTTATGTATTGCTTATCAGTTTAGAGAAAAGGATTTGAATAAAAAGGGATTTAAGAGAATGTATTGCCCGGGCTGCATACCTAGAGGAAAACACTGCACACATATGGCGGATAAATGCGAGTTATTGGGAAAAGGACACTTGAGATTTTGTTACGAGTGTGAGTCTTTTCCATGCAAGAGATTGAAATCACTGGATAAGCGATACCGCACCAAATACCACATGAGCATGATAGAGAATCTTAAGTTCATTCAAGAAAACGGAATGGATGCATTCTTGGCAAAAGAGGAGACAACATGGCGCTGCCCTGAATGCAACGGTGAGATATGCTGTCATAATGGACTTTGTTTGAATTGTAATATGGATAAGCTGCGCTTAAACAGAAAATACCGTTGGAATGAGGAGTAAACAAATTATTCCCCCCAGTTTAGGGGGATTTTTTATGAGCTTAATCAAGAAATGTTTTTAGTTGACATACATAGAAGTGCTAGGTATAATATGCTGAATGAGTGAACAATGGGGGCATTTATGGATATATCTAAAGATCTGATAGCTGCATCTTCAACTCCTCTGATATTAGCTATTTTAAGAAGACAGGATAACTATGGATATGCAATTATAAAAGCAATAAAAGAGATTTCCAATAATGAGATTGTCTGGACTGAAGGCATGTTGTATCCGGTGCTGCATCGATTGGAGAAAGATAGCTTGATTGAATCCTATTGGCAGAAATCTGATAACGGTCGTAAACGAAAGTATTACCGATTGAAATCAGATGGCTTATTAGAATTGGAAAATCAGAAAAAACAATGGGATATTGTTCATTCAGCATTATCTAAAGAAATCACTCGCGAGATTGAAGGATAGGAGGGTATGATGTTTGATTTGGAATCAAATGTGACCGCATGGAGCGACCAATTGCGTTCAAATGGTAAATTATCAGAAGAAGATGTAATGGAGTTGGAGGGGCATTTACGTGAACAGGTTGATGAGTTGATAGAAAAAGGATTGATGGAGGATGAGGCTTTTTTAATTAGCATTAAGCGATTAGGAAATCTCAATATCCTATCAAAGGAATATTCCAAGGTTAATATCGATGACTTCTGGAAGCAATTGCTGCTGGATTCTGATGATCCGATTGCAAGTAAGAAGAGTCGTCGTAATGTTTTATTGATTGTTCTATTTTCCTTATTGGCTGGAACATCAATTAGATTAACTACCTTATTGGGCGTTGACATTGAGAGCTTAACTTTTTTTAAAAACCTTAGTTTTTTCATCCTGCCCTTGATTGTTTTATTCTTTGGAATAATGCGTGGTGTAAGCAAGAAGCTTATCAGTTATGTTTTAGGTATATTTCTTGTCACAGCTGTGATAATCAATCTGTATCCATCATATAGCCCTAATCATACTGAGATGTTGACGGGCATTCATCTGCCGATCATGCTGTGGATGGTGACTGGCGTTGCTTATATGGGTCAAAAGTGGCGGCTTGGTCAGGAGCGCATGAATTTTATACGTTTTACTGGCGAAAGCATAATATATGGCAGTCTGATAGTGCTTGGATCGATAGTCTTAATGCTGTTTATAGTCGTTATTTTTGAAACTATTGCAATAGATATTAGTGATGTGGTACTAAATTACATCATAATCTATGGCGGGTGTGCTGTCGTGATGGTAACAGTCTACTTAGCTGAGACTAAAAAAAGTGTTGTTGAAAATTTTGCCCCTATTCTTGCTAAATTATTCAGTCCGTTGTTTTTAGTGGTGATGTTAGCCTTCCTGTCAGTCATGGTGATTACAGGCAAGAGTCCGTTTGTTGATAGGGATTTTTTGATTGGTTTTGATTTGATGCTTGTATTGGTTTTAGGAATGGTTTTGTATACTATTTCTGCAAGAAATATTTATCATAAATCCAATATCTTTGATTACTTAAACGTAGCTTTGATCGTGACGGCGATTGTTGTTGATACGATTGCCTTGACTGCTATTATCTCAAGATTGTCAGTTTATGGTGTTAGTCCAAATAAACTTGCCGCTTTAGGCGAAAATATTCTATTGTTCATTAATCTTGCCGGACTGCTATGGTTATACATAAAATATTTTAAGAGCAAGATAGAGTTCAGTAAAATTGAAAGCTGGCAAACTACATATCTCAGTGTATATGCCATATGGATGGCTGTCGTTGTGTTTGTGTTTCCAATTATCTTTAAGTTTCAATAAAAAAAATGGATTATAAATAAAAAAGAGGTGATCTGAAGAAATGTATTTATGCTATGGCGATAGTATCACAAAGGGAGTCCCAGGTGTTTCGTATTTGAGATATCTAGACAATAAACAACATTTCAAAAATTATGGTCTTGGAGGAGACACTCTAATCGGACTAAGTGATAGAATACAACGGCATGTAAAAAACACCGATAACACAGACTATATAATCCAGATTGGCACGAATGATATTCTGTTGCCTTTTCTCTCTGGGTATTCCACCAAATGGGCAGTACGAATTGATGGTATTATTAGATCAGGAAGAGTGCCTTGTGTCAATGTGCATCAATTTGTAGAAAAATACAGACAACTGCTGTCGCTATTGTTTGATTACAATAAGCGAGTGATTGTAATCAACATACCCTGCATCGGGGAGGACATATTCAGTGAATTAAACAATGAAGTAGATATTTATAACGAAGCTATGCAAGGTGTGGCACAAGAGTACAATGTAGAGTTAATTGATTTCAACGGTTGGCAAAAGTCTATATTCAAGCAATATAATATTGATCAACCTTATTTTATGACAAAAGAGCCTTTGAATATGGTTTTCGACGCATTGGCTACACAGAACTCATTATTGCGAAGTAGAATAAGCAACAAAAGAAACCTTTATCTCACTGTAGATGGTTGCCATCTGAATGATACAGGTGCAGAAGGTATGGCTAAGTTGGTGTTTGACCATTGTATAATATAACATTCATAACAATCCCTGTTAAAAATATCCATTAACTAATACTTGACTAAGGAGATACTTTAATATATTATTATGCCACGCGATATAACGTGTCACATAATAAAAAACAATAGGAAGGTTGGAATATGGGATATGATGGCGGTCCAATGACCGAAGCCATGTACTACGTATTATTAGCACTAATGAATCCAAATCATGGATATCAGTTAATGCAGGCTATATCTGATGTATCAAAGGGTAGATTGCATATGGGTCCAGGGACTCTATATGGCGTGCTTTCACGCATGCAAAAAGAAGGTTTGATTGTATTGTCAAAAGATGATGGCAGAAGGAAAACCTATAAAATAACCACTGAAGGAGAACAGGCTCTTCAAATAGAATATAGTCGTCTGAGAGCTTTGGTGCTAGACGGAATAGTCTTAAAGGAAGGTGACATAAATGAGTAAAGTTGTATGGAAGTTTCGACCTGGTGATTATTATAGGATAGGAGAGCACGAAAGTTGGTTTTCCGACATGGCTCGTGAGGGCTTACATTTAATAAAAATGGGTCATGTTTTTGCAAGATTTATCATAGGTGAACCAAAAAACATACATTATAGAATAGACGTATCAAAGAATAAAGATATCAGTTTGGAGCAAAAATATTTATATGCTGAAGGTGGATGGGATTTTGTAGCAAGCTACGGTGACTTTAACGTATATTCCTCCTCAGATGAGATAATGGCACCTGAATTGCACACTGATCCCGCAGAGCAGGCTTACTCCCTCCAGGAATTGCACAAAAAACTTATAAAAAATGTTTGGATAGTTGTAGTCTATACAGTCTTGATGCTTGTCATATTATCCACACCGCTTTGGTTGCCCAATGGGACTTTCACATTATCTTTGATAGAGGGTTCTAGCATACTTTTGCCATTGGTTATCTCAATACTATATCTATTGTATGAGTCAATTAGTGGGCTTATATCTTTAAGACGCTTGCGCCAAGAGCTAATCGAAGGAAAGCCCATTAATCATCATGCACCATGGAAAAGGCAACAGCGAATCAAAACTACAATTGCAATAGTCTATATTCTGTTAGTTGGCTATGTTATTGTGATGCCCTTCATACAAATCGCAATAAGCAAAACTCACATTTTGCCTGAGGGCAAGACTGACTTGCCAATTATCAGATTAGCCGATGTTGAGAATAATCCTGAACTGAAAAGAAAAGATTCAGAAGAAACAGATTGGGAGATTAATATTTATACCAAAAAACACAGCTTTCTGGCACCTATACAATACCAATCCCATGAATATGGCGTTGTGTCTGATAAGATGTGGAGCGATGGAAGCGGAACATATTCGCCAAGTATCCATACATGGATTTTTCAAACGCGTTCACCTGTTTTGAGCAAGAGTCTTGTAGCAGATCTTGTCAAGAGGTATGGATTGGTGTACAAAGGCGGTGAATTTATTGAAATCTATCATCCTGATTTTGATATTTTGATTATACATGATATTGATGATGTCATTGAAATTTTTACCGCCAAAGGCAAAGCAGTGATACACATAAAGTATTATGGTGATGCGAGTATAGAAACATTAATAAAAGTAACTTCTGATTATGTATCTGATTTGACAACTACCTATGAGTTCATTTTTTAAAAAAGAATTCAAAAATATGTGTTGGCATGATAAAATACTCTTGCTACTTCAAAAAACTAAAAATTTAATCTCACTGCATTTAAGTTATCAATAATAGAGGCGTTTAATGAAAAATAGAGATAAAACAAATGCTATGCGTTTGCTGGATCAAATCAAAATACCCTATAAAGTTCACTTCTACGAAAACGATGGGTTTATGGATGGGGTGAGCGTGGCTAGCAAGCTTGGTATTCCTGAGGAACAAGTCTATAAAACATTAGTTGTTCAAGGGAAATCCAAGGAGTATTTTGTCTGTGTGATTCCTGTTATGGATGAATTGGATTTAAAAAAGACCGCTAAAGTACTCGCAGAGAAGTCAGTTGAGATGATACCAGCCAAAGATATCAATAAAATAACGGGTTATGTCCGTGGTGGATGCAGTCCCATTGGCATGAAAAAGAAATATGTAACAGTTATAGATCAGACAGCGTTAGAAAAAAAAGACATTTATGTTAGTGGTGGTAGGTTAGGGGCACAGATATTTATAAATTCAAGCATTCTTGTGAATTTAACTAAAGCTATTGTTCAAGATGTTACTGTTTCTTGTTAGAAAATAATTGAGGCGTATTTAAGAACAATGCTTAAAGGGTGGATTTGATGAAGTTAATTACGGAACACGGTGACATAGAATATCATATACAATATGGAAAGCAAAAAAAAATCATATTTCAGATTGACAGCGTTGGGATTGTAACTGTGAAAGCACCAAATGGCACAAAAATTGAGGATCTGGAAAAAGCCATAAGATTAAAAAGCAAGTGGATTAATGATAAACTCAGTGAGCTTTCTAATTTAAAAGACAAGCCTGATATGAAATTATACCAGGAAAATGGAAAATTTTTTTATTTAGGAAAAGAAATGGAATTAAGTGAGTTAATTAAGACTGAAGGTTTGAGTGAGGATACACTCAAAGTCAATCTTGAGAAATTCTATATTACCAGCTGTAGAAGAGTCGTAGCTGAGAGAATAAAGATATATCAAAAAAAACTGGGAGTGAATCCGAAATCTGTTGAAGTGATAAAATCTCATACGAAATGGGGTACTTGTGATGGAGATAAAAAAATAACCTTCAATCTCAGGTTGGTGATGGCCCCTATTGAAATTGTAGACTATGTAGTTGTTCATGAACTCTGTCATCTGATTCACATGAATCATGATAGATCCTTTTGGAGGCTACTGGGAAGTGTCTTACCCGACTACAAACAAAGACAAGATTATTTATTGCGATTTGGACACAACATGACATTATAAACTATCACACAAGAGAAAGCTCTCTTGTGTAGTCTAAAAAGAGAAAGGATGAAAAATGAAACGACTAATTGTATTAGCATTAATACTATCTATTTTTTTCATACAAGGATGTACTACAAGTGAGATTGAGATATTAAAGGCTGATTACCGAGCAGAGTATAATGACATGTATATTTTGGGTGAGCCTTTGATGATTGACAGCTTTGAACAATGGGAATTGTTTCTGGAAAGTCATCCGGAACAGTTCCAAAATGAAGATAATCTTGAATGGGATTTTGATGAATTATTCTTTGAAGATAGAATAATCTATGCTTATATTTCTAATGAAAGTAGTGGTTCCAATCGATTTGAAGCAGAGAAAGCAGAGGTGTCAAATAATATTTTAAGGCTTTTTATGACGAGAACTATTCCTCAAACAGGGACAGATGATTTAGCTACAAGAGTTTGCCTTTTTGGAATCGATCGAGTAAGTATCCAGAATATAAGAACAGTTGAAGCCATTATAAATGTAAATAGATAGAATATACTTATTGACTTTGAAAGCTATAAATTGTAATGTAGAAATAGCAATTAAAACAATACTACTTGGTATTGTTTTAATTTACAAAAAATTAGATACTAATCTAGTAGTCTCTTTAGGAGGAGCATTATGCAAGAGAAACTCTATAATCGTTGGCTTGTTGTAGTTGGAGGGCTTATCGTACAATTTTGCTTAGGTGCGTTATATACCTGGAGCGTGTTTCAAAAGCCTATTCAAGAGATATTCGGTTGGTCTACAACACAAGTATCATTGGCATTTTCAATTAATCTGGCTTTTATACCTGTTTTAATGATTTTCGCAGGTCGATTACTACCCAAATACGGACCCACAAAAATGGTTATCGCAGGAGCGACTGTATTATCATGCGGGCTTTTGATAGCCAGTAGAACGTCTTCTCTCGCTATGCTATACTTAGGGTATGGTGTTTTGGGCGGAGCTGGCATCGGCATCACTTACGGTATCCCAATTGCTACTTGTGTCAAATGGTTTCCTGATAAGAGGGGTATGATTACAGGATTGATTGTTGCGGGATTTGGTCTTGGCTCGGTGTTTTATGCGCCTGTTGCTACAATTTTGGTTACCAATTATGGACCTTTGAACACGTTTTTCATACAGGCCATATATACAATTGTAGGAGTTATTATAGGTGGAAGACTGATGCGTGCCGCACCTGATGGTTATATTCCTGAAGGTTGGAGTCCACCACCGGTGAAAGCAGGACATGTTGGACCAAGCAAGTATGACTTCACCCCTAAAGAAATGCTCAGAACTCCTCAATACTACTTTTTATTGATCACCTACACTTTTGCAAATGTAGCTGGGTTGATGATTATCGCCCATGCTTCACCTATCGGACAACAAGTGGCAAACCTATCAGCCTTGGAAGCAGGCTCCGTTGTAGGCATTCTTGGCATTGTCAACACATTCGGAAGACTGTTCTGGGGTACAGTGTCAGATAAGATAGGCAGGATGCGGGTTGTATTTATCATGTATGTTATCAGCGCTATAACTATGTTCAGCTTGAATTCATTAGGAACTTTCTGGCTATATGCTCTTGGCGTAGCTTTGGTTGCCTTCTGTTTTGGCGGTGCAATGGGAACATTCCCTTCTATCGCTGCAGATTTTTATGGTCCCAAATATGTCAGCATGAATTACGGATTTATTTTCTTGGCTTATAGCGTTGGTGGAATTGTAGGTCCACGTTTGGCGGCTGTGATAGTCGAGTCATCCAACGGAAGTTATCAGATGGCTTTTGTAATAACAGGAGTGCTGTGTTCCATTGGTGCCGTTATGGCGCTACTTGCCAAAGCCCCAAAATCGCCAATAGAAATACAAAAAGTCAGTTGATTCTCGAAAATGCATTAAATTGATTAGCTATACTAAAATTGCAATAGTTCCAGACATTGTCCGGAACTATTTTTGTCTATCAATGCCTTGAAGAAATCTAATGCTAGCTATAGTTAAACTGTCTGATATTAAATCGAAATGAATAATTGATTGACATATTTATAATGAAGAGTATAATTAACATTAAAGAGACATATGTCAATAACTATTCATGAGTTTCCGTTTTTATATAATTGATAATGTTTGTTATTTTAATGTAAATGAGGTGTTTGAAACGTGCCAAGACCAAGAAAGTGGAGAAAAGTATGTAGTTTACCTGATTCAGATAGATTTGGACCACTCAATGCCAAGAGTGAACAAAACGATTTTGTTATAATGTCGGTTGATGAGTATGAGACCATTAGACTGATTGATCTAGAAGGATTCACACAGGAAGAATGTGCAAAACAAATGAATATTGCTCGTACGACAGTTCAAGGTATGTATACTGATGCTAGGTTAAAGCTAGCAGAATCTCTTGTAAATAGTAAAGTGTTAAGAATTCAAGGTGGCGATTATAAACTATGTGACAGTTCAGATAAGGCCTGTTACGGAAAAGGTTGTCGCAGACACCAACATGGAAAGGTTGTAACATAATATAATTTTTATAAGGAGATATGATTATATGCTAGTTAAAACACTTGTGGAAAACACTACAAAAACCGAAGGTCTTGAAGTCGAGCATGGACTGAGCCTTTATATTGAAACCCAAAAACACAAAATTCTTTTTGATTTGGGAGCAAGTGGTATTTTTGCAAATAATGCAATGAAAATGGATGTTGACTTAACTAATGTAGATATGGTCGTTATTTCACACGGACATTATGATCACGGTGGTGGACTTAAAACATTTTTGGAATTGAACTCGAAGGCTAAAATATATGTAAATCAAAAGACATTTGAGAAACACTATGCCAATAGACCTAATGATGTCAAGAAATACATAGGATTAGACGAAGCACTATTAGAAAATGACCGCTTTATTTTCGCGGGGACTAATATGGTTATAGATGATGAGATTGAGTTGTTTTCAGGTGTAAAAGCTGTGAGGTTGAATCCATCCGGAAACCAGGATCTTTTGATGATGAATGGCGATGAGTTTAAAGCCGATGATTTTCGACATGAACAAAACATGATAATAAAACAGGAAGATAAAGCAATTTTGGTTGCTGGTTGCGCTCATAATGGGATAGTAAATATTATGGATCATTATCATAACATGAAAGATGAGTTTCCAAATTACGTGATTGGTGGTTTTCATTTGTACAATCTTTCCAGAAACACGAATGAAGATCCGATGCTTGTTGGAGAGATTGGTGAAAACTTATTAAAAACCGGTTCTAAATTCTATACAGGTCATTGCACCGGTATCGAATCATATAATCATTTAAAGAAAATATTGGGAGATAATATTGATTATTTGGCAACCGGTAGTCAGATAATTATCTGATCAACCCGTTTTCTAATCATTCATAGGTATAGGTCCTAGGTAGTTCATTTGGATAGAATATTATAATAGTGTAACAAGAATCTTGTTGGATAGGGGTGCTTAAATGTTTAAATATGAAACACCGGAATATGAAGTCATTGCAACAGAGGATCCTTTTGAGTTGCGTCAATATGAAAGTTTTTATATTGTCGAGTATGATAATGTAAATGATCCTGAAATAAATAATGGATTTGGCACGCTCTTTCGTTATATAAGCAGCGACAATACCGAAAAAAAGAAAATCAATATGACAGTTCCAGTTATTGAAGAAATGACTAGCAATGGACTGAAAATGGCCTTTGTAGTTCCAAAAGAGCATTGGGATGATACTCCAAAACCAAACAATCCAAATTTAAGTGTGAAGGAATTTGGTCATGGTCAGTTTGCTGTGATTAGGTATAGTGGTTTTTCAAATACTAGCAAAGAAAAAATAAAACTTGAGATGCTGGAATCCTGGATTGAAAAGAATGGCTACAAAAAATATTCGAATGCTATGCTGGCGTTTTATAATGCGCCATTCACCCCACCTATGTTCAGAAGAAATGAAATAATGATACGTGTGGAAGCTAATTGACCTATTCAAGCAATAAAAAACCATAATAGATTTTCTAATTCAAATCTATTATGGTTTTATTGTGTTTTATTTTTTTTTGAAAAATCCACCTAGCATTTTGCCTACATCATCCACTATGCTGCCATCTTTATCAGCGTCCAGAAATTGTTCAGCAAGATCCATCATACCGCCTTTACCACTTTTTTTCAGTGCACCATTCATCATTGATGACAAGCTGTTCACATCTATGTTTTGTTGTTTTTGTTGATTTCCCAACACACCGATCAGAAGCGGAGCAAGTTGCTGCAACATGGAGGAGACTTGATTTGTCTCCAATCCGGTTTGTTGTGCCAGATTGTTCTGAACGGTTTGATTTTTGTTAGAAAAGATGTGATTCAGCATTTTTGCACCGTCATTTTTATCAACATTATTTAAGAACTTATCAAGGTCTTCAACATCATCATCTTCATGCTGCTTCAAAGCCTTCATTAAAGACTCAGCACCACCACTTGCTTTTGCGTTTCTATCCATGGCCTTCATAATCGTAGGAAGACCAAGTCCAATTAGTTTTTCAACCTTGTCTGCTTCTATACCAGCTGATTTACCTAATTTATTGACAGTATCCTTGTTATTTAGCATTTCCATTAAATCATTAATATTCATGATTACCTCCATAGTGAATCGGATTTTACTACAGTATCATTATCTCACAGAAAAACTTATTAATCAATTCAATCAATTTTTGTATTTAGTCATTTTCGCACCTTAAAAAGCTTACTAATCTCACCAAACAGTAGAGGGATCAAAGAAAAGCCAAATGCTATCATCAAATGATTAATTGATAAAGAGTGAATTGCAAAGATGCTCCTAAAAGCTGGTGTCATCAGAATAATAAATGTCAACACATAAGAACCTGCAACGGCTATGTTTAGATATCTGTTGCCAAACAATCCGATTTTAAACAATGACTTGGTTTCTGATCTGCCTGAAAAAGCACGTAGTAGCTCTCCACTAATCAAGGTAAGAAAAGCGAAAGTATTGGCGTAATCAGGATTGATACTAAAGCCAAATCTGAATGACAGCAGAGTTGCCAATGCTAATCCAGTTGCTTGAAAAAGAACACTCAGGGTCATCTTTTTGTCAACAATGGGAGCATCAGGATTACGAGGTTTTTGCTTCATCACATCATCTTCTTGCGGCTCCATACCGAGTGCAAAAGCTGGAAATGAATCAGTAATCAAATTGACCCACAAGAGTTGTATAGGTCTCAAAGGAGATCCCCATCCAAGAAGCATGGCAATGAAAATTAAAGCGATTTCTCCGATGTTGCATGAAATCAGAAAACTGACAAATTTACGGATGTTGCTGAATATGACTCTGCCTTCCTCAACAGCAACTACAATCGAAACAAAGTTATCGTCTGTCAGAATCATATCAGCTGCTTCCTTGGCTACATCTGTTCCGGTTATACCCATAGCAATACCTATATCCGCCTTTTTCAAAGAAGGCGCATCGTTAACACCGTCTCCTGTCATGGCTACTATGTGACCGGATTGCTTCAAAGCGGACACAATTCTGACTTTGTTGTCGGGGGATACTCTGCTGAAGGCATTTGTATAAGCTAATTTTTCCAGGAATGTAGCATCATCCATCTGATCAATTTCACGACCTGTTATGGCGGTATCCGAACCTTCTAGAAGGCCAATTTCCCTACCTATTGCAGATGCTGTAACAGCGTGGTCGCCTGTAATCATAATTGTTCTGATGCCTGCAGTATGACATTTTTCGATAGCATGAAATACCTCAGGTCGTGAAGGGTCTATCATACCCGACATCCCACAAAAAATCATATTTTCCTCTTCGCCTAGAGAGATATCCTCTGAAATCACTTCTTTGTAAGCATAACAAAGCACTCTAAGGGCATTGGATGCCCATTTCAAATAAATGGTATTGATTTGATCTCTATAACTGTCAATATCCAGAATATCATCCATAATCTGTACTCTGTCGCATATCTCTAAAATTGAATCTGGGGACCCTTTCGTAAACATCACATGTTGTCCTTCTAGGTTATGCAAAGTAGACATCATTTTCCTGTCCGAGTCAAAGGGAATTTCGCCTAATCTCGGGTATCTATTACGTATATCAGCCTGATTGTATTCTGATTTAGCAGCCATTACAATCAAAGCCCCCTCGGTAGGATCTCCTATTATGCCCACTTGCTCAGAGTCTATTGCAGCATCGTTGTTTAGTATAGCAGCCTTCATCATATAATCCAGGCTAATCGATGGAGTGATGTCTTTAATCAATCCCTCAAGACCATAACCCGTTCCGGTTACTTCATACTCTTTCATATCAACCATTACATTTGTAACGGTCATCTTATTCTGTGTAAGAGTCCCAGTTTTATCAGAACAAATGACAGTGGTGCTGCCAAGAGTCTCAACTGAGGAGAGGTTTTTAGCCAACACATTGCGTTTAACCATCCTCTTCATACCCAATGCCAGTATGACAGTCACAATAGCAGGTAAACCTTCTGGCACTGCTGCAACTGCAAGGCTTACAGAAATCATGAAAATCTCCATCAGAGGCATGTTTCTCAACAACCCGAGTATAAAAATTAGAATGCATACAACAATACATGTTATACCTAGTTTATTTCCAAGAGAGTTCAATTTTTGCTGTAAAGGTGTTTCTTCATCCTTTTCTTCTAAAACACCAGCAATCTTACCGATTTCTGTGTTCATTCCTGTGTCTGTGATTATACCTTGAGATCTACCATAGGTTACAGTAGTCCCCATATAAGCCATATTAATCCTTTCCGCTAGGGGAGCACCATCCTCAACTACTGCATTACTATCTTTTTCCACCGGAACCGATTCACCTGTCAGAGAGGACTCTTCGATTTTCAAATTTATGGAATTGAGTAGCTTTAAGTCAGCAGGAACAAGACTGCCAGCATCTAGCTGCACAGTATCTCCTGGCACAAGACCCTCTGATGGGATTTCTTTTATCACACCATCTCGGATAACTTTAGCGTATGGAGTAGTCATGTTTTTTAGTGCTTGCACCGCATCACCGGCACTTTTTTCCTGCTTTGCACCAACTAAAGCGTTTAAAAAAACAATTATCATAATTGCTATGGATTCTGTAAATTCACCTACAAAAGCTGAAATGATAGCGGCTGTAATTAAAATCAATATTAGGATACTTTTAAACTGATTGAAAAAAAGCCCCCAAAAAGTTATCCTTTTGGCCTCTCTTAATCGGTTTTCTCCGTATTCTTCTAATAGTTTATTTGCTTGCTCGGTAGTAAGTCCTTGTTTTAAAGGGTCCTTTTGCAAAATGTTGGCCTCCAATTTATAAATAATTTGATAATTATTATATATATTAATACTATCATTATAACACAAATAATAAAAAAGTCTCCTTGATTAAAGGAGATTTTTTAGAGTTATATAGTATAGCGCTTTATGTTATTACTATTTTCCTTTTTTTCCTATCTATCAGTATTATTGAAATGAAAATGACAAGGGATGCTATAGTGATAATCATTCCAGAGACAAAACCTTCGGGCTCATAGTATAACTCGACATAATGTTGACCTTCAGGTATTGGAATAGATATAAAGGCATCCTTAAAAGATCGAACTGTAACTTTATCACCGTTGACATAGGCTTTCCAACCATTATCAAAGGGAATGGAAGTGTACATAATGCCATCAATATCTGAATCTATCGTACCTCGGATAAACGTATCACCATATTCCTCAACTTCAAATGAATTCTCTGATAGATGATTGTAGATATCTATAAACACATCCTCATTGAAGCTATATGCTGTCAGAAACAGCGATGTAATATCTTCGGATTCAGCTGAAACAGTAATGTCTGAGTCGGGGATTCCTTTTCCGATATTGAGAATATGCTTGTGTCTCAGATTGGTAAATGTCATCGGCGGGTTGTCATCCATATCGTATGTTGGTGATTTATTGATACTTACATTTTTTAAAGTTGCTGAATTTGATATATACACATAAATATTTCTGTTATCCTCAATCTTCAGAGTTACTGATTTTCCTGAATTTTTGGTTTCTACTGATTCGAACAAGCTTTTATTGATAAGTGTTTCTGAAAAACTGTTTTGAACTCTGAATGGATTGGAACTATCTGTCCTCCAGCTCTTTTCGAATTCATATTCCAGCATAAAACCAAGCGGTAATGTATAAATGTTTTCATAAAGGTAAATACCATCCACGGTCTCAACCAATCGGGTTAGATTACTGGAATCAGTTATTTGATTATGGAGCATATATTTAACGTTTAATATTGATGCGGTTAATGGTGTATAGCCATCAAAGGAGTAGCTGTTCATAGAGCTTCTGAAACCGAGACTATTTAGATGATTGTTTAAGCCTGCAAAGGCAGTGGATGAAAATGTCGAAAAGCCTTTATAATGATGCCAAGCTGAATCGTTATTGGTTCTTCTGATCTCTTTTTCAACTCTGTAAAAGCCAGTATCTTGCACACTGATGGTATCCAAAACCTCACTGATTGCCTGATTGTCAGAAACGTAGACAGTCCTGCTTGCAACACCCAAACCTGTCGCAGCTGTATTGATGCCGGACTCTGACATAACAACCAACAAGAGAAGAAATACCATCAATTTTGGTCTAAATGATTCTTTCCTATAATACACTATCAGCAATAGGTAAAAAGTCAAGTAGGTCATATTGAGATATACGATGCCAAAATGATAATCATCACCAGCGATGAACTGTTCAATCATCAAAAAGAAAACGATAGCACCTGTAAAAACACTAAATATTTGGCCCTTCGACAATTGTTTTAGTCCGAGAAATCCCTCAAAAGACATGGTTAAAACCATAAAAATAAAAATGAAGGATTGTCTAGCGGGGAGGCTGTTGGGGAAATGCAAACCATGCCAAATAAAATTGAAAACATTCATATTGAATCCAACCAGTAAAATCACTAAAAGTATTGTTTTCCCTGTCTTTTCCTTGAAATCGGCTTTTGGATTCATCCAATAGAATGGCAACATTAAGAATACAGCCACTGTGCTATAAATGTTAGGATAGCGACCGGATAGTACAGCAGGTTCGACTATCATCAATCCTCTGCTCAGCATATCAAAAATCGAGAAATAGCTAGTAAAGGTTTTTGGAAAATTAAAGCTACTTGATGCGCTTGCCTGAATGGCATAATACTCGGGAAACAATAAAATAGCAGCGAATCCACCAGCTAAAAGTGAAAATATTGCAAACCTTCTGAATCTGTCAATATAATATCTCAGGTTCTTGGTTTGATTGTCAGCAACTATCAGCATCAGAAAATAGAAAATACAGAAAAAGCATATCATGATTGATATGTAGTAATTAGAAAGAATCGACAAGCCCAGAGTAATTGTGTAGAGTTTATAATCGCCATTTTTCACCAATCTTTCAAGGCCTAAAAGGATTAGCGGGAGCAACAATAGGCAGTCGAGCCACATGATATTCCAACTGAAGGCTGAGAAATATGATGACAAAGCATAGAACAAAGAAAATGCTACTATGGCGATGTGTTTTGTGTTGAATCGTTGACTTAAATAATAAGCTACAGTCAATCCTGACAAACCGGTTTTAACAATAATCAAGATACTCATTGTTTCAACAATATTACCCTCTGGACTGAGAAAAAGAAGCCAGTTAACAGGGCTGCTCAGGTAGTAAGCGTATAAGCCAATGAAATTTACGCCCATTCCGGTGTGCCATGAATAATAGAAGCTGCTCATGTTCATAATTTTATTATACATTTCCATATAAAAGGGAGCATATTGATGATACATATCACTGGTCAGGTAGCAATTATCACCAAAAGGATATATCCCTCTGAATATATATATGATGATTAGAATTAACACTGGTATTAAGAATGAAAGAAGGAAGATAGGTGACTTTTCTTTTCTTTTTTCCTTTTTAAAAACGAAATATTTGCTTGCAATATAGTTAAGAATCACCACAAAGAAATTAACCAACAGCTTGGCTAAAAAATCATCTACTGAAAAGATCTCAACCGCAGCGATCATAAAGGACAAGTCGAAAATACCGGATAGAACACGGCTCAAAACAAAGGCTGGAAATTCACTCCTGATTATTTTAAAATCAAAGCTATTACTGTTGAAAACATAGATTTTATTGGTGAAATATGCAAAGGTTACCGCTAAAACCCAAGCGATAACAGTCGCTGTTCGATAATCTAACCCGATAAGTGTGCATATCTTATAAGAAACAAGGTTGACTAGTGTTGTCAGTACACCGAATATGAGATAATTGATAGTTTCCTTATTGTATATCTTTTCTTTCAGTCTGTTCATTCTCTGTACCTCTATAGTTTTGTGAATTCAAGTTTGTTTGTTTCAAGATATAGATGGGTCTGTTTTTTGATTCCATAAAGATATGACCTATGTATTCTCCCAGAATGCCTATAGAGATTACAACAATTCCACCCAGAAAAAGAACAGCGGATAAGGTTGTAACATATCCAGGGACATCTATACCTGTGATAAAGGTCTTGACCAATGTAATGATGATATAAACAAAGGCAAACATGGAAATTAAAAACCCCATACCTGTTACAAGTTGCAGAGGAGCAGTTGAAAAAGCTGTTATACCATGGATTGCGTATTTGACAAGGCTATTAAAGCTCCATTTTGTGACACCAACTGATCGCTCGATATTTTCATATGGCAACCATTTGGTATCAAAACCAATCCAGGAAAAAATCCCCTTGGAGAATCGTTGGACTTCGCATAATTCTAGTACTGCATCAACTACTTGCCTAGTCATAATTCTGAAATCAACTGCACCACTTACTAATTCCACATCTGAAAGTTTATTGTTTAGCTTATAAAAAAGCCTGGAAAAGACACTGCGTACTTTAGACTCACCTGTTCTACTAATTCGTCTTGCGGCGCAAGAGTCATAGCCGTTTTCCAACTCTTTTAGCATGTCCGGAATCATGGATGGAGGATGCTGAAGGTCCGCATCTATTATAGCGACCAGATCACCAGAGGAAAACTTCAAGCCTGCATACATAGCGGATTCTTTGCCAAAATTTCTTGAAAAAGACAAATATTTCACATTATCAGAGTTGTTAGCTAAGGTTTTCATTATATCAAGTGTTCGATCCTTGCTGCCGTCATCTACAAAAATATAACGGAAGTCATATCCAACGATTGTTTCAAGTACTTTCTGCGTCTCATTATGGAAGAGCTCAAGTACGTCCTCTTCATTATAACAGGGTACAATAATATCCACTTTTTTTATATCTAACATGATTTGAATCCCCAGTCTTTAAGATATTTTAAATTAAATAACGAACACTACTTATTGTACTATACATTAAAAGAAAAGTGAAGAATGTCTATTTCATAATGAACAATTCGAGAGGATAAAAGAAAAAATATTATTACTTGACAAATTTATCGATATAATATAACATACGTTATATAACGTATGTAATTCAAGGAGGATAGTATGACACCAAAAACAAAATTCAGCAAGGAAGAAATTATACAAGCAGCATTCTTGATTGCCAAATCAGAAGGCTTTTCAGGAATAACAGCCAGAAGTGTTGCTAAAAGACTGGGTTGCTCAGTCGCACCTATATATGTCAATTTTACAAATATAGATGAGTTGGTAGTATCAGTAGTTAAACGTGTTTTTGACATATCCCAAGAGCTGATAGGCAAACAATCTGGGAACGATGTGATGGAAAGCATAGGAAAAGCCAGTATTGAATTCGCAAAATCATACCCGATTTTTTTTCGGGAACTGATTATGACGCCCAATCCATACATGGATTCTTATGATGCTGTTGAAGAATCAATTCTAAATGCTATGGCAGAAGATAAAGACATGAAAAATTGGACTTATATTGAGAGAAGAAAGTTGCTATTGAAGTTGAGAATATTTCAAACAGGTCTTTCAGTTATGATTGCAAATGGAAATATGCCGTCTTGGATTGAAGAGGAAAAATTTGAAGAATTATTGATGGAAACAGGAGAAGAATTGTTTCAAATACAAAAATCAAAAAGGAGTGTAACAAATGACTAAGAAATTAGTAATTATTGGTGGTGGAATAGCTGGATTAAGTGCAGGAATATTTGCTCAAATAAATGGATTTGACAGCGTAATTCTGGAGAAAAACCCTATTCTAGGGGGAGAATGCACCGGTTGGGATTGCAGAGGATATCATATAGATGGTTGTATTCATTGGTTAGTGGGAACAAAGGAAAACACCCCCATGAACAAATTGTGGAAAACACTGGGAGCGCTTGATGGAGTGGACGTTTATCATCCGGAAACTTTTTTGACATTTGAACACGAACAAGGAACTGTTCATCTTTATAAAGATCTAGAAAGACTGAAAGAGAGTTGGATAGAGATGTCACGTGATGACAAAGAAGTGATTGAAGAATTCTGTTCTGATATCAAAAAATTGCATTCCTTTGATATACCGACTGGAAAGCCCATGGATCTAATGACGATTGTTGAAAAGATAAAAGCTATGATTTCAATGAAAGAAGCGGGTATGATTGTCAATAAATACGGAAAAATAACACTGAATGAATTTGCAAACAGGTTTAAACATCCTGCGTTGAGAGATGCATTGGGTACATTTTTACCAGAAGGTTACAATGCCATGCCGATTTTTTTTGCTCTAGCAACCTACACAAAAGGAGACGCATCTATTCCTGTTGGTGGTTCAAGAACTATGTCAATGAATATGGAAAAGCGTTATGTAGAGTTGGGAGGTGTTGTTGAGACCTTGTGTGAAGTAAGTGACTTAAAAATAGACGGGAAGATTGTTGGACAGATTGAAACTAAAGACGGACGAAGGTTTTCAGGTGACTATTATTTAGCAGCATGCGATGCCAGATTTGTATATGAGAATTTATTGAAGGGTAGGTACAATGATACTAAGTATGAGACAAGATTTAATGACCCGGTCAATTATCCACTTGCTTCCAATATCTATGTTTCCCTAGGTTATGAAGGCAGTACAGAAGGAATCCCAAGGTCAGTTCGCTTTCCTTTGAAGAAACCCATAACAATAAATGATAAGGAATTAACACATCTGATGATGACACATTATAACTATGAGCCAACATTTGCACCTGAAGGAAATACCGTAATTACATGTGCCATCAATCAATTTCATTCTGATGTTGATGCATGGATAAAACTTGCAAACAGTACAGATCAGTACAAAAGGGAAAAAGAAAGGATTGGAGATGAAGTCAGACAATCCATAGAATTAAGATATCCTGAAATGGCAGGGAAAATAGAAGTCCTTGATGTAGCAACACCAATTACATATGAAAAATACTGCAATGCCTATCGAGGTTCTTTTATGGGGTTCCTGCCTACAGTTAAAGGCAAGTCTCTAAATCACACTGGAGGGATTAAGGGATTAGATAATTTGTATCTTACAGGTCAGTGGCTTCAACCACCTGGAGGATTACCCACCGCAGCGATAACTGGCAAAGACACTATTATGAGAATCTGTTGGAAAGAAAAACAGAACTTCAGATATTAATCAATTCTAAAAATACAAAAAACGAAACTGGCCCTCTTAGATTTATCTATGAGAACCAGTTTCTATGTTACTGTGTTCATGCTTTCTCCTTTTTTTTCAGGACCTTGTCCCAAAGAGAAATTTTCGTAATACTCTGTTTCCAGAATATATACTTCAACAACTATCCTACCAATCATCTTTCAATAATACAACTAAGGTTTTATTAATTTTACTTCTTTCTTGGAACGTGTTCAACAAACTAAAATCTTTTTTCTAAAAACCGTTTAACAAACTAAAATCTTTTTTCTAAAAACCGTTCGACAAACTAAAATCTTTTTCTTAAAACCGTTCAACAAACTAAAATCTTTCTTCTTGAAACTTGTTCAATAAATCAAACTTTCTTTCATAAAACTTGTTCTAAAAACTAAACTTCTTTTCGTAAAACCTAATCTAAAAAATAAACTTCTTTTCGTAAAACTTTTTATAAAAACTAAACTTCTTTATAAAACTTGTTCTGGAACTAAAACCTCTTACTACCCTCAGTGTATTAATCTGATATTTCGATAGAGTATTTGTTGTATTCCTATTATATCACATTTTTTTTCCCGTGCAAGCGTTTTCAAAAAAACATACTTATTTTTTTTATACACAAGAAATGATAATGGGTTTATCTTGTGTTTTTTTTGGGTTATGATATATAATGTAAACACATTTCAAAATAAATCAAACAGTTAACAGGAGGTTGGCATGAGTCATATTCACATACCAGATGGTATTATCCCTTTTTATTTGTGGTTGCCAGGGTACATACTGACTTTTATAATTATATACTTAGTTATCAAAAGAAGCAGTAATGAACAAGTCAAGAGGGTTCTGCCCTTTACTGGAATCGCGGCAGCTCTTATGCTGATAGCTATGTCGGTTCCCCTTATTATCATTCCCGTGCATATAAGTCTTGCTGTACTGACTGGAATTCTTATAGGACCTAAAATGGCTTTTTTGGTCGTGTTTGTCGTATCTATGATATTAGCCATGTTCGGTCATGGAGGGATAACCATTGTTGGACTTAATACACTTGTTATTGGTTCAGAAGTTTTCATAGGTGCAATGCTCTTTAAGAGATTAGCAAAAAATAATCTTGTTATCGGAACAAGTGTAGCAACAGTGATGGCCTTGATAGTCTCTATGAGTATGATGGTGGCTATTATCGGCACCTATGCTGGATTTGCAGAGGTATTGCCTCATGATGCTGTAGAACATGCAGGTGAAGAGCATCTGGATGAAGGAAATCACGACGACTCTGACTTGTCTGAGGTTGTCAGTGAGATTAACTACCTTGCATTTTCAGGCTGGATAGCACTAATCATGATAGTAGTTGCAGGTATTGGATTAGAAACCTTGATTACAGTCTTGATTATTCGGTATTTTTATAAGGTTAGACCGGATTTGATTGAAACTGTACATGGGTTTACTATGTAATGGAAAGGTAGAATATGCATATAGCGGAGATTGATAATTTATCACTGAACGGAAACAGCATATTACATAAATCAGGTACGATATCAAAGGTTATCTTGACCTTATTGATTTTGATTAGCATCATCATTAGCAAAGATTTGTACCGACTATCGGGCCTCATTTCAATCGTGCTTGTTCTGTTTGTTGTGGGGAAAATACCCATAGTTCAGATAGGTCATTTAGCATTATACCCTGCATTATTTAGTGTTTTTTTTGCGGTACTATCTGCACAGCAGGGATGGGTCGCTGGACTAGTTATCATATTTAAAGCTGTAGGAGCAGCGCTTACAATGCTTTTGTTGATTACAACAACACCCTATGTAGATGTTTTCTCAGTATTTTCATTGTTTATGCCAAGCCTTATTGTTGATATTTTTTTGATGACTTACAGATCTTTTTTTATTATCGCTGATAGATTAAACAATCTTTTGACAAGCATAAGACTTAAAGGGGGTTATAAACCCTGGCAAATAGTACTGAATTTCAAAACGATTGCGTCTATGCTGGGAACTCTTATTATTCAATCTTTTGAAATGAGTGAAAGAATGTATAAAATATATGAACTTAGAGGATATTCGGGAAGGATTCCTATTCGAACGGATCTTAAGCCAGTGTCAAAGATTGATTTCTTATTATGCCTGGCGGGAATGATTATACTTACAGGGACGGTGATACCATGGAAAATCTGATAGAAGTGGAATGCTTAAAACATATTTACCCGGATAAAACGGAGGTTTCAGTTTGTGGACTTCACTTCACAGCTAAGAAAGGTGAAAGGGTTACAATCTTAGGACCTAACGGTGCAGGCAAAACAACATTGTTGTATCATATACTTGGTCTATTGAAACCGGTTGAAGGAAAAGTTAGTGTCATGGGACTAGAACCCTTTAAGCAATTCAACGAGTTGAGAAAGAATATCGGTGTGGTTTTTCAGAATGTTGATGAGCAGATTATAGGACCCAGAGTATATGACGATATTGCCTTTACTCCTAGAAGTGATGGGTATTCTAAAGAACGAGTCGACGAAATGATAAGAGACATTTCACAAAGACTTGGGATAGAAGAATTGTTAAACAAAATTCCTCATTATCTTAGCAGTGGACAAAAGAAGAAAGTTGCATTAGCTGGAGCTTTGGTTATGACGCCAAAACTTTTAATATTGGATGAACCTTTTGATGCACTTGATTCAAAGTCAAAAAGGGAAATGATTGATATATTGAATGGTGTTAACAAAGAACACGGCACAACAATTATCACAACGACTCATGATATCAATATTGTGCCATACATAGCTGATACAATATACATTTTGAATAGTGGCAGCATTGTAGCCAAGGGTAATACGCAGGAAGTTTTTTCACAGTCAGAATTGATAAAGGATGCCAATCTTGAAACGCCAATTCTGTCTGAATTATTCACAAGGCTTAGAGACAGGGGATTTGAAGTCAGTATCCCATACACATTAGATGATGCTGAAAGAAATATATTAAAAATAATTCAGAAACCATAATTAGAGAACTGAGGGAGGATTAATAATGAAAGTTATTGCTTTTAATGGAAGTCCGAGAGTGGAGGGCAACACGCAGATTGCATTGGGACTTGTGCTTGCTGAGCTTGAGAAGAAGGGAATCGAGACGGAAATCATCAATGTTGGCAGTCATAAGATTAGGGGGTGCACTGCTTGCCGTAAATGCGACGAGAATCGCGATGAGAAATGTATTATTGGCGGCGACGATGTTAATCTCTGGATTCAGAAGATTAAGGATGCAGATGGGATTTTGTTAGGATCACCAGTGTATTTTTCAGGTATGACCGGTGCGATGAAATCATTTTTGGAAAGGGCATTTTTTGTTGCTAAATTCAATGATAATTTATTTAGACACAAAATTGGATCCTGTATTGTGACTGTCAGAAGGGCAGGAGGATTGCCAGCGCTGCAACAACTCAACGTTTTTCTGTCTTATGCAGAGATGATGATAGCAACTTCCAATTACTGGGGAGTCATATATGGAAGGGATCCTGGTGAGGTCCTACAAGACAAAGAGGGTGTGCAGACAATGGAGATTCTAGGAAAGAATATGGCATATATGCTTCAACTAAAGGACGCTGGCAAGCATATCGCAATTGAAAGTTGATGAATTTGATTTAATAGGACTTTAGGTGATAATATGACCATTTATTTAGCATTGTTGGTTGTGATATTTTTGGTATTATCTATTATATCGTGGAGATTTTCAGGATATGTCATCACGCCTGAGAGTAGAGATATTGATACCATGTTCTCAGATGAAGAGGCAAAAGGTAACATTTCAATTGAATATTTTGATACAATATCTAAAACCGATTTCAATATTAAGACTGATGACGGTCTAAATCTATCAGGGCAATGGTTGTATCCTGAGAATCCAACTAATAAAGTGGTTATACTTTGTCATGGATTTGGGGTTAATAGAGTTGGCTCGATAAAATATATAACTCCTTACTTAAATAGAGGCTATCAGGTCATTATATATGACAATAGAAACGCAGGAAATAGTGATAAGAGATATACAACCATGGGCTTTGCTGAAAAAAATGACCTGAAAAATGTATTGGATTATGTGTGCGGAATAATAGGGCCGCAGTGCTTTGCAGGAACTCATGGGGAATCGATGGGTGGGGCTACTGTATTATTGCATGCCTGTATGGATAGCAGAGTCAGATTTGTAGTAGCGGATTGTCCCTATGCTGATTTGTCTCAGCAGCTAAAGTATCGACTTAAGGTTGAACAACACTTGCCTCCCTTTCCGCTTATTTATCTCACAAGTCTGGTGACGAAAATAAGAGCAGGCTTCTTTTTTGAAGATGTTTCACCTGAGAAGGAAATCATCAAACAGAGTGGACTCTCAAGCATACCGATAATGTTTGCTCATGGAAAGGAAGACAGGTATATACTGCCTGAGTCATCAATTAAGTTGTTTGATATAAAGAAAGGATATAAACTGTTGTATATTGCAGATCATGCCAAGCATGCTGAAAGCATCTGGGTGGATCCGGAACAATATAACAGACAGGTTAACATTCTGCTTGATGTAGCCGAATCACATACAGAACCTAATAGGTGAAACCCTCCCCTTCCACTTCAGTTACATATGAAATGGAAACGAAAGCTCTTTCATCTATTTTTTTTACATAATCCCTTATTTTGATATACTCTCTTCTTGAAACAATAGTGTTGATTACTTTTTTGTCCTCTTTGGAATATCCACCGATAGCATGGTAAATTGTGGTACCCCTTTCAAGGTCATTCAGAATGTAGGAGTTGATAGTATCAGCTTCATTGGAGATAATCATCATATTGATTTTTATGTTGAAGCCAGCAATCATTTTATCAATTATTATGGAGTTGATAACAATTCCAAGAAGCGCATACATTCCTAATCGTGCACCAAAAACAAAGGCTGCGAACAGAGTCACTAAAAAGTCAGCTAGTAGCAATGATTTTCCAATTTCAATATGAGTGAAGCGATTGATAATCTTGGCAACGATATCGGTACCACCGGTTGAAGCATTTTGGTTAAAAACAATGCCCATACCTACACCACATATCACTATTCCAAAAATGAGATTGATAAACAGATCATCTGTAAATGGCTCAGCCATCGGGAGGATAAGTTCGAAAGCTGCCAACATTACAGACAAAGCCAAACTTGAATATACGGTATAACCTCCGAATTCCTTTCCAAAAATAATAAAAGCCAAAATCAGCAAAATAGTATTGATTATAGCTAAAAAGACGCCGATTGGAATAGCGGGTATAAGATAGCCGATAACCATAGCGATACCGGTTGTGCCTCCAACTGCTAGATTTGACGGAATAAGAAAGAAATACATGCCGCAATTTAAAATAAAAAGACCGATATTAATAATAATAAATTGTTTAATTTTAGCCTTCATGAGACCTCCTTTATGAAAATATTGCTGTATCCATTATAATGGGAATAAGTGCAATAGACAAGGAATTGAAGGTAATTCACAGGAGGATTTGAAAGATGAAAATTGTTTGCATAGGCGACAGCTTGACTTATGGATACGGAGTGGAACAGTTTGACTCTTGGATCTATCTTATTCGAAAGCGCACAGGACTTGATATAATCAACAAGGGAATAAATGGAGATACTACTGATGGCATGTTATACAGATTTGATGAGGATGTCGCATCCATGAGACCGGATGTAGTTTTTGTGATGGGAGGTTCAAATGACTTGATTATGAATGTTGAACCATTGGTAGTAGAATCGAATATTACAAGCTTGTGTCGACTGGCTTTTAAAAAATCAATAAAACCAATTATTGGCATTCCACCTAATGTTGATGTGGGTAATGTCAGAGAGGACTGGGCGGATTTCTCGGATTTTTTAAAAGTAGCAGAACAATTGGCAAAATATAGGGAGAGGCTACTTCATTATTCGCAAATTTCCTGCGTTGAATATGTGGATTTCTATTCGGAAATTGAAAAGCATGCAATCAACGGAATTGGTGAATTGTATTTTGATGGCTTGCATATGAACGAAATGGGTCACAGGATTATGGCAGATATTTTTTACGAGTTTTTAATGAATAACACACCAGATTGTAGTAAAATAAAATAAAAAGGTTGGGTTTTAATGAAAGGCTCATTTGTTATCGGAAGAATAAAAGGAATCGAAATAGAAATCAATTTAAGTTGGCTGATTATATTTGGTTTAATAACCTCTATGATGGCAACCAATTTTTTTCCTCAGAATTATCCTGAACTAAATCCTGTTACAGGATGGATTTTGGGAAGTATAATGGCCATTCTAATGTTGCTATCAATTCTTCTGCACGAGTTATCCCACTCCATTGTTTCAATCAAACAAGGAATAGGGGTCAAAAAAATTACACTGTTCATATTTGGTGGGATTGCTCAGATGGATAAAGAACCTGATAATCCTATTCAGGAGCTCAAGATTGCACTGGCTGGACCAGCAATGAGTCTGATTTTGTTCATAATGTTCACTTTTTTTTATACTTTTTTGAGTTACATGGGAGTGGAGAGTTATTTAATTGCACCTCTGATATATGTCAGTAGTGTCAATCTCATCATTGTGTTGTTTAATATGGTGCCTGCCTTTCCGTTAGATGGCGGACGAGTTCTAAGAGCATTGATCTGGCATTTTCAGGGAAGTCTTCAAAAGGCAACTAAAATAACTTCTTCATTGGGGAATATATTTGGTTATTTTTTAGTTTTTCTAGGTTTATATATAGTGTTTAGAGGGAATGTCTTGAATGGCATCTGGTTTGTTTTTATCGGATGGTTTATCAAACAACTATCTGAATCCAGTTATCAAAACACAGTCATGACAGACTTGTTCACAAAGATTAAAGTCAGCACGTTTATGTCAAAAGATGTCATCTCTGTTGGAAGTCATATTTCAATTGAAGCATTGGTGGAGAATTATTTTTATAAATATAAATTTACCAGCTTCCCAGTGATTGACTCTGAAAGGGTTATCGGTATTGTAACTGTAGAAAATATCAAGACACTTAATAGAGAAGAATGGAATCGTACTATCATCAGAAATATAATTACACCTATTAGCGATGATTTGATAGTTCACCCAGAAAACAATGTCAGTGCTGCTATAAAAAAGATTTTTCAAAATGGTATTGGGAGGGTCTTGGTTATGGATGGAGAGGCTCTAATTGGGATAGTGTCTAGGACAGATATCCTCAATTATATTCGAATTCACAGCCAACTGGAAGAATAGGGGATAGGAAAAAGGAGGGAGAATCTGAGTATGCTAAAAATAGCGGAATCGGCCAGGGTTTTTGGAGAGATAAAGATTGGAAATGGCTCTTACATAGCACAAGGAACGGTTGTTAGGTCCCTTGATGGGAATGTTAGAATCGGGAATGACAGCATGGTTTTGGAAAATAGTGTAATCATAGGTGGCGTGAATTCACCGGTTGAGATAGGCAGCAAGACCGTATTCGGGCATAAGAGCATAGTGCTTGGATCTCAAATTGGTGATTTGTGTGAGATTGGGAATCGCACGATTTTTATGCCAGGTTCAAGAATGGGAAACATGTGTATAACAGGAGAGGGAACGCTTATATCACCAGGAATGATAATTCCTGATGAATCAGTTGTGATTGGAAGACCTGCAAAGGTCATTCGAAGACTAACTGAAGACGATAAAGCAATGATTATGAGAATGAGAGGAAATGATATTTCTCTATCAGAATTTATGGAAAACATTATTGATGGGGCAAGGAGAGGTGAGAGTATGGGAGCATTATATCATTATAAGGACAAATATCCTGAAATTGGTGACAATACATATCTATATGATTCGTCAGAGATTACTGGAGATGTGCAGATAGGAAATGACTCAATAATAGGAGCGGGTGTGAAAATCATCGGTGATGGTCACGGTCCAGTCATCATTGGAAACAATGTTCAAATACTGGAAAACTGCGTCTTGCATCTACTGCCCGGCAATCAATTAATCATCCATGACAATGTTGTAATCGGACCTGGATCCATTGTACATGGCACCATAGTTGGACAGGGAACTGTAATCGAATCCGGTTCACTAATTTGCGACTATAGTGAGATTGGCTCAAACTGTCTGGTTAAAGCAGGTAGTCTAGTAAAGCAGAGAAGTCATTTTGGTGACAACTCATTAATTGAAGGCTATCCCGCCAAAGAGGTTGGAAAAATTGAAGGTAAGGTTGAAAGACCTGCCTGGGCTATAAGAACGTAATAAAGGAGTGCCTCTAAGCACTCCTTTCATTTTGTGTGATTTGATTGATTATTATCTTCTTTTTAGTAAACCTACTAGAGAGATTAAAGCACCTGCTCCGTAAAACAATGGTGTTGCTACGCCGGTTGATGGAATGTCTAAAGGGGTTTCTTCATCTTCTAAATCAAGTGTTTTTGTCTCGATCTCAGTTTCAACAGGTGTTTCTTCAGTTGTAGAGATTTCTTGTGGTTCTACTATTCCTAGAGGTGTTTCTTCTGTTGTAACTGTTATAGTATTGTCTGTGTTAACTATGCTTTCTGTACTATCAGGTGTGTCACTATTAGGAGTGGAACCTTCTGTTATGTTTTCTACGAATGGGTTTTCATCTGAATCGTTATCTGAGTCATCATCTAAGTCGCCATTAAATTCGTCAGCTTCTTCTTGTTCACCTTCTTCTACACTTTCTTGTTCTTCTGAACCTTCTTGTCCACCTGCGTCTGAGTTTTCTGAATCGTCATCTGACTCGTCAACGACTGTATCATCTCCGTCTGATTCGCCTTCCAAATCATCATTCGACTCTGTGACAGTTATCCTGTAATTAATAGATCCCTGTCCTTCTTGTCCTTGTTGTGATTCTTTAGCATCGTAGGTAATGGTGGTTTCTTCTCCATCTGAAGTTTTTATAATTATTTCAGACAGCCTGCCGTCGGAAGCTGGATTCACACTTTTAGGAGCGGTATAGTTGCCGCTGTTTCCATTAGGTGTCACCTTAATCTGTTCGTCATCGATGACCACAAATACTTCTTCGATATCATCTCTATTACCTTCAATATGCACATGAATCTTTCTGTTACCTGGTTTATCTTTCTTATCTTTATTCTCTTCATTGTTATTAGCAAAAGCTAATGTGAAACTACTTAGTATTAGTGCTATTACCATTATTATTGCGAATATTTTCTTGTTCATTTTTTTATCCTCCTGTGGATTTGAGTTTGATTGTCTGATTATACAGATTTTGCAATCAGTTCTTCTTTTGTTGTATTATCACCTTGAGTAGGGATTTGTCCATTCTTCAGCTTTGTTATATCTGAGTAGAACAGTATCATCTCACTCCCGCTATCACCGAAAATGTTAACCAGATACCATCTCCTTAGTTCCGACACGTATTTTTCGAACTTTCTTCTGCTGTTGGGTATCATGTGATATTGCAATTCGTGAAAGTCTAAAATATTGTTGTCTTTGTCAAAAACCAGATTGGAGAACTTCATACCGATGATTAGTTCGGGTTTGACATTAACTGCTCCGAAAAAATTGTTGCTGACTTCGATTAGTATATAATCTAGAAATTTGTTGTTGCTGCTTGTTATGGCCTTGAACTTTAAGTAAAAATCATTTTTTGTAGGGTATTCCATTAACCTCACCCTTTCTTATAGCGTTCTTTATATTGTTAAATATAACATGGTATAATTTTATGCAGTGCTCATACCAATTTTATTTCAATTTCATTTCGATTTTATTTTAGTTTGATGGCAAAAAAAAAGCCCCGAAGGGCATTAAGTGAGTGAAAAACTGGATTCGATAGGAACAAATCTGATTTTCAAATCATATGGGTTGCTCTGATTTAAATCTTTTAGGTTAGAATATATTCTCTGCTCTATGCTATTTGTGCCATTATCCTTAACATCAGGCAGTAGGGCTAAAATCTGTGTATCATTCCAAAAGCTGAAAACATCACCTTTTCTCAAGGTTTTTATCAGAACTTTTGTCATATCATCAGACCATAATTTGATCAAATCTCGATTAGCGGAAGGTGTTTTTTTTGTGGGGTTTAGTGTGATCAAACTGATAAAATCCGATGAGTCCATAGGGTTTCTCTTTCGGTTATGCAGATTATATAGGAATTTGAAATACTCTGCATCGCATAGAAATGGTCCATCATTAATGGTCAGTTCCAGCTTATCCTTAACATTGATAACATCCATATTGCTTTTTTCATTGTAGTTATGCTGAATTTTTCTTTCTATTTCTTTTAGCCCAGGGGTTAGTCTTATGCCGTTTTCCTTTTCTAGCACTCCGGTAATATAGTCGAAATGACTCATGGCATTCTTGATTTTACCAAGCTTAAGCATGCTTTCTATCAGATAGATGTGTATTGATTCTTCAAATGGTTCTATTGTTATTGCTTTTTCGCATAGGATCATAATTTCTTCGTGTTTTCCTTGTTCTTTAAGCAATTCTGCCATATTGAAAATCACTTTGAGAAAGAGTCTACTATAGTAATTGCGAACTGGAACAAGCCACATTTCATATTGACTATCACCTAGATAACCACCCTTATACATATCAATGGCACGCGAATAAGCGGCATATGCAGCATCAGTATCACTTAATATCAATTGATCACCCTTAAGAATCAGCTTCTCAAATTCTTCTTTGTCAACGATTACCTTATCGCCGACTTCCAGACAATAGTAACCACTCTTAAATGTAATATTGAGGTAGTCTGACTCTATAGCACCTTCGGGCATCAGCTTTTTGATAACCTGACGTAATCTGAATATCTGACCTCTTATCATATTTTTAGGATCCGGGGAATCATTGTCTTGGTACAGATTATCAATTATAGTCTCAGGTAAAAGGTTCTTATTCTTAAAAGTAATAAAATATTGCAAAAGCTTGATCAATCTGTATGAACGATTAGATTCTTCAACTAATGTTTTATCTCGTATGCTTACATCGAATCCGCCTAACGTATTAATATACAATATCACGTAATCACCCCATTTGTTGAAACAAATTAATAACAACATTTTATTTGTTTTTAAACCATTAGTCAATGTTTAATAAGAGTGCGAGTTTACTATTATAAAAAAATGGCATGCAGTGGCATTTGATTAAATTGTGATTAAAATATTTAATAAGCTTGAATTACTTGTGAAATAAAATTATAATTAAACCTTAAGTAATATTACTGAGTATCTACAGGAGGCAACAAATGGCAATAAACGTTTTTGTATTATGTGGGGGAAAGTCTGTTGAGCATGACGTATCATTAATCAGTGCTATGGGCATCATCAACTCATTGGATCGAAAGAAATATATAGTGACACCAATATATATAGACAAAATGGGAAGTTGGATAAGCTTGGGAGTGATAGAAAGGGAATTAACTTCAAAGGATGAATTGATTGCAAGTGAAGATAAAAATCACACATCCGCTCTCAATATATTACTAGACATAGAAAGAACTAAAGATAAAACTGTTGTTTTTCCGGCTTTACATGGTACATTTGGTGAAGATGGAACCGTCCAAGGGTTACTGGAAATGCTTAACATACCATATGTCGGTAACGGGGTCATGTCTTCAGCTATAGCGATGGATAAAGCAATAGCGAAAGACTTGTTTACATTTAATAACATTCCTCAATGTGATTATATTGTGTTCAATAAAAGGGATTGGAATGAGAAGCAAAATGATGTTATTGATAGGATTGAAGAGTATCTCAGATATCCATGTTTTGTGAAACCAGCTAGACTGGGCTCAAGTGTAGGTATTAACAGGGCAGCTGATCCTAAAGAGCTTGTGAGTGCAGTAGCAGAGGCCTTTTTGTTTGATGATAAAATCGTTGTAGAGAAAGAAGTAATCGGTCGAGAAATGCAAATATCTGTCATTGGTAATGATTATCCCAAATCATCAGTGGTAGGCGAGTTTATACAAGAGCGACAATTCATGGATTACAAAGCCAAATATCTGGATGGTAAACTAATACAGGTGATAGAAGCCAATATAACAAGTTCTACAAGTGAAAAAATGAGAGAGACAGCTTTGAGAGCATACGAAGTACTGAATTGCAATGGTTTGGCGAGGATAGATTTTTTTGTATGTGAGGAAGAGGAATTTCTAGTCAATGAAGTCAATACTATGCCTGGATTCACTAAGCTCAGTATGACACCTGCTCTTTGGAAGAAGACAGATGGCACTACCTACAGCGAACTGGTGGACGAGTTGATTGATTATGCCTTTGAACGATTTGATAAAAAGAATACTTTAAAATACGACAGGAGTTAGAATAATGATTCGCAGAAACTTAATTGAAATACAAAAAATGGTACAAGGGAAAGGACTCGCTGAAAATTTCCAGAATGAAATAATAGTGGGTATCTCTACAGATTCGAGAGAAATCCTACCAGATCAGCTGTTCATTCCAATTAAAGGCGAGACATTTGATGGACATGATTTCATCAATGATGCCATAAAGAATGGTGCAAAGGCTGTGCTATGGAATGAAAGCAAG
The DNA here is from genome assembly GCA_927435965.1 of uncultured Clostridia bacterium. Classification (GTDB taxonomy): domain Bacteria; phylum Bacillota; class Clostridia; order Tissierellales; family Dethiosulfatibacteraceae; genus 38-11. The sequence continues at coordinate 57,983 of CAKMKB010000144.1, forward strand.
TTAAAACCTAAGATTGATATTCCTGTTATAATGGTAACTGATACCTTGCAGGCTTTACAAAATCTTGCAAAAGAATACGCGAATCAACTACAAGTAAAAATAGTAGGCATCACCGGTAGCAATGGCAAAACATCCACAAAAGATATTCTGCATGGCATTTTGAAAACGAAGTACAAAACACATAAAACACTTGGTAATTTCAACAACGAACTGGGTGTGCCGCTGACATTGTTATCAATGGATGAGGATACAGAAATTGCCGTGATAGAAATGGGGATGTCCGCTTTGGGGGATATAGCACTATTGTGTTCTATTGCAAGGCCTGATATTGCCATTATTACAAATTCTACAGATGTTCACATAAATGATTTGGGAAGTGTTGAGAATATTCTGAGAGCAAAGCTGGAAATCGCAGAAGGATTGAAGGAAAATGGGTTGCTTGTTCATTACGGTGACAGTGAACATTTAAAAAAAGGAGTAGAAGGGTTGGAAAGAAAAATCATTAAGCAATCATTCGGAGAGAATGAAGATAACTATTTTGTTATCAAGCTGATTTCTTCAGGGGATGATGGAGTTTATTTCAGTGTTGTGGAAGACGAGAGCAATGTATACCACCTGCCAATGCTAGGAAAGCACCAAATGTTTAATGGCACAGCAGCAATTGCTGTTAGCAGATATCTGCAGATTTCTACCAACGAAATCCAGAAAGCGATGTTCGAGTTAAGCATGACCGGGATGAGAAATGAAATTGTTCATGCTGATGGGTTTGATATTTTAAACGATTCATACAAATCAAATCCGACTAGTGTTAGAGCCGCCCTTGAAACCCTATATTCGCTTAAAAACTATTCGCAAAAAATTCTTGTCTTGGGAGATATGTTTGGTACCGGAGAAAATGAAATTGAGAATCACCTCAGGATAGGTGAGGAGATTAATCCTTATCAGGTGAATTATATATTTACATTAGGATCTCTAGGGGAATACTTTGGAAAAGGGGCTGCAAATCATTTCAGTAAAGAAGCAATAATAGCCTGCCACACCAAGGACGAGCTATTTGACGGTTTGAAAAAAGTCATACAAAAGGGCGGTATTATTCTTGTTAAGGGGTCTAGAATAGTTAGGCTAGAGGAAGTGGTTGAAAAACTCCTGACTCTAAACATCGAATGAATTATTATGATGGGTTGTGTTCCATATTATGTGGAACACAACCTATTAATTTGGGAACCTTTTGCTAATGGATTACGACTAACTATTTATAAGGTTTACTAAAGGTAATAAAAATCCATATCTGATATAATGTGAGAAGATAATGAATTGAGGGAGGAAAGAATATTGAGAAAGATAAAAATAATCGTTTTTGCTAGTGCCTTATTATTCATAATGGCATTATCATCAGGCAATATTGGTATGGATGCAGAGGCTACAACTATTAAACTTTTGGTTGATGGCAACGACATAACATCTTTATCCAGTCCTTTGATAGTCAATGACAGAACACTGGTCCCAATTAGATTCGTTACTGAAGAAATTGGTGCTGAGGTTATGTGGGATGGCATTAATAGAACAGTTAGTGTTGTTAAAGGAAATAAAAGTGTATTTTTGAGAATTGACAGCTATCTGGTGGAATATAACAATGGCGAACTGCATCAACTCAGTGACGTTGCGCCATTAATCATCAATGATAGAACCTATGTGCCATTGAGGCTTATAAGTAATGCATTTGGTATTGGGATAGAGTGGGATGAAGCTTCAAGGACTGTTATGGTTGATTCGAGAAAGACATCTGTTATGGAAAGCTTTCATGATGTCAATATAACCTCATTGACCTCTAATCAGATAATTGATGGTAAGACTACTATAACCGTCAGTATTGGAGATAAGTACAAGGGGATTGCAAAGGAAGTCAAATTGCTTCTTCTAGATAAAGAATCAGCTACCGGTTTTGTCGTGTCTGGCGAAAAACAATTGACCAGTTCACTTGTTTACATTCCTTCTATAGAAGAAAATGGCGCAAAGATAATGGCTGTTGCCCTATATGACGAAAACGGAAGATTTGTTGCAGGTGACACTCGTGCGGTAAGGATAGATGTTAAACCACAATTGACGATTAGTGGAATTAGTGATTATGGTATTTATAATGACTCCGTCACATTTTCACCTGAAGTCGATTTTGTACCAACATATGTTGACTATGAACTGACAAAGCTTGACAACAATCGTGTGACAAGCATAAGAGAGAGAGATCCCTTTGGATCATATACTTGGACGCCGGGTAAGGAGTCGGAAGGAAACTACAATCTCAGGATGATAGCATATGATAAATCTGGCAAAGCTTATGAAAGCAAAACATACACATTTACCATTTTGGTGGAGCGATATCTTTCTTTAAGAGGTGTCACTAAGGATATGGTGATTGATAGGCCTGTTACACTGATAGGATCCAGAAATTTTGATGTGACAGAGACACAATACATCATCAAGGATTTGAACACAGAAGTGGAGAGCGTGTTGACCACAATTCCATATGGTGGATATACATGGTTTCCAGGGGAGGAGTACTCAGGCAATAAAGCCTTGATGGTCCGAGTTAAGGATATTTATGGTGTAACACGAGACAGCAGTTTTATTCCTGTAAATATTGATGGGTCTCCAAGAGTTCAACTCAGAGGAGTAGGACCTAATCAGGTTTTGACAGGCGAAGCCAAACTTAGCATCAATGCCAACGCAGATTTTGAAAGTGTTAATTATATTTTGACCAACAATAGTACAGGGACAAAAAGAATTATCTCGCAGGGAGCAAATCCCAAAGATGAGATTATCTACAAACCAATGACAACCGACGGGCAAAATGTATCAATCATTGCGGAAGCTCTATACAACGGTAATAAAATTTATTCAGAAAGCATTTCATTCAGAGTATTTATGGGCGAACTGTATGGACCAAAAGCGATAATTGAAAAGGATAAGTTCCTTGATTTCGCATCGGACATGGCAAAAAAATCATTTGAGAAAACAGGAATGTCTGCCGCATTGCAAACGGCACAGGCTATATTGGAAACAGGTTGGGGACAGAGCTTACCTGTTGATAAATACACTGGCAAATTCTCATACAATTTGTTTGGAATAAAGGGTTCATCAACCAATGGATCCGTGACATCCAATACTTGGGAAGTATACAATGGCATAACCTATAGAGTTGATGCAGGTTTTAGAGCATACAACAATGTACAGGAAAGCTGGGACGACCATAAAGGTATACTGTTGAATCTTGACAGATATAAACCTTTCAGGGATGTCATGTACCATAGTAGCCTCGGTGCTTGGGCAGTAAGACGAGCCGGTTATGCGACAGATCCTCAATATCCATTGAAGCTGATGAGGATTATAGAGCTGTATGATTTAAAAGAACTAGATAGAATAAAAATATAATTATTGAACTTAATTTTTGAATAGAAAAACGAGCTGTGGGAATATATCACAGCTCGTTTTGGTTTAATATCTTATTTATTCTTATAAATCATTCTCAGATAGGATTTTTCAAAACCCATCTTTTCATATAATTTAATGGCACGATTATTATTTCTTTCCACATGGAGTGAAATCTTACCATTTGAAGTTTCAATTGCTTTAGTCAGTAGCTGTGTAGCAATGCCTCTCCCTTTGATAGATCTTTTGGTTGCGATATAACCCAGGTGGTAAGTGGGAATAAACACTTCAAATCCTGTGTGAATGACTACAGTAATCCCAGCAAGCTCATTGTTGAAGAATGCCATGATAACAAATCCATCTTGGAAAGCTGATTGAATAGCTTCTTTAATTTCGTAACGGGGATCTGTGTATTCCATCATCCACTCATCTAAAGTATCTATCAACTCATCTATAGACATATCTAGTTCGTTTATGTCGACTTTACGTACATTTAGGTCTACCCGGCCATCATTTAAGATTATGACATGATTTCCGTTGGTTATATTACCTTTTTCAACTTCTTTCATGAAACCTGCTATGGCGTATCCTTGCTCCGTGCTGAACTTCACTTTTTCAAGTTCTTTAAACTTAGCTGTGTATCTGATTAGTTCTTCTTCACTAATTCCTGTTATAGTACCATTAGCATCATAAATCGATTCCAGAGCGTCTTGAGCGATTGTACTGTCAAAATTAAGAAGATGTTTATTATTTTTATTGAGTTTTATTGTTGACTCTTTTAATGGTATGATTTTAGAGCTTTTTCTTTTGAAGGATTCGTAGATAACATTACCATCGTTGATTGTACAGCTATATAATTTGGGGAGCTTATCGATTATATCGTTGTTCCATAAAGATCTGAAACCTAAACTAATTCCTGATGTGCTAAATCCATAGCTCATTAGTGAAAAAACAGAGTCTATATCATCTGTTATCTGATTGTTGAGTTCGGTTGAGATAGCAGACAATGCAGTCATATTCAAAATATTGTTGTCAATACCTAAAGTAGCATTGTACCAACCTTTTTCATTACAAATCTTTTCACTATATTTAATTCCTTCGGCCTGATTCTTACCATAGTGAATAATTTCTATGTTGTCAGGCTCATATTTAGCGCTTCTTCTTGATCTCGTCTTAACGGGATAAATCAGAACAACCTTTAAATCCTTATAATATTGACTCAGTACAGCTAGCGATCTTGAAAGACTTCCGTATCCAGCTACACAAATTGTTCTTTTGTTGATTGCGAGGGCATCCTTTATCAATAAGTGAGCAACCCTGTCTATTCTATTACCTGATGGATTATTTCCCTCAAGTTTAAGATAAATTTTCGAAACACCTAAATATTTTTCTAGCTTTTCAGCCCTAAGAATGGGCGTTTTTCCTACCATGTTAATAATTGTGTTTTTATTCATAGACTCCTCCTTTATTTGGTTCTAACCTTAATAATATCGCATTTTTGAGCATTTGTAAAATTTCTGTCCTTGAACAAAAGAATTTATACTGATTTTTGTGGGAAATGCGCTATAATAAAACTGAACAAAAAATGGAGATCAATCTAGAGGTGAATAGAGATGAAGACAAAAGGCAAGTTGTTGATATTATTGATTCTGTTAGTCCTCATTATAATTTTTTCGGCTGGATGCATGAGTAAGGAAGAGAAAGAGGAAATCAATAGGATGATTGCAGAAATTGATAACATAGGCATGGTTACTCTTGAAAGCGATAATAAGATCATTGGCATAGAAACTGATTATGAGAATTTAAGCGAGAAACAGAAAAGAGAAATAACTAATCACAGCAACTTGGTCAGTGCCAGAAATGAACTGGAGAGATTAAAAGAACTGGAAAACCAGCGTTTAGAAGCAGAAAGGTTACGCCTCGAAGAAGAAAGACTTAGATTGGAAGCGGCAATAAATGCATGCGTTCGTGTTGCGGAGTTGATTTCAGAAGGCGATTTCGAATCAGCAATAAGTCAATTTAGTGCCTTAGATGATGAAACCCTAAAGGCTGGCAAAGATAGAATTGACGAAGCATTTAATATAGTAGTCGATATGAATAAGATAAATAGCAGTTTTGATAAGGTATTGGGAACATTGGATGTATTTCATGAGTTGGAATATTTGGGACAAGCCTTATCGATCGATGAAAGTAGCGTGCACTATAAATCGTTACAGTATGTTAAAGATGTGCTGGATTTTGAAGAAAAATATAGCCCTTATAAAGCGGCTATTGATTTGTACTTGTCGGATGACGTTAGTATTCTGACAGGAAGCATACTTAACGCATCTAGGTATTTGGAACCCGATAAGTGGGGAGAAGCGTTGCCTTTTCTTGAGCAAACTATTGCTATAATGAACAAAATAGATTTTGCAAAATACGGACTTGAAAACTACGGAATCCAAGAAGCCGAAGATGTGAAGAAAGAGTACACAGAAGCCTTGAGTCATATACTGTCATCAGTCCAAGCAATGGACCTTGCAGGTGTGGAAACTGGCATCAACCTTTTTCATGAGGTTTCTGTAAAAGTCATGGCATTTAATGATGAATTAATTGCCATCATAGATGACATGAAATATGATTTAAAACTAATGCAATGAAATGTTGTTGCGGCCTGTTTTTTTAGCCTTATATAAGGACAGGTCGCTTTTTTCAATCAACTGTTCAGGTGTGGAACCAACCTCAGGAATCATAGTTGCACAACCGATGGAGGTAGTCAGGTGTCGTGATAAACTTGATCCTTCGTGTTCAATCGCTGCATCCCTTATTGCTGACAGTAAAGAATCTGCAACTTGCATGGCACCAAGACGATCAGTATTACTAAGCAATACTAAAAATTCATCTCCTCCAAAACGAACCACTAAGTCACAGCTTCGTTTGACATTCTTTTCTAATAGGTTAGCGATTGTTTTTAACGCCTCATCCCCGGCAAGGTGACCGTATAAATCATTATATTCCTTAAAGTAATCGATATCGACCATCAGAACCGACAAAGGCTCCTGGTTTCTCATTGCATAATACCAAAGGTTGGAAATGGTTTCGTTAAAATGTCTTTTATTGTAAATGCCTGTCAAGCCGTCTTTTTTTGACAGTGAAGAGAGTTCTCTGTTTAGTGATTGCATATCCTCAGCATTTTTTGCGTTGCTAATGGCAATGGATAAATAGGAAGCCACAGTACCTAATGTAGTCAAGGTATTGTCATTATATACATTCTCTATTTTACTTTGGACAGTTAAAACACCAATGGTATTTCCGCTGAGGATTAGAGGTTGAAACATAAAAGCAGGCATAGCCTTGCCAAAACTTGAGCTTCTCCCATCAGTATATTTTGAGGTGTCCTCATTCATTGAGTTGATGATAAATGCATCTGTATTTTTAAAGCAATAGACAGCAAAACTAGTTTTTTGGTCTAATGGTAAAGAAGTTGATTCTAGTAAAGTATCATCCTCCACCAAATACTGATATTCAATGGTATTGTTAGCTTTGTTAAAAAGAGCAATGCCAAAAACATCACAAGGCATCAAGTTTTTGATTTGCTGATTGATTGATCTGTAAATCGTAGGTAAGTCTAGCGTTGATGTCAATTGTTTGCCAATATCACTAACAGCTTCCATGGTAGTGTAAGCTTCCCGAAGATGTTTGGTTTGCAGTTCAAGCTCTGCGTTCAAAATACGATAAGATTCCTTTTCCATTTCTGTTAAAGCGGCTTCTTTTCGAAATTTGATATTTCTAAGTTTCTGTTGTTTTTCTTCATCATCTATTATTTTTTTTGTCGTTAAGGCCTTATGTGAAAAATGCAATGTCTGTTCGATATCTCCTATAGCCCGATTCACTTCAGACAATTGATGAAAAACAATGTATTGAAGGGATTTGGCATCCATGGTTTCTGCCATAGCTAAAGACTTTTGGAGATACTCTTTGGCGGTGATGTATTGTTTTTTTTCAAAATAGACCTTGCTAAACTCTACATAGATTTCAGCAATATGGAATTTTTCCTTTGTTTCCTCATAGATTACCAGGCTATCATTGAGGTAAGCAAGAGCCTTATCATATTGACCTCTCTTCTTTTCTATGAGCCCTAAATAACTCTTACATATGGATTGTATCATCTTGTCATTATCTTTTTGAGCAATTATCAAAGATTTATTGGCATAAAGTGTCGCCTTGTCTAAATCATCCAATTCCAAGTATGTCGCACATAGATTGGACATAGGAATAGATAAAAACCTGAAATCTTCAATATTTTGCTGCGTCTCTAAGGCTCGTTGATAATAAGATAATGCTGAATCAAAATCACCCAGTGTCCTAAAAACCTCGCCAATATTGTTCAAAACTCTTGATTCGACGGTTCTATTATTTGTCTTTATTGCATGATTAAGGCTTCTCTGATAAAAATCAAAGGACTTATCAAATATTTCAAGATACAGATATACACTACCCAAAGCATTGAAAATTTCCGATTCCAAATCAAGATCGGACTTGTTTTCTTCCATTGCGTTCAGTAATAGCTTTTCAGAATCCTGGATATTTCCGAGTCGAAGAAGAGCTCGACCTTGTAGAAAAAGGCTTTTAGCGATGCCTTTTTGATAATTAAGCGAGAGAGCCAGTTCATATGCTTCTTTAGCAATATAGAGCATCTGTTGAGGGATGCTCTTTACTAGTGTGCCCAGCATGGGCACAATCTTAAGGGTTAAAGTCCCAAGTCTGCCCTAGTAGTGGGAAAGACATAGCCAAAGGCAAGGGTGATTTTGATTCAGCATTATCTTATTATCAACGAGCCTTAGAGACGCAGCAAAATATTGAAGATTTCAGGTTTTTATCTATTCCTATGTCC
>CAKMKB010000145.1:0-8248 GCA_927435965.1 uncultured Clostridia bacterium
AGGGAGGTAACATGAAACAAAAAATTATAACAATAATAATCATCATTGCTTTAGCGATGACAATACTAGGGGGATGTTCTGACGTTGAAGCGCAAGATGAGGTACTTGTGGTTAGAACATTTGGAGACCCAATGTCGTTCAATCCTTCAATTATGCCTGACGATTCTTCCTATTCAATTGTACAAAACATATTTAACAGATTGGTCAAGCTTGATGTATCGAAGCAAATCATACCGGACTTGGCGAAAGAATGGACTGTTAGTGATGAAGGCACAAGAATTACGTTTCATTTGAAGAATGATGCTAAATGGCATGATGGCGTTTCTTTGACGAGTAAAGATGTCAAGTATACATTTGATACGATTAAAGCAAATGAAAATTATTTCTTTTATGATTCAATGAGTATAGTGGAATCCATAGATTGTCCCGATGACTATACGGTAATTTTCATACTAAACGAGCCTGATGTTTCATTTATTGCATCTCTGGGACTTTATGCGACATTTATATTACCCGAGCACATTTTTAACACAGATATTTCATGGGAGGACAACCCAGCCTCTATGAAACCTGTTGGATCGGGTCCTTTCAAGTTTGATAACTATACACAAGGGCAAAGCATTGTTTTGGTATCCAATGAATCATACCATGACGGTGCACCAAAACTGGATAGACTGATTTTTTCGATCATACCTGATGACGCAACCGCTGTTCAGGCATTAATAAGTGGTCAGATTGATGTACTTGAAGCCATACCATCTGCAAATGTTGATGAGTTGATATCCAATTCTGATATCAGAATGATGCTTAACGAGTATCCTTCACCAACAAGAATCGTATTCAATTTAAATCATGACTTGGTTCAGGATATAAGTGTCAGACGTGCTATTGCCTCAGCAGTTGACAAAGAAGAAATATCACAAAAAGTATATAATGGGGTACGAAAACCAGAGTATGCAATGTATCCAGAGATGATCGAATGGGTGAGCAACAAAGAGCAGACTTCACCTGCATATAGTATTGACAATGCAGTTGACATTCTAGAATCAGCGGGATACACAAAGGATGCAGATGGTTATTATATACGAGGCATAACCTTGGATGTTTACGATGACTATGGCTATTCTGATGTCGCTAAGCTAATGGAAGCTACACTCAAGCAGGCTGGCATAGAACTAATAATTCAGGTAAATGAGTTTAATGTATGGTTTGAAAAAGTGGTTATTGATAGAGACTTTATCCTTGAATTGCAGGGGGGATTCATGGGACCAGATCCTTCTCAGTTAGGACTAAGATATGGTAGTGGATCCTATGGTAATTTTGCAGACTATAAAAATCCAGATTTTGACGAGTTGATGAGAAGAGGAATTAGAACTGACAATCAGGAGGAAAGAGCTGTGATTTATAAAGAAGCACAGTCGTTTCTAGCGCGAGATTTGCCGTTTTTTCCGATAGTAAGTGATGCATTTTATGATGCTAACAATGCTCGATTCAAAAACCTTCCGATAGACGGTGCCGGTAAATGGGGATGGCAAGAGTATACCTTTACAGAAATGCACTAAAAACTGACTCGATAATCGCATGACTTAGCATATTATGGAACCTGTAATCATTAAACAAGGAGAGTCATAATGTTTGGATCAATGATAAAAAGATTAGTTATTATTTTTATAACACTGATGTTGTTGCTGTCGCCATGTGTGCACATTAAAGCCAATGCTGTTGGTATTGACGGATTTACATTCAGCTTAGACGAACAAATCAACAAGTTGATGAAAATTTACAAAATCCCAGGTCTCAGCATAGCCTTGATTGAAAAAGGAGAGGTTGTTTGGATCAACGCCTATGGATATGCAGATCTGGAATATAAGAGAAAAATGACAACAGATACTGTTTGTCGTGTGCAATCCATTTCAAAATCTGTAACAGCATGGGGTGTCCTGAGATTAGCTGAGAAAGGTTTGATTGATCTGGACAATCCTATAAACCAATATATCAGCAGTTGGGACATGCCAATATCGGATGATTCTTTCGATGAAATTACTGTCAGACAGTTACTGACACATACTTCAGGATTGGTGTTAGGAGATGTGATGGACCAGTATCCAACAAATGTTCCGATACCCAGTTTGAGAGATAATTTGACTAAAGAAGTAAGGCTTTTTCAGGAACCAGGGCGATCATTTTCATACTCGAATGTGGGATATAATCTACTTGAACTAATGATTGAAGATGTGACTGGTTTGCCGTTTGAAGAATTTATGTCAGAAGAAGTATTGGTTCCACTAAATATGGAAACGGCTACTTTCATTTGGAGTGAAAAAATAAAACCTGAAGCACCAGTTGGATATAATACTAAAGGAAAGCCAGTTCCTGTTTATGTCTATCCGGAAAAAGCTTCTGGCGGGCTTTTCGCTAGCGTAGAGGACATTGCCAAATTTGTCGTCGCTGGCATGTCTGACAACCCAGTATTGTCATCTGAAAGCATACTTAGAATGTATCATCCTGCTGTTAGTATTGAAGGTGTGTATCGTTATGTGTCCAGATGGTATGGATTGGGACATTTTATTGATGACAGTTCCAAAGATTTGAAAGCTATTTGGCATGGAGGTCAAGGCAATGGTTTGATGACCCATTTTCATGCAATTCCCGAAACGGGTGATGGGATTGTAATTCTGACAAATAGTCAGAGAAGCTGGCCTTTGATTAGTTATATTCTAAAAGACTGGACAGAATGGAATGGCTACGATTCAGTTGGGATGAGCAATATCATTTATGCAATCATGGGATTGCAATTTATAATAGGTTTAATTTTTCTCATCGTTCTGTGGCAATTATTTAGATTAATATCTGGTGTGTCAACAGGAAGACGTAAATTCAGAGTACTGAACAGAGGATTTTGTCTATTGAGAATATTACAATTCAGTGTTTTTATCCTTTTGACAGCGATTTTATGTTGGATCGCTACCAGGGATTATCTTTTCTTGACTTCTGTGTTTCCAATGAGATCTATTTGGCTTGGAGCAGCAACTTTAAGCGTTGCAATTGTTTCGTTGTTGACTGCATTTTTGCCTGAAGAAGTCAATTAAGTTCTCGCTAATCGGAACATTATGGTCTAAATCACGTCTATTTTTGTATAGGATTTAAATGATTTGTGGAGGTGGATAAAATGGATAAAAATGAAAAAAACATGTTAATCGGTATTTTTCTAATAGTAGTTGGCATTTTCATGCCTTGGCATGGTGTCAGAGAGTACTTTATGGGTGGCTCATCTAGAATAGTACCAGCTATCACGGGATATAATCTTATTCCAGGTTGGGTTATGTTTATACTTTCAATAATCATGACTGTCTTAATTCTAATCCCAAAATCTGGAATTGGTAATGAGAGAGTTATGGTTGCTCAGAAGTTCATGCTAGCCTTAGTCGCAGCTCTATTGATTATTAGGGGGGTGTTTCCAGTATTTACATCTGGTCAGGTCACACCACATATTGGTTTACCGTTTATGATTATAGGATGTATAGTCACTTATGCAAATCTGAGAAAGTTTGATAAATGAGCACAGTAAAATTGATTATACTTATAAAATGATGTATAATCATATGTGTAAATATTAGCATTATTTATTAAATGGAGGTATTTTAAATGAAACATAAATTAATAATGATTGGCTTGGCCATGGTGCTTTTAATGGCATCCTGCACACAGGCACCGGTAACCACAACCGAACCAACCACAACCGAACCAACCACCACCGAAACAGAAGAGGAAATCATCGTGGTCAAAGGTGTCTATACTGGACGTATTGATCCAAATTTCATAGAGGTTGAAACCATAGATGGGAATATTGTGTTTAAAATGCATATGGACGAAGAAGCGGATTATATTGAAGATTTAATAGATTATTCAGCAGTTGATATCGAGTATTTCATCAACGAAGAGAACCAAAATCAAATCAAAACAATCGAAAAAGCAGATGAGCCAGGAGTGCCACTGGAGTCTGAAGCGATTGAGGTAACAGGAACTGTGGCTAAATATATGGATAATCATGTATTGGTTGTCGAATCAGATGAACAGCAAGAATTCTATTGGATACCAGTCGAACTTTATGAATCAAGTGATAGAGTTTTGGATCTGGGTGACAACATTAAGTTCAATTATTATACAGATATCTACGGTAGGAATGTAATTCTCTTTTTTGATAACAGTGACCAAGGACAAATTACCCCAGAATACAGGACTGAAACAGGAAGATACAATGGCATAAGTGATGACAATATCCTTGAGATTAAGATAACAGGCGTTCCGGATCCTATTGCAGGCAGGGAATATATTGTTGATGATGATGTAATACAAGCGGTTGAAGATTTAGACTTAGAGATAGACGAAGTTGTAAAAATTCATTATTATATAAATGAAGCTGGAGATAATGTGCTCGTAGATATAGAAAAGATGTAATTAGCAGATGTGCAAAAAAAATGATGGGGTGAAAAAATGAATTATAACATTTTGATCGGAGGAGCAGCAGGGCAGGGAATGGATACCCTGGCTTCTGTTTTTTCTCAGGTGCTTCACAAAAGAGGATATCAAATATTTACACTTCAGGACTATATGTCAAGAGTAAGGGGAGGTCATAATTTTTTTCAGATACGGTTTTCCAATGAGAAAGTCAAGAGCCATAGTGAAGAATTAGACGGTATCATTGCATTGAATCAGGAAACACTAGACCTGCATATTGACAGATTGAGACCCGAAGGCTTTATTTTTGCAGATAAGGAAGTGAAATCAGAGGATAAGAGACTGATAACTATTCATGCAAAAGATACGGCTAAAGAAGTTGGAAACGTAAAGACTATGTCAAGTGTGACGTTAGGTGCTCTGACTAAGCTATTCAATATGGATGAAGCTTTTATGAAAGAAATTTTCTCTGATAAATTTGATGATGAAGTGACGCAGCAAAATATGGCTTCATTCGAACGTGGACAAGACATGGTTGAAAGTCGCTATGAAGTAGGGGAAGGAAATCCAAAAAAAACTATGCTGATTCAAACCAATCAGGCTATTGCATTAGGTGCTTTAGCTGCAGGTCTTAAGTTTTATAGTGCCTATCCAATGACGCCTTCGACATCTATCATGAGCTATCTGACAAGAAAAGCCAAAAAAGCAAAAATAATTGTTGAACAGGCAGAGGATGAGCTTGCTGCCATCAACATGGCAATAGGCGCTTCTTATGCAGGCGTTCGTTCTATGACTGGGACATCTGGTGGTGGTTTTTCTCTCATGACAGAAGCGCTTGGACTTGCTGGAATTGCGGAGATACCACTGGTTATTGCTGTTATACAAAGACCTGGACCAGCTACAGGCCTCCCGACAAGAACCGAACAGAGTGATTTGAAGTTCGTGATCAATGCATCTCAAGGGGAGTTCGGCAGGATGGTCATCGCTGTTCGTAATCCGGAAGACGCCTTCTATCAGACAACTAGAGCATTCAATATAGCAGACAAGTATCAGTTGCCTGTTATACTGCTTGGTGATCAGTATTTGTCTGACGCATTACAGACCATAGAACCATTTGATTTGGAGAAAATCAGTATTGAGAGACATCTTGCAGATCCGAAACCATATGAAAATGGTGAAGCTTATAATCGTTATGAGTTGACAGAAAGTGGTATATCACCACGGTTGATACCAGGAATAGTTTCGGGAGTAGCTGTCAATATCGATAGTGATGAACATGATATAATGGGTAATATTACAGAAGCGGCAGAAGTTAGAATAGACATGGTGGAAAAAAGAGCCAGAAAATTCGAGTTGCTCAAAAAAGAACTTCACGAACCTGAGTTGCTTGGAGAGGAAAACATGGACGTTCTCCTTCTAGGCTGGGGTGGTACACATAGTCCACTATCAGAAGCGGTTGATTTACTGAATGAAGGTGGCGAGAAAAAGTATGGAGCGCTTGTATTCGGTGATATCTGGCCATTACCTGACAAGAGACTATTAGATAAAGCCAAAAAAGCTAAAACAATCATCAATGTGGAACAAAATTATTATGGACAACTCGCTGACTTAATTAGACAGGAAACAGGTATAACTATGACAGGGTCTGTTTTAAGATTTGATGGTAGACCATTGTCGGCATCTGAAATAGTAGTTAAAGTGAAGGAGGTATGACCCATGGCTAACAATCACGAATTTAAGACGTTTGAGACAGCATGGTGTCCCGGTTGCGGTGATTTTTCAATTTTGGAAACTCTTAAAGGGACTTTGACAGAGCTGGGATTGAACCCATATGAGGTGTTGATAGTTGGGGGAATCGGACAGGCTGCTAAAACACCGCAATATCTTAATGCGAATGGATTTGCAGGACTTCACGGAAGAGCTTTGCCACCGGCCGCTGCGGCTAAAATAGCCAATCATAATCTTAAGGTCATAATCAATACTGGAGATGGTGATTCTTATGGTGAAGGGGGCAATCATTTTATACACAACATCAGAAGAAATGTAGACATGACGCATTTTGTGCATGATAATCAGATTTATGGATTGACCAAAGGACAATCCTCCCCAACTTCTGATATAGGACATGTAACGGACTTCACTCCGGATGGTGTTATCAATCAAGCATTGAATCCGATTCTGACAGCTATCGCTATTGGAGCTGGATTTGTTGCCAGGGCTTTTAGTGGAGATAAGGAACATCTTAAAGAAATGATGAAGGAAGCTATCAATTACAATGGCTATGCCCTAGTCGATATATTACAGCCTTGCGTCAGCTTTAATAAGGTCAACACGTTTGCTTGGTATAAAAAGAGAGTCTACAAACTGACAGGAGATGAATCATACAATCCAAATGATAAAATACAAGCAATGACAAAGGCGCTGGAATGGGGAGATAAAATACCTCTAGGTATCATCTACAAGGAAGAGAAGAAGAGCTACACAGATCATTTCGACTTTCTAAATGAGAGTACATTGTTAAATATACCTTATGAAAAAGAACTAATTCAATCACTGATTGAGGAGTTTGTCCAATAACATAGTAGGCCTAATCAGACCAGCTAGAAATAGTCAAGCAAAATCATAGAAAATATTATTTGTAAAAAAGAGCACCATAAACAGAGGGTTTTAAAAACCCGAACGTTAAAAACTTTTAGGTTTAAGCAGCGTCAGTTGTAGCTTGGCCAATCGACATAAACATTTGTTGATGAACTTTTGGATGACGGACCACATAAGGTTTCTGATTTTTTAAAACAGAAAAAATATACCTTAGGAGTTTATTCATAATAGCGACAAGCCGAACTTTCTTTTTCTTACCTTTGAGTGTTGTATGATAGGCCTCATAAAGCACCTGGTTCATTGGGACACCGGCCTTAGTTTTACGAATGGAGGCAAGAGCAAGGGCATATAAAACCCTCCGACCGATGGCGGTACCACGTTTTGACATTTTGTTTGAGTCACCTTTGAATTTACCAGATTCATTGACGGCTGGATCAACACCAAAAAAGGCGACAAGCTGGCTAGCTTTTGAGAAGTTATGAATCGTATTCATTTCAGCTAAAAGTGTAACAGCGCTAATAAAGCCAGCCCCTTTAAAGCTACAAAGCAAAGAGATGTTGTGATTGAATTCATCAGCAAAAGAAGCCACATTAATGAAGTTTTTGATTTCATCAAGTAGAGATAGGCGTTGCTTGTCATAAAAGCTGTAAGTATCAACAAACCGTTTTACTTTTGAGCTAAAAGTCATTGGATGAATGCCAAGAACTGAAGCACTGGATGCGATATCAAGGAGTAGTTCTAGTTTGGACTTAGCCCATTTCAAACCACGCCTAGACGATGCCTGCAAAAGGGTTAGAACTTCATCTGAAGAAGCGTTTAGAAGGTCCTGAGGTGTTGGATACCGCGTAATGAAATCAAGAGGTGTTTTGCCTGTAAGATCAGAAAAAGCGCTTTGCAAACCAGGATAATAGACATATAAAGCGTTGGCGAAAGATTTTTTAGCATTGGCTTTAAGATCGACAATTTTATAGTAGTCACGCACCAAGAGTTTTAGATGTAGCATATCTTTAGAAGTGTAAAAAGATGTCTTAACATCATTGAACTTACAAAGCCTAGCAATAGAAAAAGAAAGTTCGGCTTGTCGCTATTATGAATAAACTCCTAAGGTATATTTTTTCTGTTTTAAAAAATCAGAAACCTTATGTGGTCCGTCATCCAAAAGTTCATCAACAAATGTTTATGTCGATTGGCC
>CAKMKB010000146.1:0-8140 GCA_927435965.1 uncultured Clostridia bacterium
ACGATGGAAAACAAGGCACCGAATAGGGTGTCTTTGTATTTTAAATTACCGGAAGGTAAAACCTTGTGCATGGACAATATGAAGAAGACAAAAACTGCTATGTTTAGAAGAAGGCGGATAGAATAGAACAAATCAACGAAAAAAGGAGATACCGGAATAAAATTGTCAATGAAGTTAAAAAACCCATTACCGATGGAGGGCAACGCCAGAGTAACGATGATTGAAATCACGAGTATAAGCGTGTAGAACATTGCTGTTAATTTAAGCCTAATGAAATTACGGGTCTCATCATAGCCATAAGCGATATTGAATGCTATCATCAATGCATTCACTCCTCTTGAGGATGACCACAGAGCAGCCAGACCGGATATGGATAAAAGGCTCAAGCTATCATTCAATAAATAATTATTGACTAGACCTATAAATACAGATCTCGATTCAGGGGGCAAATTGTATCTTATATTGGATATGATGCCATCTATATCCAGATTTAACCTTGAAGTCAACGACAGAATAAACATGGTAAATGGGAAAATTGAAAGAAATAGAAAGAAGGCCATTTGTGCACTGAATGCTGTAATATGATGGTTCTTAAACCTATTTGATATTTCTCTAACCTGCGATATGTTAATCTCTTTCATGGGTTACTCCATCATGCCTAATATTATTTCTTGCGTTTTTCATCCAGTTTTAGTTTCGCCAAGGCAGCGAAGGGATTATCTTCCTCAATTGCTTCTTTTTCTATCTTTTCAAGCTTTTGTTGATAGCTCTGGAGATCTCTTTTTCCGCCTTTGCTGTTCATTTCCTTTTTTCTTTTCTCGAAAGCGGATAGCTTTTCCCTATAACTGCAATTTTTGCATATAAAGGTCTTATCATCATCGTTTCCGATCAACTCCAGCTTTTTATGGCAATTGGGACATCTAGCGTTGGTAGTTCTTGACAATTGAATACGGTGACCGCATTCTCTGTCTTGACAGACCAGATTTTTCCCAAATTTGTTTTTGACTTCCAGCATAATTTTACCACAGTCCGGACATTTGGTGGTTGAAAGATTATCATGTCTAAATTTCTCTTCGCTGCCCTTGATTTCCTTGATGATTTTTTCTGTATAGGCCTTCATTTCCTTGATGAAGCTGTCTTTCTTCAGTTTGCCCTCTGCAATCTGATTTAGCTTGCTTTCCCATTCAGCAGTCAGCAATGGCGATTTCAATTCCTCCGGAACAAGATTCAGAAGCTGTTTTCCTTTTCCGGTCACCAATATGTTATTGCCTCTTAGCTCTAAAAGCTGCGTGTTAAACAGCTTATCGATGATTTCAGCTCTTGTGGCCACCGTACCCAAGCCACCTGTTTTACCCAGAATCTCCTTGAGCTTTTTTTCACCTGCTGGCATATAATTTACAGGGTTTTCCATTGCGCTCAATAGAGTTCCCTCGTTGAAGTAGGCGGGGGGTTTTGTGTCTCCTGAGGTTTTGACAATTCGATTGATATCAAGTCTGCTATTTGCTTTAATATCAGGTAGAATCGTATCTGAAAGCTCTTTTTTGTCTGTTTGTTTCCAGCCCATATTGATGATACGAACACCTTTTGTTGTGAAGAGTTCTCCGTTTATAGAAACAGTTATCGTCTTTTCCTCGTATTCAAAGGGTGGCATCAGTACAGACAGGAATCTCTTCACCACAAGCTCGTATATGTTTCTCTCATCAAACTCCAGAGAGCTGATATAAGGCGATTCCTCGGTAGGTATGATGGCATGGTGGTCAGACACCTTAGAGTTGTCTACAAAGCGTTTAGAGGCCTTTACAGGGCTTTTAAGCAGGCCAAAAGCAATTGACTTGTAGGGATCGATACCGATGGCTCCCAATCTCTCAGGAATTGTCGGTACAATATCATCTGTCAGATATCTGGAGTCAGTCCGCGGGTAAGTCAGTGCCTTGTGTTTTTCATAAAGAGTCTGCATGATAGAGAGAGTCTTTTTTGCCGAATAATTGAATATTTTAAAGGCGTCCCTTTGCAACTCAGTGAGATCATAAAGTGGTGGAGAGTAGCTCAGCCTGTTTTTTGATTCGACAGAAACCACTGTTGCGCTGTGGCCGGTGACTTTTGCAAGTATCTGATCGATATAACCCAGTTCAAAAGTCTTATTTCCTTTGGTTTTCTGATCCTGCCAAACAAAGGATATCCCTGACGAATCAGCTTGTAGACCATAATACTTCCTGGGTATAAAGCTTTTTATTTCATCTTCTCGTTGCTGTATGATGGAGACTGTTGGCGTCTGGACTCTGCCACAGCTTAATTGAGCATTGTATTTTGTCGTAAGAGCTCTGGTGGCATTGATGCCAACTATCCAATCACTCTCAGCCCTAGCTACAGCTGCAGCATACAGATTCTCATATTCTTTTCCCGATCTCAGTCGATTGAAGCCATCCTTCAAAGCCTTAGCAGTCACGGAGGAGACCCATAGACGCTTGACATCCTTTTTGATATTTGATTTTTCGAGAATCCATCGGGCTACTAATTCACCCTCTCGGCCTGCATCGGTGGCGATGATGATCTCATTCACGTCATTTCTGGACATAAGGCTTGTGACGGTTTTATATTGATTGGAGGATTGTTTGATAACCATCAGCTTCATAACCGATGGAATAATAGGCAAATCATCCAGATTCCAGCTGGCATATTGTTTATTATAGGCATCAGGATCAGCAAGTGTGACAAGATGGCCAAAGGCCCATGTTACGATATAATTGCTTCCTTCCATATAGCCGTTTCTTTTTTCTTTGCAGCCTAATACTTTGGCAATCTCGTTACCTACAGAAGGTTTTTCCGCTAATACAAGTTTTTTACTCATTTACTTCCTCATTTCAAGATATATTGTCGATCATCTAAATAGTGATATAATTATATAGCAATTGTGAACAGAATTCAAATGACTTGAATAAGCTAGACTGAAACCAAGGAAGGCTTTGAATAAACCGTAAAAACATGTATAATATAACTGTTATGAAAACAAGTGTTTCAAACAAATAAGTAATAGGCAGGTAAATGATATGAGCAATTTTAAGTTTAGCTTTTTATACGACTATAGCGAAGGCGCACATGCCAAAATTTTAGAAGCGTTATCAACAACAAACCTTGTTCAACAAAACGGATATGGTGAAGATCAATACTGTGATGAAGCTAGATCCTTAATCAAGAAAGCGATCAATAATGATGACGCTGATGTCCATTTCGTCTCAGGGGGCACTCAGGCAAATTATATAGTGATCTCATCAGCACTTAAACCATATGAATCGGTGATTTCAGCTTCAACAGGGCACATACACGTACATGAGACAGGTGCAGTGGAAGCCAAGGGACATAAAATCAATGCTATCGATTCAATTGATGGCAAAATTACACCCGAACAGATAGAAAAGGTACTCGTTTTCCATACCGATGAGCACATGGTTAGACCCAAGATGGTCTACATTTCGAATTCAACTGAAATCGGAACGGTTTACACAAAGAGCGAATTGAAGAAACTGCATCATTTCTGCCAAGAAAATGGATTGTATCTATTTATGGATGGTGCACGACTAGGATCGGCTCTTATGTCCCCGGAAAGCGATCTGGAAATTAAAGATCTACCGGAGCTGACAGATGCCTTTTATATAGGTGGGACTAAGAATGGTGCGTTGATAGGCGAGGCTATTGTATTGTGCAACGACGATCTGAAGGATAGATTCAGATATTATATTAAGCAAAACGGTGCGTTGTTGGCAAAGGGAAGATTACTGGGGCTACAATTCAAAACGTTGTTCAGCGACAACCTGTTCTTTGACAATGCAAAGCATGCCAATGATATGGCTTTTAAGATCGCACAAGCGGTGAAGAGCCTTGGATATGATTTTTTGGGGAAACCATCATCCAACCAGATTTTCCCCATATTGCCAAATTCGGTTATTGATGAGCTCAATAAACATTATCAATTCTATACTTGGAGCAGGGTTGATGCTGAAAGATCATCAGTCAGGATTGTCACATCATGGGCGACTCCAGAGTCCGCGGTGGATAATTTCATCACTGATTTAACCAAAATAAAAGAGCAGGAGAGTATCTGATATGAAAGCGGCTGTAATCTATAAATCTAAATCAGGATACACAAAAAATTATGCAGAATGGATATCAGAGGCACTTGGGGCAAAATTACTCCAAGGATCAGAAGCCAAACCTGAAAATCTAAAAGAATTCGACACACTCATTTTTGGCGGAGGGCTTTACGCCTCAGGTATCAATGGTATCAAAACAATTAAGGAATCTATCAATCTATATCCAAGCAAAAACATAATTGTGTATACAACAGGTGCTTCTCCTGGAAGGAAAGAAGAGCTTGATTCGGTTATCAAGAAAAACTTTACAGAACAAGAGCAAGAAGCAACCAAATTTTTCTATCTTCGAGGGGGATTTGATTATAGCAAATGCTCAGCAATCGATAAGATTCTAATGAAAATTTTAGAATTCAAACTGAAAAACAAGAAGAACCTCGCTCCTGATGAAAGAGGAATGCTTCATGCATACAAGACGCCTATGGACTTTACAAAAGAAGAGAATGCCAAAGAACTAATTGACTATGTAAAGAGTCTATAAAGATCAATAACCAAAGAGGTGTGTTATGAAATATTGTATCGGTGTAGATGGCGGAGGAACCAAAACCTTGACTTACCTTGGTGATATGGCTGGGAACATTCTAGACAGTTGTGTGTTTGGACCGTCAAATTATTATTCTTCGGGACTGGAAAACACCAAAGATGTTTTTGAAAGTATAGTCAATTACTATTGCTTGAAACATCAGTTTGATTACAGTGATTTGACCTTCATCTCGTTGGGATTGGCTGGTGTGGACAGGGAAATGGATAAGCAAGTCATACGGGATGTTTTTGTGGAGTTGAATATAACATGTGACATATTGGTCTTTAATGATGCCAGAACCGCTTTGGTCGGTGCTTTGGAAAAAGATGAAGGTGTTATCATTGTCTCAGGTACAGGTTCCATAGCAACAGGTATACGAGACAATCGACTTGTAAGAGCTGGAGGTTGGGGGCATATACTGGCGGATGAAGGCAGTGGCTATGATATAGGAATGAAAACACTTATAACAATCATGAAATCCTATGACGGAAGGCTTTCGCCCACACTTATGACAGAAAAGGCGATTGAGTTCTTAGAGCTTGATGGTGTGGAGGATATTATAGGATTTGTTCATGATCCAAACACAGACAAGAAAAAAATTGCAGAGCTTTCAATTGTTGCTGTACAGGCAGCCAAGGAGAAGGACGCGCTAGCGTTGGCAATATTGGATGAGTCCGTTGAGGCTCTGTTACAGATGGTGAATGCTGTTATACGAAAGCTTTATTCAGCAGACGAGTCTGCTGAGTTAACCTATATAGGCGGTATCATTACCAATGTAGGCTATATTAGAGACAAATTCATCTTGGAGATAAAAAAGCTTCACCCAAATCTGACAATAAAAAAACCAGCTCAAGATGGAGCTGTTGGGGCTCTTTATCTTGGCTGGAATAAGTACGGGGTATCATATTAACAGTCTTGAAATGACAAGCATGATCATAATAACAGTCAGCAGTATGGAATAGATTAGCACGTCCCCGATAACCATATTGTTTTCAAACTTCTGAACACAATAATTTGGGAATTTTTCACAGAAGTCTTCTACAGGTTTGTAGAAGATTTTTTCTGCATTTAACCAACTCGGTAGATGCATATGGAAAAGATGATACTTTTGTCCAAGGAAAAAAATGATAGCGCCCAAAGCATAGACTATCACTGCATTTATCAGATCACCTGAATTCCAGAAATTCATGTTTACAATATACTGATTGATAAAGCCTGGATCATAGGTGAATGTCGCTAGACCTGGTATGATGAAGGTATCAAGGAATACCGAAGGGTTCAACCCGATAAATATAATTAAGACTGCCAGTAACGACATCGCAATATTCATTTTTGGAAAATCACCTTCAATTGATTCAAATCTTTGTGGACACTTGCCCAGGAAAATAAACTTGAAGAATTTGATAAAAGAACATACAGTTCCAGCGCTCACCAGTGTAAAAAGAAGTTCTGCATATCTGAATGATGGGTGTCCATATTCATAAGCCTCAATTATGGCATGGTGGAGGATAGATTTGCTGGCAAACCCGTTGAATCCGGGCATTCCTGTTATACCAAAAACAGCTATAAGTGCCAACAGTGCCGTCACCGGCATCTTTCGCCAAAGACCTCCCAGCTGATACATATCCAACTCTTTAGTCCTCACATAGACAGCACCAGCCACCATAAAAAGCAGGGCCTTAAATAGACCATGGTTGACCATGTGGTAAATACTGCCTGAAAACCCCATAGCACCCTTAAAACCAAGATATGCGGCTACACCAATACCCATTATGATATAGCCCATCTGGCTGACGCTATGGTAAGCGAGCATCAGCTTCATGTTGCCCTGCAGCAGTGCCATAAAAACACCTACGGCCATGGTTAGTATTCCCAACCATATGACAACGACACCGATATTTTTTGAAGTCAACCATATGATACTATCTGAAGTGACAGATGATGAACTTGTTGAAAGAACGGTGGCGACAACTCTCAATATACCGTAAGCGCCTACCTTCATCAGAATACCGGAAGACAATGCATTGACCGAGAATGGTGCACCTAGATAGGACTTTGGAACCCAGAAATGGAAAGGCACCATGCCTGCTTTGATTCCAAATCCGAAAATGAAGAACCCGACAATGATATATTTTACATTGTTCAAAAGGCTTAACTTATCAGCTAGATTAATCCATTCATAGCTCTGTGTATATGCCGAAAGCATCAAAATACCGCTGAGGATACTCAATCCACCGATAATACCCATGTAAATATAGGTGTTTCCAGCTGCCATCACCTCGGGGGTTCTGACATGAATCATTAGTGCATAGGTGGTGAATGTCATGATTTCAAAGAACAGGAAAAAACTCAGAAGGTCACCTGCCATGAGGGTTCCTAATGTTGAGATGTAAGAAATGACAAAGAAAAAGAAAAAGCTTCTTTCACGTCCGATATTTTTTACATCTACGGAGCTGTATATGCTGACAATCAGATAGATGATACCTGCGAAAATCATTAATATATAGTTCAGGTAATCTATCTTAAATATGATTCCGTTGCCGAAAACACCGGGTATTTCATACAGAATGGTTCCTTTTTGGACTTCTTCATAGGCAAGAAGCATAAAAAGTGTGGTCACAATCAGCATGACCTTTACGGAAACTCTTCTGAAAAGTCGCCTGTTGCCTTTTAATAGGGGAATTAAGATTGCTTCAATTAAACCAAAAATGATGATAATAGCGGGAAGCCAAAGTTGAACAATGATTCTCGTTAAACCCATACATTTTCTCCTTGATTATTATTTTGATTTATGCAAATCTCAGAAGAACTAGCAGAACACCTGTCAGAATAATCGAATAGATGACGACATCACTGTTGATGATAGCCAGTTCGTAACGGTTTGTAAAACCCTTTGAAAATGATACAACACCTCGATACATCGGTTTGTAGATGGACCGTTCGATGTCAAGCCATTCATACAAATGAATATGAAAAAGATTCAGCTTCATACCGAAAACAAATACAAGAGCACCGAGGGCATAAACCCAGACCATTCCCACCAGCTCCAGATAGTTGAAAAAGTTGATATTGACCAGGTATTTATCAATAAAAGCCGCTTCGTAAGTAAAGGTTCTGGCAGCTGGTATGATAAACCGTTGCATCAGGAAGTTTGGGGAGTGACCTATAGCGAGTATTAAAATAGCCAAACCTCCCATGGCGAGATCCATCATACCTTTCTCACCTTCTATATTATTATATTTTTCGGGACATTTGCCCAGAAAAACAAGTCCAAACAGCTTTATAAACGAACAGACCGTCCCAGCGCTGACAGCTGTAAAAACTATCTCAGCATATCTGAAGGAGGGATGGCCATATTCATAGGCTTCAATTATTGCATGGTGCAACAGAGATTTGCTCGCAAAACCGTTGAAACCAGGCATGCCAGTTATACCAAGGGCTGCAATCAGACATACCATAGCTGTAAAAGGCA
>CAKMKB010000147.1:0-5119 GCA_927435965.1 uncultured Clostridia bacterium
ATGATCCAATATCGCTTTGACTGTTACAAGCCCCTAAAATTAAGCAAAATAGCACTGTCATTATACAAAACCCAATACTCTTTCTATTCATAACCTTAATCCTCTTCCACAAAATCCTTAAACAACCTTTTTAATGCTATAGAGATTAATTCTTTCGTCCTTCTCTATTATTTCTCTTAGCTTCTGTCTGCCTCTACAGATTCTGGACTTAACTGTTCCCAAACTGCAAGTTAGAATATCAGAAATTTCCTCGTAGCTGAAATCATTGATATCCCTTAAGATAATCGCAGTTTTGAAACTATCATCAAGTTGATTCAATGCTTCAATCACCAACTTTTGGGTTTCTTTTCTTTCGAACAACTCCTCCGGTGATGGTCTCTTGTCCTCTATCTCAACTTGAAACTCGTTATAATCTGTTTTTATAGGTTTGTCGATTGACACAACGGTGGCTTTGTTTTTTCGCATGTAATCCAAACAGGTGTTAACCACTATTCTGTACATCCATGTCCTAAAACTGGAATCCATATTGAAACTGTCAATGTACTTATAGACCTTAATCAATGCCTCTTGAGAAATATCTTCAGCATCTTCTTTATTCTTCAGCATTTTCAGTGCAATATTGTAAACAAACCTGGTGTTTAAGGATTTTGTGGAAGAGGATTAAGGTTATGAATAGAAAGAGTATTGGGTTTTGTATAATGACAGTGCTATTTTGCTTAATTTTAGGGGCTTGTAACAGTCAAAGCGATATTGGATCATTGAACACAGATGATTTCTTCACAGTAAGTGAAGATGATGATAAGGCTGACAACATAGCTAAGTTTGATAATGTCTTACAACTTATTAATGATTGGGTCGAAGATGGTGAAATAGTTGGAGCCCAATTGCTTGTGATAGAAAATCGAAATATTTTGATCCACGAGTCTTATGGATGGATGGACAAGGAAATGGATATACCGATGAAATATGACACTATTTTCCGAATTCGCTCCATGACCAAACCCATAACTGGAACCGCTGCCTTGATGTTGGTTGAACAAGGTATGCTAAATCTTTCCGATCCTGTTTCAAAGCATTTGGGTTCATTTGACAATGATAAATCGGGAATGATCACGATTGGACATCTGATAACACATACAGGTGGATTTGGTCAACCTGGTTGCCCCAAAGATTTTGAAGACTACGGCTCACTAAGAGAGGTGGTAGACGATATAGGTACTGCGGGTCCTGAAGTGGAGCCAGGCACCATGTATAGATACAGCGACGCAGGAGTTGCTGTACTTGGTGCTGTCATTGCAGAGGTTACAGGCATGCCTGTTGAGGAATTTATCCAAAAGAATATTTTTACGCCATTAAACATGACAGACACCTTTTGCACCTTGGATAGTCAGCCAGACAAAAGGTCTAGAATAAGTGCTACTTATTTGAGAATGGGAGATGGATACGTCAAATACTGGGATAATTCTAAGCCTCCGTTAGTGCCATACTTCAGAGCAAGTGGCGGGGTTTACTCTACAACACTGGATTATGCAAAATTTCTATACATGTGGTTGAATGACGGGAAGATAGATTCAAAACAGTATATCTCTGAGCAAATGGTTTCCCAAGCATTGCAACCCAATGGATTTAGCAATAATTACGGCTATCTCTGGGAAGTAGACAGTGCTTTCGGTCATGGTGGATCAGATGGCACTATTGGGTTTGTAATACCGAATGAGAACATAATTGTTCTGTATTTTACTCAATCAAGATCCACCCATACCGTAGAGGTTGTGAAAGCCGATGTATTGAAGGAGTTCGGGCTTTCAGAGGTTGTTCAACATGATATAGCGATAGTAGATCCAAGCATTTATCAAGATTATGCGGGAAAATATCAACACCCGCAGATTATCCTTGAAGTCACAACAGACGGAGAGCACTTATACTTAAAAACACCTGACACCTCAAGCCAACTTTTTTATCCTGCTTCAGAAGATTTTTTCTTTCATGAGGTTTTGGATATCCAATTGACATTTGTAAAAGATCTTGATGGAAAAACAACTGGTATGATCATACATCAGAATGGTGAGGATATTGAAGCCGATAAGATTCAACAATAGAGAATTTTAACGGGAACAATAAATCTGATTTCACCGTCATAAGTATTATAGGACCAATTATAAGTTGTTCATTAGGAGGAAACCTTGAGAGGATATCTGGTTAAAAGACTATTTGCAGGAATATTAACTGTCTTCATTATTTTAACCGTCAATTTTATCATTATCAAGATTGCTCCTGGAGATCCGATTAAAACACTTATGGGGAAGGAACATGACAATCCTGACTTAAGATCAGCATTGGAAGAGAAATACGGACTTGATAAACCATTATCAGCCCAATATTTAATTTACCTGAAATTGATATTCAGTGGTGATTTGGGAGTTTCAATAATCTATAACCGTCCAGTTACTCAAATGATTTATGAAGGATTGAAGCCAACTTTGTTGTTGACGCTAATATCTACTACATTCGCATTGTTAATCGGTACAAGTTTTGGGATAATAGCGGCCAGGAAGGAAGGGTCGCTTTTTGACGTGGTTTTTTCTGGGCTAGCCTATCTGTTTAATGCAACACCCTCATTCTGGCTAGGGCTTATGTTGATAATCCTGTTTGCTTCAAAACTAAAATGGTTTCCGGCCTATGGTATGTCAGATGTCAGGACATCTGTTACTGGATTAAGATATCTGATAGAGGTTCTCAGACATATGATTCTACCAGTTTCAACATTGATTCTTATTCAGATTCCCAGCTACTTCAGAGTCGCCAAATCATCTATTCTTCAGGTTAAAGATGAAGATTATATTATGACTTTAAGAGCTGTAGGTATGAGTGAGAAAATGATATTTAATAAGTATATATTTAAGAATGCTATCTTACCCATAATCACACTAGTGGGTATTTCTATGGCATATATGATTACAGGTGTCGCTCTAACTGAAATTGTATTCTCATGGCCAGGAACAGGCAAAATGATTGTAAGTGCAATATCTCAGAGAGACTATCCTGTACTGATGGGCGTATATCTAGTTGCATCTGTTCTGGTTGCAATTGTCATGCTGGCGATAGATCTTGTGTATGTGGCTTTTGACCCTAGAATAAGGTATTAGGGAGTTGCTGATGAAAATAAAAACTATACAGAAAATCATCAACAGTGATTTACAGCTTCGACTGGGGTGCTATGGCATACTCTTTCTAATTAGTATTGTAACTTTCTCTAATGCGTTGGCGACACATGATCCTTATTATTTCGGTCCATATTTTTTAAGTGGTATTGGTGAAAATGGACATGTATTGGGTGCTAACCAGTTGGGGCTGGACATTTTCAGCATGTTGATATATGGCGCTAGAACATCTCTGGTGATCGCTACAGTGTCAGCTATGATATCTGGTATATTGGGTATCTGCATCGGTGGCTTTGCGGGGTTTTGTGGCGGGAGAGTTGACCAGATTGTATCAGAAATCATCAATGGTCTTATGATGATCCCTGTCTTTTTTCTCTTACTGTTGATTATAGCCTTATTTGGAAACAGCCTGTTTAATGTGATAATGGTAATAGGACTGACTACTTGGACCGGAAATGCCAAGCTGATGAGATCACAGGTACTGTCACTGAAAGAGAGGACATTCATCGTTGGTGCAAGATCAATCGGAGAGAATGGATTTCAGATTCTGTTCAGGTATATTCTGCCTAACGGAATGATGCCTGTAATTGCTAATACTACGCTTATAATGTCAAATGCGATTCTGCTTGAAGCCAGTTTGGGATTTTTAGGTTTGGGAAATCCCTATGTCATAAGCTGGGGACAGATGATCTATGCCGGTAAGTCTTATGTTGGTACTGCTTGGTGGATTTCTGTGTTTCCCGGTCTAGCGATTGTGGTGACAGTTACAATTTTGTATCTGCTAAGCGACGGGCTTAACCATGTGCTTAATCCCAAATACATTAATAGGAAGAGTGGCTAAATGAGTAGAATATTGGAGTTGAAAGATTATTGCATTACATATAAAAACAGAAATGCAGATAATCAAGTACATGCTGTCAGAAATATTAGCTTTAAGTTAAACACTGGAGACACTTTAGGAATCGTGGGGGAATCTGGATCTGGCAAATCCTCACTTGCTATGGGAATGCTGGGACTTTTGTCGAAAGATAGAGCCGTTATAACCGGTAAGGTTTTGTTTAACAATCACATTCTGTCTGAAATGACAGTCAATGAACTCAATAGTGTTCGGTTGATTGAACTAGCCATCGTTTTTCAAAAATCTATGAGTTCTTTTAGCCCTGTACATAAAATAAGAACGCATGTTGAAGATATCTATCGGGTACATTATCCCAAAGCAACAAGAAAAGAAATAGAGAATCGATTCATCTATTTGCTTGAGTCGATGAATTTATCCCGGAAGGTGTATGATTCATACCCTCATCAGTTGTCAGGAGGCATGATTCAAAGAGTATCAATTGCATTGAGTCTGATTCATCAACCTAAACTGTTGATTATGGATGAAGCTACAACTGGCTTGGATGTGATAACTCAAGTGCAGCTAATGGATGAGATTGCTGATTTGAGCAGAAAGATGCACTTGACAAGAATTATTATTACTCATGACCTATCGGTTGTCGCTTCTTATTGCAATAAGATAGCTGTGATGTATGAAGGCGAGCTGTTGGAAACAGGTTTGGTTCAAAATGTACTTAATAATCCGAAACACCATTACACGAAAGCGCTGTTGGATGCCAACACACTAAATACATATGGAGATTATTGAAACCGATGACGACAGATAAGAGAATAAATAATCTAGAAAAAATTGTCATTTTAGATCAAGCATCTAAGTGGTATCCTCCGAACTATGGATTGAATCTGATTAATAAGGAGAAAAGTTGGATCAAAGCTGTAGATCAGGTCTTTCTCCAATTATGCCCAGTATTTCACCCTTGCCTATTTGGAGAGAGACCTGATCTACAGCTTTGATCCAACTTTTCTCCTTATTAATCAGATTCAATCCATAGTTCGGAGGATACCACTTAGATGCTTGATCTAAAATGACAATTTTTTCTAGATTATTTATTCTCTTATCT
>CAKMKB010000148.1:0-2116 GCA_927435965.1 uncultured Clostridia bacterium
GACAAATAGAATAGCTGATTTCATTTCAAAGGTTGACAAGGATTCAATAATCGTTCTAGACAAGGATCGAATAAGCAGATGGCTTTACTATTTGCCATAGGTTTCTATGTCCCCCTTTTTTATTTCCAGTTTAATTATGACAGCAGCTAAAGCTATACCAGCGATACCAGATGCGAGTTTGGAGACTATAAAGGCATTTAAAGATGCTGGAGAAACTGAGGACACATAACCCATCTGTCCACCAAACACGAAAGCACCGCTTACGGCGAAGGCTGCATTGATGATTTTTCCCTTCCAGTTCATCTCGTGGTACACTCCCATCATTGGGAGACAGCTTGCTAATGACGAAAATAGTCCCAGAATCGAAAATTCGTCGAGACCGAATTTCCCAGATATACCTTTTAGAATCCGGTTAAGCTTTCTTTGCAGAAAATACAGCATCGGGTATGCTCCTGAAAGAACAACTGCTATTGTGAAAACAAGCATGACTGCCTCTTCCAGCGGAAGCATTCCCTTAACTAAGATATAGCCAGTGGAATAGCTGTAAATACTTATTAATAAACCAAGCGTACTTATTCCAAGTACAAGCTTTCCTAGTATCTTAAATATTGATACCATTCTGTCCTGAGCTTTTATTAAACCATAGGCGACAAACAACGAGAATGCGATGACTGGCATAAGGTTGTAAAACATATTCAGTGCAGGTATCTTTAGCATTATACCTGCTATTATCAAACCCACTGGCACTGTTACGATCCCTGCAAGAGCACCTTTGGAGAAGTAACCAAAATCCTTTGAAGATATCAGGTTTGTTGCAACTGGGATCGTAAAGGATATGGTCGCTCCTAAAGTTGATCCCAGCATTATACCATTGAACGCTATCATAGATTCATCCCTGGCTATTTCAACACTTGTATTAAAAGCTCCCAAATCTGTAGCAAGTATGCTGCCTATGAATACTGATGGATCTGTATGAAATAGATCAGCCAGTGGCGTGAGCAATGGTGCAGCTGTAGATGCAATTATTGGGGAAAGGCTGTAAATTCCAATTACAGTAAGCGCTAGCCCACCCATCGCTTTGAACCCCTCGTCGAATTTTGCGCCTATTCCAAATCTGTTGTTCATTAGCTTGTCAATACCAGCCAAAATCGAAAAAATCAACATTATATATAGCATCAATTCTCCTCCGTTATGTAAATCATCAGTCATATTATACTATATGATAATTATATTTTCTACGAAAATACGATTTTGGTGTTAAGCAATTCGCAATAGACAAGTAAATTCACAATGCACAAATCACAATGAAAACCCTTCCAATAAAATTTACAAAATCATAGAACATATTGAAGCCCATTTCTTGACCTGTTTTGTCTCCCTGCTCCTGCTTAGGTTGCTGCAATTGAAAACAAAATGCAAACACTCAGTGCGAAGTTTGGTTGACACAATGAACGAAATGACTGGGACCTGTATTGATAAGAACTATTACGTGTTAGACTGCTACAATGAAATTGTTGATGATTTAGGCAATGCAGCAGACATAGATTTCTCAAAAAGGTTCATGACATTGGGCGATATCAAAAATATTATAGCCAAAACCAAGAAATGATCTAGAGTACTACAACTTTGCGACAAAGTCAAAAAGCCTGTACACTTCTATTTGCAAGGGTTACAGGCTTTGTTCTTTGTGTTTTTCTGCTAAACTCAAGTTATAGTCCGACAAAATTATTAATGCAATACTTTTTTGAAAATTTTATTCAATAGTAAGGTGAAGTGGTGATGGGATGATCAACTTTTTTAGTGTTTCAAGGTTGTTTTCATTTAAATCAAGCCACTTGTCCTCATCTTCCCTGCTCAGAATCACTGGCATTCTGTCATGGATCATCGACATCTGTTCGTTGGCAGCTACAGTCAGTATCGTATAAGCTCTGAAGGGGTTCCCCTCTTTATCAATGAATTCATCATATAGTCCAGCCATAGAAAACAATTCTTCGCCTTCTACAGTTATTCTTCTTTTTATCTTTTTGCCATCAATCTCCTCCCATTCAAAAAAAGAAGTGGCTGGGACAAGACATCTGCTTGTTATGAATGATTTTCTGAAGGTTGGCTTTTCTTG
>CAKMKB010000149.1:0-2853 GCA_927435965.1 uncultured Clostridia bacterium
GCATATAAAAAAGAAATCTCCGCTTATTGTTAATGAAAATCATTTGCAAAATCATTATTTTGTATTATAATGATAATGTAAATGAATAAGCAATTAACAAGATGAAGGAGGAATAGCATGCCAAGTAAAGGAATTATACTGCTATCAACGAGAAATGTTCTAAGCAATGCTGCCCGCTGTCTCATGCCCCCGGAAAGCTGGTTGGGATAAGCCTGTTCAAACCCTGTCAATCCAAATTCGTCAATGTGTTCAGAAGCCAATTTCAGACTTTTCTCTCTAGGAAAGCCTTTGATCTCCAAAGGAAGTATGACATTATCCATAACCCTCCTCCAGGGCATCAGGAGATCCTTTTGCTGCATATAGCTGATGGTTTCTCCAGAAGCCTCAACTGGCACGTCATTAATAAAAATTTCTCCCTGAAATGCACCTTCAATCTTTGTGATTAGACGAAATATAGTGCTTTTCCCGCAGCCACTGGGACCGACGATTGACACGAACTCTTTGTCATTCAGCACAAGACTGACGTTATCCAGAGTATCAAGCCTCTTTTCCTGATCCATCATATAGGTTTTTGATACATTTTTCAGAACAACCCTTGGTGCCATTTTATCACATCCTATTATTGAAGAAAGTCGTTGGTAAATGCCTTTTCTGATTCAACCTTGTTTGTTATAAATCCGTTTTCAAAAAGTCAGTCTGTGTATCTGTCCCATGTTTCTTCACTTTGATATCCCCAGTATTGGGCATCATCAATGTACTTGGTCGACAGAAATACCTGACTTGCTTTGACTAGCTCAGCATCCAGTTCTGGCGCGCTGTCAAGAAGTATCTGAGCTGAGTCTTCAGGGTTTTCCACAGCAAATTCATAACCCTTTGCAAGGGCTCGCATGAATCTCTCCACCAGGTCCTTATTCTCTGTAATAAGCTTTTCACTGGTGATAATGACAGGTGTGTAGTAGTCAAAAACATTAGCCTCCTGGCCTAGATCCATGTAATTGACATCAAAGCCTTTGAGCCCTGCTTCTATGACTGACCAGCCCTCGTATACCCAGGCAAAATCAACCTGTCCGTTCTGACTGGCGGCAAAGAAATCTATGTCGCCGATAGTCACTATCTCCACCAGATTGATATCAGCGCCATCCTGTTCCATGAGATAGGCCAGTGTAGCTATTTCTATAGGAGATCCCCATCCACCATATTTTTTTCCCTCAAAATCTTTGGGTGACAATATGCCTTTATCCTTGAGAGACATGAATCCTGAGGTATTGTGTTGGATGACCGCAGCAACTGAGACCACAGGAATCCCTTCAGACCTGGCGAAGGTCACACTCTCCTGATAGCTCACACCAAACTGGGCTGAGTCTGAAGCCACAAGCTGTTCTGCAGTGCTCTCACCCGGCTGAATAATCTCAATCTCTATGCCTTCTTCTTGAAAATAGCCTTTGTCCTTGGCAACGTAAACGCCTGTGTGATTGGTGTTTGGAAACCAATCCAATGTGAAAATTACTTTGTCAGTTTCACCCTCTGTCGGTGTTTTAGCTTGGCAACCCGCTAATGTCAATAAAATGGTTGCTATCAGTAAAAATGTCACAATTTTTTTCATCTTAAGCTCCTTCTTTCTTTCGTCCATGGCATTGCTTTTTTGCCTATGGTATCTATGATGGCAACAAATATTAGTGTTATGGCAATGATGAATATGATAACGGCAAACAGAGCCGGTGTTCGGTAGGATTTCATAACCCTTGTCATGAATATTCCCAGTCCTTCCTGGGCACCCACCCACTCAGAGACGACAGCGCCCATGACGCTATAGGTGGCCGCTATTCTCAGCCCTGAAAAAAACGAGGGCATTGAAGCCGGCAGCTTGCACTTCAGGAAAATCTGAGACTCACTGGCGTCCATGGTCTTCATCAGGTCAATCAGTTCAGGATCCACAGATGCCAATCCCTCTGTCAGACTGACAGCTATGGGGAAAAAGCACACCAACACCACCACAATTATCTTTGGTGTCAGGCCAAACCCGAACCAGATCATCATCAGCGGTGCGATAGCCATGATCGGCACAGTCTGAGTGATCACCATCATAGGATAGAGCAGATCTTTGATGTACTTGTATCTGTCCATGGCGATGGATAGAACAACACTCAGAAACAAAGCAATGCCAAATCCCGCCAGCACTTCAATCACTGTAATCCTGGCATGCATCAACAGCAATGGGAATGAACTGACTAGCTCCATCCAGATCACGTAAGGTGATGGCAAAATATAGTTTGGCACGCTCAGGATTGAGACCATAAACTGCCACAGCAACAGGATCCCCACATAAAACATGGGTATTGATACCTTTTTTAAGAGCGCCTTATTATCTGTACTTGTAGGTTTTTTCATCCATGGTCACACCTTTCGGAGAATAGTCTATTTTAACAAAAGACAGCACTCTGACAGCACCCTCATTGACACATATTTCCTGAGCCTTTTCCACTATTTTCAGCAGCTCTGGAAGTTCTCCTTCCATGGTGGTCTCCATAGGTCCGACCTCATGCTTTATACCGGTGCTCTGGATATATTCGATGACCTTATCCACAACGGGATAAATGTCCTCAACATTTGGAACTTTTGGAACAATCTGTAGACTGAGATTGATTGTTGGCATTTTTAGCCTCCTCTTTTTTTAGACAAAAAAACAACTACCGGTCTGGTAGTTGTCATTGTAGGTATTTGGTTGTTTTAATTTTTTGTTGAAAGAAGCTCCCTACGCTGGCATTATCCAGATCAGGTAAATGGTCAGAATAGTATCAATTCGATCTCAGCCAATTCTTTGGCTCCCATGTCCTGATTGAATTATATAGCAGT
>CAKMKB010000150.1:0-9819 GCA_927435965.1 uncultured Clostridia bacterium
GGTCAATCAGCATATACAATACATATGTCAACACCTGGCAGGTTCTGGAGTACGACTTATTGCCCTAATGCCTTCTCGAGCAATGATTTGACAACCCCTGGATTGCCTTTTCCTTTTGAGGCCTTCATGCATTGTCCCATCAAGAATCCAAATGACTGGCCTTTGCCGGACTTGTAGTCCTCAACAGCTTGGAGGTTATCCCGCAAAACCGAATGGACTATACCTTTAAGCTCATCCGATGAGCTGATCTGCTTCAAGCCCTTTTCTTGTATGACTTGATCTACTGACTTGTCCGATACGACAAGCTCCTCAAAGACATCTTTGGCAGCAGTCCTGCTGATGGTTCCTTTCTTGACTTCGATTATCAAATCTGACAGCTGTCTGGCTGTCATAGGAATATCTGTTTCTGTTTTCAGTACTCTTAGCAGTTCAGTGATGATCCAGTTTGCCGCTTCTTTCGGTTCACCGGATAGATGGACCACTGCTTCATAAAAATCCGCTACCGATTTTTCTTCAATCAGTATTCCGATGTCATTGAGTGAAAGTCCATACTTCTCCATCATTCTTTCTTTTTTGGCGGTTGGCAGCTCGGGAAGTGATTGTTCTATATCCGCTACCTTTTCTTTTGAAATTATGACAGGGGGAAGATCCGGCTCAGGAAAATAGCGATAATCCTGTGCGTCCTCTTTGGTCCTCATTGTGATTGTTCTGCCTTTCGCGGCATCCCATCTTCTGGTCTCCTGAATGACCTTATGCCCCTCTCCGTAGCTGTATAGCTGTATCTGTCTCGCTTCTTCCTTTTTAATGGCTTTGTGGACTTCCTTCATGGAGTTCATGTTTTTTATCTCAACCTTTGTATTGAGTATCTCGGAACCAAATTCCCTGACAGAAATATTGACATCGCATCTCATCGATCCCTGCTCCATACGACAATCAGATATCCCTGAATAAACCAGAACGGCTCTCAACGTCCTCAAGAATTCTACAGCCTCTTCCGCTGATCTGATATCAGGGTCTGTAACGATCTCTATTAGGGGAACTCCCCCTCGATTGTAATCGATCAGAGTGGTTTCCTCTTCCTCCAGATGAATCAGTTTGCCCGCATCCTCTTCAATGTGAATTCTAGTTAGTCCAATTTTTGTCTTTTTACCCTCTACCTCAACATCCACATGGCCTCCTACGCAAATTGGCAGGTCGAATTGTGATATCTGATAGGCTTTAGGCAAGTCAGGGTAAAAATAATTCTTCCTGTCCATCTTGTTGATCAGATTGATATCACAGTTCAACGCAATACCCGCTTTGACAGCGAGATTCACAACCTCTTCATTCAGAACTGGCATGACACCCGGTAGTCCGATACAGACAGGACAGGTGTTCTTGTTTGGCTCTGCCCCAAAGGTTGTGGGACAAGAGCAGAATATCTTTGATTCTGTGGCAAGCTCCACATGGATTTCAAGCCCTATAACTGTTTCATAAGCTGACATTACTCCACCCCCTCAAGATTCGGCATCATATCGAGTTTTAATTCCTTTTCCAAAGCATAGGCAACCCTGAAAAGTTTATCCTCCGACATATGGTCTCCCATGAACTGTACCCCTATGGGCAATCCAGTGCTACTGAATCCGGATGGCATGGAAATGGCGGGTATGCCGGCTATATTGACATTCACTGTAAAAGTATCTGCCAGATACATTTGTAGCGGGTCAGATGTTTTTTCTCCCAGTTTGAAGGGCAGTACCGGTACAGTTGGTGAAATGATTGTGTCGAATTTTTCAAACGCACTTTTATATAAAGCCTTGACCTTTTGTCTAAATAGCATGGCTTTCTTGTAATAAGCATCATAATAGCCTGATGACAGGACGTAAGTCCCCAGCATAATACGTCTCTTGACCTCATCACCAAAGCCCTCGGTTCTGGACTTTAGGACCAACTCCTCATAGTTCTTGAAAGAATCCGTTCGATAGCCATATCTCACACCGTCGTATCTTCCAAGGTTTGAGCTTGCCTCAGCGGATGAAATGATATAGTAGGCCGACAGCCCCGTTTCTGTGATTGGGAGACTGAACTCCTCCACGTGAGCGCCTGCTTTCTCCAGAATTAATGCTGAAGCAAGTACACTTTCTCTAACTTCCCTGTCGACACCTTCCCCGAAAAACTCTTTGGGAATACCGACTCTCATACCCTTTATCCCCTGTTTCATCAACCCGTCATAATCAGTCTTGTACCCTGATTGCAATGAGGTTGAATCCTTGGGATCGAAGCCCTGTATGGCTTCAAAGGCATAAGCCGCATCCTCCACACTTCGGCCTAAGGGTCCTATCTGGTCCAGCGATGATCCAAATGCAACTAATCCATACCTTGAGACAGCGCCGTATGTGGGTTTGACACCTACCAGACCGCAAAAGGAAGCGGGCATTCTGATAGACCCACCTGTATCAGATCCAAATGTAACTGCCGCAAATCCCGCGGATGCAGCGGCGGCTGAACCACCTGAAGATCCCCCTGGAACCCTCTCCGTGTCCCATGGATTTCTTGTTGCAAAAAAGGCTGAGTTCTCATTGGATGACCCCATGGCAAACTCGTCCATATTCAGTTTCCCCATTGTTATTGCGCCTTGTTCCTTCAGTTTTTTTGCCACGCTGCTGTCATATGGGGGTACGAAGTCACTGAGCATCTTTGAGCCACAGGTTGTCCTGACGCCTTTGGTGCACATGTTATCCTTCAAGCCTACTGGAATTCCTTCCATTGGTCCAAGTTTTTCACCCTTTGCTATTTTTCGGTCTACAGATTGTGCCATAGAGATGGCTTCATCCCCACAAACCGTTATAAAAGCCTTAATCTTATGATCGTATTCTTTGATTCTGTCAAGATAAGAGCCCACAAGCTCTTCATCCGAGAACGCCTTATTTTCAAGGCCTCTCTTTATATCTTTTATGCTTAAGCCCGCAACATCCATGTTAACACCTCCTAATCCACTACTTTTGGTATTTTGATTGCCGTATCCTGCATGGACTTGGTGTTCTCATACAGCGCTCCAGCTTCTTCGAATGGTACCGCCTTATCCGGTCTAAGTCTTAGCGGCTCATCCGCGAAGGAATACATCTCAATTCCGCTTAGGTCTTCCTTGCTGATATTATCAAAGTGATTGAGTATTTTTGAAAACTCATCTGCCATTGTTTCTATTTCTACATCATCAAACATAAGATTAGCCAACCCGGCAATATACGCAACTTCTTTTTTGGTAACAATCATTTTTAACCTCCATTATCATGCTTTTCATTATTACGGCTTGACTCTGTTGATATCTCTCGGGAGCAGTGTGGCTTTTCTGATGTTGTCCAACCCGAGGAACATCATGGTAATCCTTTCCAGTCCGATTGCCAACCCTCCATGGGGTGGAACCCCATATTTGAATGATTCAAGATAGAAATCGAAATCCTCAGGCTTGCCACCAGCTTTTAGAATACTTCCAACCAACATATCATAGTCGTGTATCCTCTGTCCGCCTGTTGTTATTTCCAAGCCTTTGAAAATCAAGTCAAATGACTTGGTCATGCCTTCAAGTGTATCATCCGGCATGGTATAAAGCGGTCTTTTTGATGCGGGATACTTGGTCAGAAAAACGAAATCCGAGTCGTATTCGTCTTTGACATACTGGGCAAAAATCTTTTCACCCTCTGCATCGATATTCCCTACAGGTGATTTCTTTCCGAATTTCTCCAGAAGAATTCCTTGTGCATCAGAAAGGGTTATTCTAGGAATAGTTCCGATTGTAGGAAGCTCCGCTTTCATGATTTTCAGTTCGTCATCACAGGATGTTTTCAGATGACTGATTATATGTTTGATCAGCCTTTCTTCCAGATCCATGATTTCCTCTTCGCTCTCTATGAAACCCATTTCAAGGTCCAGACTCATATATTCGTTCAAATGTCTCCAAGTGCTGTGTGGCTCAGCTCTGTAAGCTGCCCCAATCTCAAACACCCTTTCAAACCCCGCACCCACCATCATCTGCTTATAGAACTGTGGACTCTGAGCCATAAAGGCTCGAGTTCCGAAATAGTCCAGCATGAAAATATCTGCACCGCCCTCGGTTTCCATCCCGATAATTTTTGGTGTGTGGATCTCGGTGAAGCCTTCTTTTGTCAAGAAATCCCTGTAAGCTTGAACGATTTCCTGCTGGACTTTAAATACCGCCCGCCTGTCCATTCTTCTCAATGAGATGGTTCTATAATCCAATTGCTTATCCAGGGAGGCATTGATATCGATGCCATTGATTGTAAAGGGCAGCAAATCATACTTGGCTTCTCCAACCACTTCCAGTTCACTTACAATGATCTCCACGCCACCAGGTGCCTTTTCATTCATCTGCACTTTTCCGCTCGCTTTAACTGAAGATTCAAGCTTGAGAGATGAAAGGATTTTTTCATCATCGATGATCATCTGCACAATCCCTGACCTGTCTCTCAAATAGACAAAAGAAAATTCCTTAAATGCTTTGATATTATGAATCCATCCAAAAAGTCTTACCTCTTTGTTTTCTAATTCCATTAAATCTCTAACCAATACTCTTTCCATTTCTTCCTCCGCAATTATATATTTTATTTCATTATCATTCTGCAATTAAAAAACCCTCATACTCAAATATATATTATATATTTAAGGACGAAGGTTATATTCGCGGTGCCACCTTAATTAGCGTTTAGCTCACTTTAATCAGTACAGAATAATCGATACCTATCTGCTGTAACGGGCAGCACACGTCCAAGTCTACTCTCAAAGGATTTCGGTTGGAAACTCGAGGATGTTCTTCGATAAACGCTCTGTACCGGACTCTCACCACCACCGGCTCGCTTTGACATCACAGATTATGTACTCTTCCTGTCATTGTTTTTAATTTTGCATATTTTTAATGATTATAGGATATTAATCGATACCTGTCAATAACTTTTTGATTGAATGTTATTTAGTGTTATTTAGAGATTCTTAATCGCAGCCTCCAGACGAGTCATCGCCTCTATCACTGTAGCCCTCTGACATGCCAGATTCATTCTGACAAAGCCTTTTCCCTCTTTTCCAAAAATATGTCCCTGATTGACCCATAGCCTGGCTTTTTCAAGCATGAAACGCTCCAATTCTTCGTTGGTCATTCCCAAGCCATTGCAGTCCATCCATAACAAATAGGTTCCCTCAGGTTCATAAATTTTAAGTTGCGGTAGTCTCTCTCTGACATAGCCCAGCACGTAAGTCTTGTTGCCTTCTATGTAATCCATTAGCTGTTCCAGCCATTCCTCGCCATATCTGTATCCTGCCTCACAGGCAATTGCGCCAAAAATATTGAATGAATTGATATCAGCCTTTTCACATGAATCTTGATACTTTTTCATTAAGGACTCATTAGGTATAATAATGTTGGAAGTATACAGTCCAGCAAGGTTGAAAGTCTTGCTAGGTGCTGTGCAGGTGATGGAATTGTTGGCAAAAGCCTCAGATATCGAAGCAAAAGGTATGTGCCTATATCGATTGTAGATCAGATCCCCATGAATCTCATCTGATAGGACCAGTACATTATATTTTATACATAGCTCTCCCATTGCCGTCAACTCGTTCTGAGTAAAGACGCGTCCTGTTGGGTTATGGGGATTGCACAGGACAAATATTTTGACTTTTTCATCTCTCAGTTTATTCTCAAAGTCTGCCAGATCTACTTCATACCTGTCATTGACTATTTTCAACGGATTTAGAACAGTCCGGCATCCACAGGTCTTAATCGCGTGATAAAATGGATGATAGACGGGTGGCTGTATCATGACACCATCGTCTTGGTCTGTCAGAGCACGCAAAGTTGTGAACAATGCATTGACCACACCTGAGCTGTGGGTAATCCATGATTTCTCTATTTGCCAGTTGAATCGCTTTTGGCTCCAGTCTATGACGGACTGATAATAGCCGTCTGAACGCTTGGTGTAGCCATAGATGCCATGCTGTGCCCTATCGATGATGGCTTGCTTGATTTCCGGTGCCGTTTCAAAATCCATATCAGCCACCCACATGGGCAACACATCTTCCACACCGACATATTCCTTTGCATAGTTCCATTTTATTGAGTTGGTGTTGTCTCTGTTCACAAATGTGTCAAAATCATATTTCATCTTTTGTAACCCCTTTATATTTTTTCGCTGTTTCCATTATATCCTTTTCCTATTTATCAATCAATCAAGTTACACATCTAATTTTTAATTATAATCCGTATTTATATGATATAATATGACTAACAATATCAACAATAATCATATTAACATTAAGAACATCCCATAGACCAGCTAGAAATAGTCAAGTAAAATCATAGAAAAAGTTATTGGTAAAAAAGAACACCAAAAACAGAGGGTTTTAGAAACCCGAACGTTAAAAAACTTTTAGGATTAAGCAGCGTCAGTTTTAGCTTGGCCAATCGACATAAACATTTGTTGATGAACTTTTGGATGACGGACCACATAAGGTTTCTGATTTTTTAAAACAGAAAAAATGTACCTCAGGAGTTTATTCATAATAGCGACAAGCCGAACTTTCTTTTTCTTACCTTTGAGTGTTGTATGATAGGCCTCATAAAGCACCTGGTTCATTGGTACACCGGTCTTAGTTTTACGAATAGAGGCAAGTGCAAGCGCATACAAAACCCGTCGACCGATGGCGGTACCGCGTTTTGACATTTTGTTTGCGTCACCTTTGAAATTACCAGATTCATTGACGGCTGGATCAACACCAAAGAAAGCAACAAGCTGGCTGGCTTTTGAGAAGTTATGAATCGTATTCATTTCCGCTAAGAGTGTAACAGCGCTCATAAAACCAGCACCTTTAAAGCTACAAAGCAAAGAGATGTTGTGATTGAATTCATCAGCAAAAGAAGCCACATTAATGAAGTTTTCGATTTCATCAATTAGAGATAGGCGTTGCTTGTCATAAAAGCTGTACGTATCAACAAAACGTTTTACTTTTGAGCTAAAAGTTATTGGATTAATGCCAAGAACTGAAGCACTGGAGGCGATATCAAGGAGTAGTTCTAGTTTGGACTTAGCCCATTTCAAACCACGCCGGGACGAAGCCCGTAAAAAGGTTAGAACTTCATCTGAAGAGGCGCTTAGAAGATCCTGAGGTGTTGGATACCGCGTAATGAAATCAATAGGCGTTTTGCCTGTCAGATTAGAAAAAGCGCTTTGCAAGCCAGGATAATAGACATATAAAGCGTTGACAAAAGATTTTTTAGCATTGGCTTTAAGATCAACAATTTTATAGTAGTCACGCACCAATAGTTTTAGATGTAGCATATCTTTGGAAGTGTAAAAAGATGTCTTAACATCATTGAACTTGCAAAGCCTAGCAATAGAAAAAGAATCCAATTTATCATTTTTTACTTTTCTTATGTTGTAATTCTTGTTAGAATTAGTTATCAACGGATTGATCACACGAATGTCAATCTCGCGATTAATGAGGAAATGAAGAAGAGTTAAATGGTAAATGCCTGTGGATTCGCAAAATACTTTAGGCCTATCGTTGAGCTCTTCTTCTGTTTTCTGGAAAAGCTCAAGGAAACTGTTAAAACCTTCTAGGGAATGGTTAAAACGAAAATTCTTTTTGTAAATATCGCCATTTTGTTTTAAGACAGTAGCAACGGAGAAGTCGGCAGCGACATCGATACCGATGACAGGCAAATCATAAAGTTTAGACATAATCAAAATCCTTTCAAAAGTTATTAAGAGTAATCAAATGAGTCAGTTAACCTTGTTGTTGACACGAATAGTTCTCGTTGGTGATCAAAGAGAAATTCAACCAGCTAAATCAACGAATCTCATAGAATGCATGCTGAATCACGAATATAAACTCAAAGAGTCATTCAAGGAGGTCACGCAAATACTCTTATAAGAAAACTATATACTAAAAAGTAACAGATGATAAGTGGTTGAATTCATCTTTAACCACGAACAATAAAAAATAAAGTTAGAGGAATATTCTGATAAGCTATTTGATTATTTCTATAACTTAATTATACAAGCTTCCTGTGATAAAGTAGAAATATGAAAAAGAACCCTCACTTAAAAAAATAAGATATAATGAATTTGATGAAAACAATAATCTTATTATTTAAGGAGGATTCCACTATGAATTATAACCAGAATCAGAAACTAAATCAATTAGATGAGCAAATATTAATTATTGGCGTTGATATTTCAAAGAAATTTCATGTTGCTAGAGCACAAGACTTCAGAGGAATCGAGTTCAGAAAAGGAATTAAATTTGATAACACGTTAGCTGGGTTTCAAGAGTTTTGCCAATGGAAAGATGATCTATTGGAAGAACAACAAAAAACAAAAGTAATTATAGGCATGGAACCAACAGGGCCTTA
The DNA here is from genome assembly GCA_927435965.1 of uncultured Clostridia bacterium. GTDB lineage: Bacteria > Bacillota > Clostridia > Tissierellales > Dethiosulfatibacteraceae > 38-11. The sequence continues at coordinate 8,399 of CAKMKB010000150.1, forward strand.
TTGGTTACCGCTTGCTAGATGGCTACAAGAACAAGGTTTTTGGACAGTTACTGTCAATCCGGCTCATGTAAAAAAGAGTAAAGAGCTTGATGATAATAACCAGGCAAAAACAGATTATCGTGATGCAAGAGTAATAGCGCAGCTAGTTAAAGATGCAAGATTCTCTGAACCGAATCTTCTTCAAGGAATTTATGAAGAATTACGTAATGCGAAGAATATTCGAAAAGTAATCGTAAACGATTTGAAGCGAATAAAAAACATGATGGCAAACTGGTTGGATCGATATTTTCCTGAATACATAGAGGGTTATAAGAACTGGGAATCAGAATCTTTCATTTACCTTTTAGCTAAGTATAAGCTTCCTGAAACATTGGCTAAGCAGGATCCAAACGAACTATATGAAGAAGTTAGAAAAAGCTTTCCAAGAGGTGTAGGAGGCCATAAGATAGCAAAGTTAATTAAAGCTAGCAAAGGTAGTATAGGAATAAAACAAGGTAGCCGAATGGCTAGTAAAGAATTGGATTATCTACTGAAACGGTATTCAGAAATTATTTCAGATATAGGTGATATAGAAGCTATAATTAGTAGCTTGTGTGAAGAGTTGCCAGAAGTACAGAAGATCACACAGATTAAAGGAATAGGCTTAACCACTGCAAGTGGTATTGTTGCGGAACTTGGAGAGATTAAAAAGTATCAAACTTCAAAACAAATGATAAAGATGGCTGGACTAGCATTGATAGAGAACAGTTCCGGTCAGAAAAAAGGACAAATGTCTATCAGTAAGCGTGGACGTAAAGACCTTAGAAAGATACTTTATCAAGCTGTGGTGGGAATGATACGAACGAATCCAGCATTTAAAGAGTTGTATGAATATTATCGCTACCGGGCAAAAAATCAACTGAGCGGGAAGCAAGCTATCATAGTGCTTGTAACGAAACTACTACGTATTATTCATACTATAGTTGTAAAAGAAGTAGATTACGACGAACAAAAAATGCTTACATCTATCCACCATCCAGAGGAATTCATAACATCAGCAGCATAGAAAAAGCGCTCATTAAAAAGTATCAAAAGAATCTGATGCAGTGGCAACAACATCAGAGAAAAACAAGTATTTAAACAAAAGGCAAAAGTGGCGATCCCGTATTTCCTCCATCAGGGCAATGACCCCGTATACGAGCATCGCGGGACCCACACATGATGAGATAGGACGATGGAAGTTAGGTGCATGACACCGGTAGAAAGAGGTCATATGCTCATGTTTCAAGTGGAGTTAAGCTACTGCCCATAATGAAAAGATACGTTGCCTTGTTTAGGTGTGGGTGTTATTAGATAAGCGCATATTTCAAGTAAAAAATGAAACAGGAAAAACAATAAAAACTAACTCAAGTACTGATAAAATGGTACTTGACTTAAAGAGG
>CAKMKB010000151.1:0-11447 GCA_927435965.1 uncultured Clostridia bacterium
CTTTTGATGGATTTTGATATTTTGTAAAGCAATATTTGCTTTCTTGTCTGCTGCGTCTACAGTTTCGCCCAATACGGTTAGATGTCCAATTTTTTTTAAATTGTCCGTTTCTGGCTTCCCGTATAAATGAAAATAACAATCGGGTATGTTCAATACTCCTTCAAGCCCTCTAATTTCATACTTTCCCTTCACATCATCACTTCCCAGCAAGTTATACATCACACAAGGTGTCCTGAGATAAGTAGAACCAATAGGCATGCCGCAAATAATCCTCACCAGTTGCTCAAACTGAGATGAAGAACAACACTCAATTGTATAATGACCTGAGTTATGAGGTCGCGGAGCAATCTCATTAACAATCACATCTAAATTTTTATCTATAAAAAATTCAATACAATATACACCAAAATCGTCAATTGAATCGACTATTTTTTTACTCGTATCTCTGATTTTTTCTGTTACTTCATCTGGTATTGAGGAAGGTACAAGTGTTTTTATTAATATACTATTCTGATGGATATTCTCAACAACTGGATAAAAGAAAACACCTAAATCACTTTTAGCTACAACAATTGAAACCTCTTTAATAAAATCAATCAATTCTTCTATCATAATCATTTGCCCGTCAAACCCATGATATATGCTTTCTAGATCAGCAACATTTTTGATAATCATATTTCCTTTTCCATCATAACCATTTGTACATGATTTTAAGATTGCCTTTTGATTGAAATGATTAAACGCATCCATTAGATCATCTATACTATTTATCATTCTGAATTCAGGAACTTTAACACCTATTTGCTGGAGCATATTTTTCTGATTGTATTTGTTTTGGATGACTTTAAGCGTTCTAGAAGATGGTATTATCCTAGAACCTTCATTTTCAATTAATGACAATATTTCAACATCTATATGTTCAAATTCAAAAGTCATTATATCAGTTTTTCGTGCCAACTCACGATAAGCCCATATCTCATCAAATCCAGCAACAATTTGCTCATCTGCCACTTGTCCAGCTGGTGAGTTTGTTTTGGGATCCAATACAACAGCGTTATAACCCATTCGTTTGGCTTCACAGACAATCATCTTACCTAGTTGTCCCCCTCCAATAACTCCGATAGTGGATGGAGGATATAATTTGTCAATTTTTCGTTTAATCACTGAACACCTTCCTTACATAATTATAATAAAAAGCCAATAACAAATTCTGTGAGGAATTGTTATTGGCTAACTTCTGACTGGTTTAAAACCTTTCTTTCAGTCTTCCAAGGTTATTCGTTAATACTTTCTTCTAGGTTTTTATCCACTACGATGGCAATGATTTTTTCTCCTGTTTTTGTGCTGACATCTGAATATGTGCTAATCACACCCACATCAATAACGGATTTAATCGCATCCTCTAAACCATCCCTTGCGTTTTCAAATAGAGCGGTTCTAACTTTTTTTATCAGCTCAATCCCTTCACGGTTCTGAGCTAGGTTCTTCTCAGAAGGACTTAGAAAACCCTTTAGTCTAATAATTATAAGATCTTGGAAAATGATGGTACGTATCTTTTCAGGGCCACGTCCCATTTGTTCAATCTCAAACTTACTTATTGCTTCGCTGATTTTCGACTCAATTTGTCCTTTTGTCATGAACATCATCCCCATAATTTACTGTGATGGCCAGTACTTAATTTAATAATACCCGAACTTTGCCAGTTAATGTTTCATGATTATAGCACATATAATCTATGTATTCAACTAAAATCTATTACTTATCATAAATTTAACGGTATAATTCAAGAATATCACGAACAATTCACCATCTGCTTTTCATGCTAAACTTTCTAACTTTTTTTACTTCATTTATTTTTATTTTCAGATTGTTCTTTTACAAAAGTAAAGAAGGTACAGTTCCTTCGAACTGTACCTTCCTGTGATTGATAAAGAACCTTAAAATATCTATCTTAGATTCAGTCTAGCAGAGAATCGATTTTATTGGTATCGAAACCAACTACTTCAGTACCATCAACAATCGTTACCGGTACGCCCATATGTCCCATAGCCATAAGCTCTTTTCTAGCTTCTGCGTCAGAAGAAACATTTCTTTCAGTGTAAGAAACACCTTTGGTGTTCAAATAGTCTTTCATCATTGTACAATATGGACATGTGCTGCTTGTGTAAACTTTTATATCTTTCATTTTAAATCCTCCTAAGTGATTATTAATATTTTCTATAATCGAAGTATACCCCTATAGGGTATCAAGTTCAATAGTTTTGGTCAAATTTCTTCTCAAAAAACAAAAGGGACGGTTCCTTTTGTTTTTTGAGCATGATATAATCAATTATAGTCCATAAGAAAGGAGCAATTCAAATGCCTAGACTGAAAAGAGAAAAAAGTGCCACAGGAATATACCATGTCATGCTCAGGGGAAATAACAAGAATCGGATCTTCGAGTTGGAGCAGGATAAGGGGAAATTATATAACATATTAAAGGAAGTGAAGGACGAGTATTCATTTAAACTATATGCCTATTGCATAATGAATAACCATTGCCATTTACTGGTGAAGGAGGAAGATATACCAATCAATGAATTCATGAAAATGATTAACCAAAAGTATGCGGTTTATTACAACAGAAACAGAAACAAGGTAGGGCATGTTTTTCAGGATAGGTTCAGAAGCGAACCTGTTGAGGACGATAGTTATTTTCTTGGTCTTGTCCGATATATCCATCTAAATCCAGTGGAGGCAAAATTGGTTGACGATCCCTACCAATATAAATGGTGCAGCTATAAGGAGTATTTCTACGAAACGCCTTTGATGATTGATTCCGAGTTTGTCAAAACCAACATCTGTCCTGAAAGGGAAAACTTCAGAAAAAATTTCATCAATCTCCACAGGGGTGACGATGAAAATTTGTATCTCGATACATATGAAACGAAAGAGGCGAGAAAAACGAAGATTGCTGAAAGAGTATTTCATAATAATGGGGGTGTCAATGAAAAGTCGATTAAAAGGCTTAAGGACAACACGGGTATGACCTTCAGAGACATAGCTCGAGTTGCGAATATCTCCATCAATATGGTCAATAAATATCTTAACCTATAACTCAAGAACCCTGTTTACCCGATGACTAACAGTGCTAAGACTCCCACTTCAATAACTGGGAGATAAGCACTGTAGAGTCCCTGGATAACGGTTTCTAAGGTTCAGATAACGTTTGAAAACGCCACCTGAACCCAAGAACCCTGTTTACCTCGCCTCAGCATATTGGTATAAAAGATTGGTATCCTTTATGCCATATTGACCGATAACAGCTTCCCAGGTAGTAAAATCACCATGCCAGTCAGACCCACCTGTTGCAACCAGATTGTTTTTTGAAACAAAATCATTGTATCGTTTATTCAGTTTATCGTCATGATAAGGATAGTAAACCTCGATACCGCCCAGGCCATGTGGCAATAGCTTATCTATTTCCTTTAGGTCTTCATTGCCTAATCTAGCAGGATGGGCAAATACAGGGATGCCACCGGCTTCTATGATAATTTCAACAGCATCAGCTGAAGCAAATGGAAATTTATCAGGAAAGGTATAAGAAAACCGATTGTAGGTTCGCATGTAAAAATCAGGCCAATCCTTAAGCTTGTAAGGATGCCCGTCTTGAATCATTGCCTTGTACAAATCCGAAAGATAGATGCTATCCTTGAAAGACATCAGTTCTTCAACCCTTGACGCCCTGTAATCAATCATACCGAGCCTATTGAGCTTGGATATCATATCCAATGAGTACTTTGTAGTATATTCATTGGTTATTTTTATGAAATCCAATAGCTGGCGACATTTGTGGTCTATGAGGTAACCAAGTACGTGAATAGAGTGGCTATTGGAGACTGAAGTCAGTTCAATTGCAGGAATGACAGCTATGTCATGTTGTGTGGCAATCGATGTTATTTGGTCTATGCCTGAGACAGTATCATGATCAGTCAGCGAAAATTCCTTGATACCATTTTCTCTTGCAATCTCAATTATTTCTTCGATCGAATCAGTACCATCTGATAAATCCGAGTGAATATGTAAATCAATCATCGTGTTCAATCCTTTAAAATATAATAAGGCTATTATACATGAATCAGAAAATATTACAACTCAATTAAGGTTAACACAAGGTTAATAATCTCTACAAAAATATTGAAACGTTGTTTCAATAGTGATATAATTTTACTGTCAGGAGGTGAAAGATTGAAAGAAGATTACAATTATATAACCATGATCGAAAGAGCCACAGACATTATGGATTTGATTTTTGTAGCCAACAAGGAACTGGGAGTTTCTGAGATATCTCATGAACTGAATCTGCCAAAAGCCACAGTTTACAGGATATTGATTACCTTGGCAAAGGGAGGGTTTATCTCCAAGGGATATGAGACGGAAAAATATACTCTCGGGGGAAAATTCATCAAGTATAGCGACAGAGTGAAAAGAGATATTAATGTTTATACAATCGCAAAGCCCTATATGGAGCGACTAGCGAAAAAAGTGGGTGAAACCGTCAATCTAGCCATAGATTACGATAACCAGTCACTCATAATAGACAGAGAGAACGGGGAGCAGACATCTTTGTTGTCAAAACTAGTTTCAGATGCACCTTATAATTGCTCTTCATCAGGCAAGATTTTTCTATCCCATAAATCAGATAAAGAGATTAGAGAATATTTTAAAAACAAACATGCAAAAAAAAGAACCATCAAATCCATCACGGATTTCGAGACCTTTGATGAGCAAAGGAAGGATATACTGGAGAAGGGATACGCCATAGACGATGAGGAGTATGATTACGGACTCTATTGTATCGGAAAGCCTGTCTATTCACATTCCAAAAAACTGATGGCTGTCATTAGCTTGTCCGGACCAAAAAGCAGGCTTGAACACAGGGGTTATGAGTTTATCAAAAGCAGCTTAGCTGAAACAGTTAATGAGATTCAATCCAAAATTAACAAGTTGGAAATAAATGAATAGATATACTGTTGATGAATAATATTCAAATTATCTTGACATTTGAAATGACGTTTCATAAAATATAGTTAATAAAATGAAAGAGGTGTCTCTATGAAACCAATTAACGTAACAAGCGAAATTGGACGATTGAAAAAAGTACTGCTACACAGACCGGGTCAAGAAATTGAGAATTTGATGCCGGAATATCTGGAAAGACTTTTGTTTGATGACATACCTTACCTTAAAATAGCTCAAGAGGAACACGATGAATTTGCCAAAATATTGAGAGATAATGGCGTTGAGGTTGTATATCTCGAAGATCTTGCGACAGAATCTATTAAAGACAGCGCTGTCAAAGAAGCTTTTATCGAAGAATATCTCAATGAAGCCAATATCTGGAACAAAAGAAGGTTTGAAGGCCTTAAACATTACTTCATGGAAATGGAAGAGAAGGAATTGGTTGACAAAATGATGGCAGGACTGAGAAAGAATGATTTCATAAACTTCTCTAAAAGAGGACTGAAGGATTTTCTAAATAACGACTATCCATTTATTATCGATCCGATGCCTAACCTTTATTTTACTAGGGACCCATTCGCTTCAATCGCAAATGGCATATCTCTGCATAGGATGAAAACTTTTACGCGTAATAGAGAAACTCTTTTTACAAAATATATTATCAACCATCATCCTGATTTTGCACCACACAATATACCGTTATGGTATGACAGAACCGATAGGTTTTCGTTGGAGGGTGGCGACATTCTTATACTGAATGAAAATATCATTGCAGTTGGAATCTCGCAAAGGACAGACCCGGTGGCCATTGAGATATTTGCTGAGAGAATACTGAGTTCCGAGAATGAATTCAACAGAATTTTAGCCTTTGATATTCCCAAGTCAAGGTCATTCATGCATTTGGATACTGTTTTTACGATGGTTGATCATAATAAATTCACCATTCATCCCAACATACAACAAACCATCACCGTCTATTCACTGACACTTCAGGACGGGAAAATAGAGATTGATGAAGAGCGTGACTTGCTGGAGAACATATTGTCCAAATACCTTGAAATTGACAATGTGGAGCTTATCAAATGCGGTGGCAATAGCATGATAGATGCTGCTAGAGAACAATGGAATGATGGATCAAACACATTGGCAATAGGTCCTGGAGAGGTTGTTGTCTATTCCAGAAATTATGTCACAAATCAACTACTCGAAGATAGAGGGATCAAAACCTATGTTATGCCTAGCTCAGAGTTATCTAGAGGCAGAGGTGGTCCAAGATGTATGAGCATGCCTTTAATTAGAGAGTAATTCTAGAAAACAAATTTAATACATATAAATGAAGAATAATGGAGGAATTAAAATGCCAGTAAATTTAAAAGGTCGAAGCTTCATCACACTGAAAGATTTCACACCTGAAGAAATCAAGTATATGCTGGATCTATCAGCAGATTTGAAAAGAAAAAAGAGAGCGGGAATCAAGAATGATTTGCTCAGAGGAAAAAATATCGTTTTAATTTTTGACAAGACTTCCACCAGGACAAGATGCGCATTTGAGGTTGCTGCTTTTGATGAAGGCGCAAACGTGACTTTCCTGACAAACAGTCAGATGGGAAAAAAAGAGTCCGTAGAGGACACCGCCAAAGTTCTTGGTAGATACTACGATGGTATTGAATTCAGAGGATTTAAACAAGAAACGGTTGACAGTCTGGCTAAGCATGCAGGCGTTCCGGTATGGAATGGATTGACCGACCTATATCACCCGACACAAATACTGGCTGACTTTTTAACGGTCATGGAGCATGTCAACAAACCTTTAAACAAGGTGAAATTTGTCTATGCTGGAGATGCGAGAAACAACATGGGTAATTCCCTGATGATTGGCGCAGCGAAAATGGGCATGCATTTTGTGGGAGTTGCTCCAAAGGAACTGTTCCCTTCCGAGGAACTGGTTGCAGAAATGAGAGAAGTTGCCAAGGAGACAGGCGCTATAATCGAGTTGACTGATAATATTGAAGAGGGTGTGAAAGACGCGGATGTCATCTATACAGACGTATGGGTGTCAATGGGTGAAGAGGCTCATTTTGAAGAAAGAATTAAGCAACTGAAAGCTTACCAGGTCAATATGGAAATGATCAAAAAAACGGGCAATCCGGATGTCATATTCCTTCACTGCCTACCTGCTTTCCACGATATGGAAACGGAAATCGGAAAAGAAATATACGAAAAGTATGGTTTGACTGAAATGGAAGTCACCGATGAGGTGTTCAGAAGCAAACATTCAAAAGCGTTTGATGAAGCGGAAAATAGAATGCATACCATTAAAGCGGTAATGGTTGCAACAATGGCTTAGGATTCATAGATAATAAACTGGAGGAAAATTTATGCCAAATTTAACAAGAGTCGTTATAGCATTAGGCGGCAATGCCTTGCAGGAAAGCGGAAGTCCCGCAACTGCAGAGGAACAGTTGAGAGTCGTTAGCAAGACATGTGAGACACTTGCAGATATAAGCAGTCAAGGATATGAAATAGCAATCGTACACGGAAATGGGCCACAGGTCGGTAGAATTTTGCTTGCATCAGAATATGCAAAAGATGTGACACCTGCCATGCCATTTGATGTTTGTGGCGCTATGAGTCAGGGCTATATCGGATACCACATCCAGCAGAGCCTTCGCAAGGAATTGCATAAGAGAAACAGAAATGTACCAGTCGCTACAATAGTAACCCAAGTAGTTGTGGACAAGGATGATGAGGCTTTCAAAAATCCTACCAAACCCATTGGACCTTTCTACTCAAAGGAAGAGGCAGATGAGATCGCCGGAGACAAAGGCTATGTCATGAAAGAAGACTCAGGTAGAGGTTGGAGAAGAGTTGTGCCATCCCCAATGCCTAATAAAATTGTTGAAGTGGACACCATTGAAAGGCTTTGGTCATCAACTATCGTTGTCATGTGTGGTGGCGGTGGAATTCCGGTCATCGAAGATGGAGAAGGCGGGTACTCCGGTGTGGCGGCTGTAATCGATAAGGATCTAGCTGCTGAAAGATTGGCAGAGGCAATAAATGCAGATATACTTCTAATACTCACAGAGGTTGAAAAGGTAGCCATTAACTTCAACAAGCCTGATCAGAAAAACCTGTCTGAAATCAGTTGCGATGAAGCCAAAAAGTACATGGCTGAAGGGCATTTTGCTCCTGGAAGCATGCTTCCCAAGGTCAAGGCTGCAGTCATGTTTGCAGAGTCGAAGCCTGGCAGAAAATCTATTATAACTTCCCTTTACTCTGCCAATGAGGCACTTAAAGGCGAGAGTGGAACGTTAATCAAGAATTGATCCTACAAAAAAATAATCAAGGCGGAGAATCAGATCTCCGCCTTATTTTTTAATAAAACCCTTTTTATCTCAATATTTCCAATGCCTTCTGCAACTGCAAATCCACTGTGTCATCATGCTGATAGTCATCCAACGCTTTCAGCAGTGCATCCTGAGTGGTGAAATCCAAGACGCCGTATGGATAAAGTCCCGAATCTCTCTGGAAATCCGTCACCATGGTTTTCAGGTTGTCGTCAAAAACACCATCCGGTTCATAAACGGCATAACCCAATATATCGAGAATCGTTTCAGCAGCCAGCACATCCAATCCTACTGTTCCTACAGATGGCTTTCTTGCTTTATTGAATTCCGGAATCGTAGAGGTATCTATTTCTTCAACGCGAATCCTGTTCTCAACAATGATATCCGGTGTAATTCCAATATCCTGGACCTTGTTCTTGCCAGCCGTAAAATATTCTGCAGTAGTCAGTTTAATTGCACTACCATTCAATAACGGATATAGGGTTTGGACAACCCCTTTGCCATAGGTTTTAGTTCCTATAAGAACCCCAGCCTCCCTATCCTGCACCGCACCTGCAAATATTTCGGAGGCGCTTGCACTACCGCCGTTTACCAGGACAGCCAACTCGAAGTTCTGAATTGAAAGATTACTGACATACTCAGTCTCTGCACCGTCATTTCTGACGAGATAAGCCAATGGACCCGCTGGAACAAATAAATCAAGAATAGTCAACACCTCGTTCAGATTGCCACCAGGATTATTTCTCAAGTCTATGATCAGCTTGTCAATATCATCCACCAACAGATCAGATAGATGAGTGGCCAACAGTTCAGCTGTATTCTCATTGAACTGTGTAATTTTCAGATACCCGATGTCGCCTTCCATCAACTCTGAATAAACAGAACTAATGATGACAGTGTCTCTGGCAATTGAATAGTAAATCAGCATGCCATTTCTTTCTACGCCTAGAACAACTGTTGTACCGACAGCTCCCCTTATGAGCTTGGCGGCCTCTTCTGTTGAATAACCGGTTATATCAATACCATCCACATATCGAATAACATCCTTTGGCATGATGCCTGCCTTTTCTGCAGGGGTTTGGTACAACGGTGTTACAACAACGATGTTTTGATCTTCTTTCACAATCTGTATGCCAACACCCGAAAATTCACCTGCCATTTCAGATGTAAAATCAGCATATTCCTCCGGTGTATAATATACGCTATATGGATCCATATCGTTAAATACACCATTGTATAGAGAATCGATGATTTCCTCATAGGTCAAGTCATACAAATAATTAGCCTTTATAAATTTGGCCACTCGCCCGAGAAACTCAAATTCAGTATCGAAGTCTTCCTCCGTTGCGGCAAAAACAGTTGATGAAAACAGTAAAGATACAATCAAAATAAGAATTAATAATCTCTTTTTCATACATACCACCTTTCTTTTTCTAGACACTATTATATTAGACGCAACGAAATAAAGCAAAGTTTCCATGATTTTTTTAGGAGGGTTTTAATTAATTTGAAAAAACAGCTAAAATAATGTAGAATTAGGTTATTCAAAAAACAAGGAGCATAATTTGAGCAGAAATGTCAAAACAAGTAGACTGACAGAAGCAGCTTTAATAACGGGAATATTAATCATATTCGCAATGATCGGAAATTTTGCGTTTCCATTCATAGATTTCTTATATCCCCTTCCGGCATTGTTATTAGCTAAGAGACATGATTACAAGGCAGCCATCATGGCATTGGTGTCGGCGGGTCTTATTATATTAATGCTGTTGGGTATACAGATGGGAATGTACTACGTTGTGTTGTATTCACCCATGGCAGCTGTTATGGGGTACTTCATCAGCAAAAATAAAAAGCCGATTTTGGCGATTGCAGCAGGCAGTGGGGTTTATCTGTTATCTTTTCTCTGTTTGTTGTGGATTATGCAGGCATTTCTCAGTATTAATCTAGTTGATTATCTCAGAGAAACATTTGTTGAAAGCTTTAAGATTCAAGAAAGTCTTTTCTCGAACTTTGAAGGCATGCAGGAGCAGCTTCAGACGTCCAAAGAAGCCTATCAAAATATGCTAGAAATGATCATTCTTTTACTCCCGGCTGTTATTATATTCGCATCGGTTTCTATGGCCCTAATCAACTATTTTGTTGCACAGAAGATGGGAAAGAGACTCAAAGTATCAATTGAACAAATGGAGGATTTTAGCTACTTCAGACTACCGGCAAACATTTCACTGGGGATGCTGATTTTTTTAGTAGGAACCTATCTCATCAGCATGACAGACTTTGTCAATAGTGAGGCATTGTCTTCCAATATCATATTTATTTTTCAAATACTGTTCTTTATTCAAGGATTGGCTGTCGTCAAATTTATGATGGTCAAATATAAAATTGCGAAATTACTCAGAGCTATGATATTGATTCTTATATTGATGAACGGCTATTTGAATTTAATTATCACCATGGTCGGTCTGACAGATATTATTTTTGACCTGAGAAAGATTAGAAATAAAAATAGGTGGTTTAGCTGATGAAAGGATTAAAAGGACGAAGTTTTCTAACTGAAGAAGGTAGTATTTTTTTCTATATTTCACTGGCACTGTTTATCACAATGGTGATTCTTGGCAACTATTATACGTCACTTCTGGCAGGTGTCGCAATCCTAGTGGCTATTAGAATCAACTCGAATAAATTCGAAGACAGAAAAAAAGAACTAAACCAATATCTGATTGAATTCACCAATACAATTGATGATATGTCGAGACAAGCCTTATTGAACTTTCCTATACCTTTGACCATCATAGGCAGCGATGGTGAAATTCATTGGTATAACTCAAAGTTTAAAGAAGTGGTTAAGAACGACAAGGGTCACAAGGATCATATCAAATCATATTTCCCTGCATTCTCGATGAAAAATCTATTGGATGCCAATGAAAATGCATCTTTTGACGTACAATACGGAACAAAAAACTACAATGTGATTTTTAGCAAAATAGAAGGCAATGAAACAGACAGTGCTGTCTACATGCTATATTTTCTGGACAATACAAGATTTACTAATCTGAAAGAAGCCTATTCGGCTGAAAAAACCCTGGTTGCAGTCGT
>CAKMKB010000152.1:0-8438 GCA_927435965.1 uncultured Clostridia bacterium
AGTTCGCGTATTTATACTATAGAGTTAGAGTGTCTTTGACACCATAAATAGATTTTGAAAACAAATTTTAATTTATCCGATAACTAACAGTGCTTATCTCCCACTTATAGAAGTGAGAGTCTTAGCACTGTTAGTTATCGGATAAATTAAAATTTGTTTTCAAAATCTATTTATGGTGTCAAAGACACTCTAACTCTATAGTATAAATACGCGAACTATCTCCCCAAGGATGATATCCCGTTCCAATATAATTAAATCCATATTTCTCATAATACCCGATATGGTCTGTACTTAAGTAAAGGTGAGAGAATCCCCCGATTTTAGCATCATCTTTTGCCTTATCCAGCAAGATAGAACCATAACCATGTCCTCTATGCCTTTCCTCAATGTATAAGGCACAAACCCAGGGATATAGATCCATTCGACTTATAAAATCATTTGTTATAAGACCGGCACAACCAATTATTTCATCGTTATCACATAAAAGATACCATTGTGGCAATGGGCTGTTTGTATCAATACAGTGTTCAATACAGTCTTCATAAACCTTCATGGTGTCTGGCGAAGCCCATTTGCTCTGAAAGTACTTAATTGCTGTATCCTTTAACTCCGGTAGTTCTCTTATAGATATGATATTCATTTTTTGGCTCCTTTTTATAGACTCAGAGTTTTCTACATTTCTTTTTCATATTTAATGCGATAAAAAATACTATATCCAACAACAAATAGATAGGCAAAAACCAGAAGAAGGATAATAACCATATCAACACTTAACAATGCAAAAGCAAATAGCAGGGCTCCAAATATAAATATCATTAAATCGAATGCTTTTGCTTTTGCGCGATTTTCTATAGCAACATTGCGTTCATCGAGCTTCTCTATTCTTATTTGATTCTCGATTTCAGGATTTTTTTCAATTAATCTTCGGCTAATAAATTCTCCCATGCCATGACCGAAAATTCCACATCCTAAACCTATGCACAAATATGGTAAAGCCTTCATAACCCCTTGTGGCTCGTTGATTATTCTTAAAAGATATAACCCTAAACCTAATAGTATCAAACCAACTGTAACTTCTGTATAATGTACAATATTTTTTTTCATAAAATTAAACCTCCTCATAAATAAAAACCTCCTCGATACTCATGTTAAAGTATTTTGCAATTTTGAATGCCAGAATTATTGATGGATTGTATCTGCCATTTTCTAAAGAACTGATTGTTTGTCTAGATACTTCTAAAAAATCAGCAAGTTCTTCTTGCTTAATGCCACGTGCTTTCCTAATATCCTCCAATTTATTCTTCACATAAACCACCTCCGGATGTAAAGCTTGCTTTCCATAAATAATATAACGCAAATCCTATTAAATGTCAAGTTTCCTTTACGTAAGTATTCTTAAAAAAGCAAGTCCTTATTAGACTTGCTTAACCTAATCTTTTACCCAATATTCACTGCCATCATTGTTGCGGTCCATAAACCCGTATTCAATAAGATACCTTCTAGCACTCACGTAGTCATCTACCATACTTACAATGACTTCGTTCACTTCCTTTTCAGTGTATTTTTTGTCGGACTTAAATTTATCTACTATGTATTGTAAAATTACTAATTTCTTTTTTTCCTTACTGGGAAATATGATCACTCTTCCATCCTTAATGTAGTTCTTGAGAATCTTATCACTTTCAGTTTGATTATCATATCTATCATCCATCATGATTTTCTCCCTATAAACCTATATAAGCTTTTAATGTTTCTAGTTATTCTTCTATTATCAGATTTACATCTAAACCACTGTCTATATTCTTATCATCAACTTTATAGATTAATATGCTATGGATCCAAGCGTCTTCAGGAAAGCCCGCTATTCTATCTATTAATCCATTTTCCTTTATTGTAATATCTAAGAGATTATCCTTTATGCTCATTGCTTCTACATAATAACTGATTCCAGAATCCATATCTTCCCATTTTGTGTGTATGAAGATTATTTTTTCATTTTCTGATAACTCAATACTCGGCATAGGCTCGCCTTGGAGATATCTTTCTTTAAATACACTCCACTTTTGTTGTGTATCAAAAATATATACATTGTTATTACTTAACTCATCGATGTCATTTTGATTAGAATTGCCGAAATACGAAATGCTATTAAAAACTTGCTCAAATTTGACTTCTTGTTCTGTATTACAACCCGTCATAATACCTACTGCTACTATCAAAATCAATCCTAATAAGCCAATTATCATACTCTTTCTGTTTTGCATTCAATTCTCCTCTTTGATCAAAATTTACCTACAGTATACTTGACGTGATGAATACTCCTATTGTTCCTGTTTAGACAAAAAAGTGGAATGTGAAATTAAATCATCAAAACCAACTCGATTTCATCTTCGTCACAATTACCAGTTGGTACAAACCCGATACTCTCATAAAATCTGAGTGCCATACTATTCTCTTCATTGCAGGTCAACATGACCCGGTTTGAATTACCAAAAGGCTTTGTGCCGATGAATTCAAGACATTTTTGCATAGCCTCTTTACCATAGCCTTTACCCTGATACTTTTCGTCAATCATCATGTGCCAAATATTATATTCTTCCGCATCATAATCGTATATGACCATAACATAGCCAACCATACAGTCCTTGAAGTATATTCCGAAAGGTATGCATTGACTATAATAAACATAAGCTTGAGCAAGGCTACGAATCGGGTGCGAAACAAACGCTTCCTGCCCTTCCGCAAGCTTAAGATTAAAACAATCAATGAAATTGCTCTCATCTATTTTTTTTAATGTAACATACATAAACTCACCTCAACCTAATCAAATATATTAATACAATATTTCCTTATACATGATCAGAACATGTTCTGCATCTGAAAAATCATTTTCTATCAACAGAGTTCTTGGTCCAACATTCTCTACTTATTTTATTGTCCTTAGTATTTGTTCAAATACTTCCTGCGTTTCTTCCTCATTCTTCATGTTAAAGATGATAACTTCTTCATCAGTCTCAATATAAATGTAGAGCGATTTTTGGGTATTAACAAACAACTTCACTGAGTTCAGTTCAGTTGTCCTGAAATGTCCCTTTAAGTTTGAACCTAGTGCTGAACCATTGGTTCTCATCTCAATAGTAGGCAATTCTTCTATCAACTTGACAGTTTCAATAGACTCCCAGTTATAGATATCACCATACATACCATGAATTTGTAATCCTTCTTCAAGAAATGTCACCTTTGTTTCCTGAGATGAGAAAAACATGAGAAA
Organism: uncultured Clostridia bacterium; assembly: GCA_927435965.1. Taxonomy (GTDB): domain Bacteria; phylum Bacillota; class Clostridia; order Tissierellales; family Dethiosulfatibacteraceae; genus 38-11. The sequence goes on from CAKMKB010000152.1 coordinate 3,272, forward strand.
AGCAACTAAGATTAGCGTAATAACTACAGTACCAACAGGTAAAGCAAATTGCTTCCATGATCCCTCTATCAATTTCCCATTCTTATCATAAATATTCCCATCAAACTTCTGAGCCCGAATCAAAAGATAGACTGTTGAAATTCCAAATATCAAAATGACTGGAGTCAGAACTGGTTTCAGACCAAAAGCTTGTAATGCACCCATCACAATTAAAACACCGCCATTGACATAGGAATAAACCCCCATGAGACGTCCAAGGCCTTCAGTGTCGACATTTGCCTTTTTCTCTTTCGACATGGTGTTATAACCAGCGATGAGAAAATGCCATTTAAACACATGAACAGCTAATCCAATTGCGATAAAGAATGCACCTATTACTAGATAAAACCACATGATTAACCTCCGGAAATCTAAACTATGCTATGTCTATATACTCTCTGATATCTTCATCAGTAGGAGAATGATCTGCATCAAACATATCATTCCAATTCATAACACACTCCATACTTTATAATGTTTTAAATCACTTTATTTCCTTAATACTTGTAATATCTCCATTGCATAGCGCTTCCAGATTATTGAAAACTTTTTGAGCCGACCAATCCCACCATTTAATATTAAGCAGATAATCGATTAGTTCGTCATCAAATCTTTTTTTGATGATTATACATGGATTTCCCCCTGCAACATGATAAGGTGGTATGTCTTTTACAATTACAGAATTAGCAGCAATAATTGCTCCATCTCCAATATGCACACCAGGCATAACAGTAACATTTTGACCTATCCACACATCATTACCGACAATTGTATCGCCTTTATAAGGTAGGTCATTAAGTGCAGGAGTTGCCTTTTCCCATCCATGTCCCATAATATCAAAAGGATAAGTAGTAACACTACACATTCTATGATTTGCACCATTCATTATAAATTCAATGCCTTTTGCTATTGCACAGAACTTACCAATAATCAGCTGATCTCCTAAAATCTCATAATGATGTGTAACGTATTCTTCAAACCGTTCTGCACCATCTAAATCACTATAATAGGTATAATCACCAACTATAATATTTGGTCGTGTAATGACGTTTTTGATATAGCATACGCTTGGTATTTTTTCATTAGGATGAATGGCATTAGGATCTGGACCGTATTGCATGTTTATAACTCTCCCCTTACTAGTTTTCTTTACTCAATGGTTAAAACCCTCTTTAATTGGACTGGAAAAATGTTGTTTTGTTCCCATTGGTTAGGACTTTCATTATATTATTATGAAATCTCTTTGTACATAAACAGCACATGTTCCGCATCAGAGAAATCATTTTTTCTATAGAACTTAGGTGCTGGCGTAAAACGGTTTGTTGACAATGTCAAACCTGCTAAGTTATGCTCTTTAGCATATTTTTCTACAACAGTAAGAAGCTCTGTCCCATATCCCTGCCATTGAAGTTCAGGAGATATAAACATCTCATCGACGAAAACCTCAGTGTTATTCCACCAGATCTTCTCATGACAAAATATAGCGCCTTTAATTACCCCATCTATCCATAACGTATATCCAACAAATTTTTTACTATCATAATAATCATGCAAGTAACTTATTGCTGTTTCCAGGGTCCAACTACACTGCCAATGGTCATTGTTATATACTGACATCATAATTACTGCACATTCTCTCAAATCACTTGCTTCTAATTTCTCTATCATTATGTATGCTCTCCTTTCTTATTGGTTGTTTTCTACGTCTCCTATAAAGCAGAAACAAAACAAATAAAGTTATAGCAATTAGAATTCCCAATAACAACTGATAAAAAAACTTGCCACCTTCAGGATCTATAACTTTATAAAAAGCAATCATGTACAGACAATAAACTATCGTTAAAATCGTAAACAATTTTGAAATCGTTACATAGATATGATTATGTGCTTTTTGATAAAAGGTTTTAAAATTAATTTTGAATTCAATTTTTTTTGCCCACTGTATGACATCTTTCCACACTAAAACAACAACTACACAGGAAATAATCAAAAGCCGGGTCATCATGTGAATGTACGCAAAAACACCTTGTTTAGGTACATCATATCCCATTACCATCATAATACTATTTATAGCCGTAACAATAGTAAAAGAACTACAAATAGCTTCTATCGGTGTTTCATTTTCCCACCAAGTTGATATTTTACGCACCCTTTCTAAGGGTAATCTCTTACGAACTAGAGTAAATAAGCCATAGAACAAAATATACAGACCATAAACTAAGAGAATACTTCTTGTCATATCGCGATAGGCGTTAGGATGTAGTGTAGTGAAATGTCCCATAAAGTATATGAGTATCCAAGCAACAATACAAACAATTAGTAAAACACCTACATGTTTTAAGATTTTAAATAATAATTTTTTTTGCATTACTCCCCTTTTTACAACATATCCTAATGTTTACTCCAATGATTAGTTTTTCTTGGGTATCAGTTTCATCAGACGTACATTTACTAGTCTGTTAGTTGTGTTAGTGCTTCAACGTGGCTCTAGAGGACAGTTTTTACGTTGTTAACTATTCTCGTCAGTATTAATGCTAAGCCAGACAGAGTGTGGTTTCTTACCAGAAGCAGGGCTGGCGTACTTGGTAAAAAGCTCATCAATATCTTTTTGAATTAATTCGGTATCCTCCCCAGACAAGTACAGCCTGAAGTCAAGTGCCAGGTGCAGCCTGTTCTTCCCATTATCTCCAGTCTGTTGTTGGATACTCTGATGTAAAGATTTAATAAAGGCATCTCTATTTGCATTAAAAGTGTTATGAATAAGGAGCATTTTTTGCTTGGTCAGACTATCATCTGTTGACTCAAGAAAACCCTCACTCAAAATGACAGAGTCTACAGTCACCTCATAGTAACGAGCAGTAATACCGTTAACTACCTGCGTGTGGCTCTGCTTAATTACTCCAATTCTTTCTAGTTTTTTTAAATGGTAATGTGCAGACGCAGCCTTAACACCCAAATGATCTCCGATCTCTTTTCCATGCATGGGGACACCCTCAGATTGCATTATCTTGAATATACGCTGGCGTTGTGGAGAAGATAATACTTGTAGCTCTTCTTCAGACGATGCTATGAATATTCTCTCGCCTTTATCTACAACTATTCTACGTTCAACAGCTACTTCTGAGTTTTCATTCATATTTGTCACCTCTTTTTTATCATCTCGTTTTTCTATAAGGATTCCTATACTCCATCCGTTTTAGCAACTGATTCTATCTTTGTCAGAGGGGATGCCGTTTTTTACTAAACTCCAATTTTCGTTTTCGAATATCTTATATTGGTTAAAAGCACACGGAATACCCTTAGCACTATATAAATCCGGGTTATCCATCAACTGAAAGTGAAGATGTGGGGCTGTGGAATTCCCTGAATGACCGACCCGTTCCAAGAAATCTCCCTTTTTAATTTCTTGCCCTTCAACAACTTCAATAGAGCCATTCTGCAAATGCGCTAATAAAGCATATGTCTCATCTCCACACTTAATGATTATGTGATTGCCTACTAGATTATTTATGTCGTGTTTTTCTGGTCTGAACAGAAGCGAATTTTTAAGTACGATTGCCAAATCTCTTAACATATGAACTCTTTTTCGCTCACTTACTCCATCTCTTGCAGTCACAACTTTACCGCCACAAGGTGCATATATTTCTTGTCCCCAACCATAGCACTCATCTAGCTTCACTCCCATCCCATAATATCGAATATTGCTTCCATGATAAAAAGGGCTACCTTTACGATTCCAATCTATCATTACAAAATCATACGCATACCGTTGTCCAAACTCATCTGTGCCATGACTTGGAATAACCTTTGCAGGTGTATTCGGAACAACCCATTCTCCTCTTAAAGGAAAATCAACGATAATTGGATTACTTAATTCATTCATATACAATCTCCTCCTGAAAATATACCCTAGCTTTGGATAATATTTAACGTTTGATTTATTTTAACGTTAAATATTATCCATGTCAACATTTTTTTGAATATCAGAAGGTTATTGAGTCTCTTCACCTTTTCTTAGACAACAATTTATCCAAATATATCGATTTGAACTGTTTACTCGCCATCATCTGCTTTAAAGGGGGTAATTTAACAATAACGCCAAGTACTGCCGCCATAGCACGATGATTCGCAAATGCTTGGTTATCAAACACTAGATTTTGAAGTGTTCCTTTTTCGATTGCCTGTAGTACAAATCTATGGGTACTATTAACTGGCGTAATGACTTTAACCTCTCTTCGCACTAATTCAATAGCATTTTTAGGACAACTTCGAACACATACACCACAACCAAGACATATCTCGTTGTCTACCTCCGCTATCTCACCCTCGTTGTTCTTTTTCATAGAAATTGCCAATACCGGACATACCTTTTCACATTTACCACATCCGATGCATTCTTTCAAAATTTTAGGCATGTAGTTTGTAGTAGCCACAGGTTGCATTGGACTGAATTTTCTTGCTGCCTGTAAAGCCTCACAACAACATCCACAACAATTGCAGATAAATGCTGGGTCTTCGCGAACATTTTCCCCCATTTGTACCAGCCTAGCTGCATAAGAACGCTCTAAAACATCCATCGCCTCTTTTGTATCTATTAACCTTGCATGTTGCCCATTTTCAGCAAGAGAGCGTGCGACATTTCCAAAGGTGAGACAGACATCCAACGGAGCCTTTATTTCACATGAACGATCTACGTGTAACATCTTATGTCTACAATAACAAGTTCCAAGGCCGATATGAGTTGCTTCTTCAATAATATGGCTTGCTTTTTCATAGTCCAAAATATAAATTGTGTTATTGTTAGTTAAAACTGGCTCCTGCACAAAAACTCTTCCAAGTTGCGTCTCTGTAGAAAAAAAACAAGTCCTTAACAAAATCTTCTTCTACATTCATATATTGATAATACAATTCACTTAAATATTTTGGATTATGAAAGAGCAAGCCATATTATTGAGGAAGCAATATTCTCTCCGATTTCATTCTTTGTATCAAAATGGATATCCGGTTGTTTGATGTCGACAAATGGTGCTATAATTCTGCGGGCCTCCAATCTCTCTTGAAGTTTCACTCTGGCATTTAGAGCTTTCCATCTGGAAGCTTCAGAATTATAAGTTGCGATTGCTCTTAG
>CAKMKB010000153.1:0-2408 GCA_927435965.1 uncultured Clostridia bacterium
GGTTGATTATGCAGTGGTATTATGAAAGAGAGAAAAAAGGCTATATACTGACTGCTATGAGCATCGCTATATTTACGGTAATTCTAATAGGTGCTAACATAATTTTGTTTTAGTGAGATATTTGAGAATCAAAAAGGCACAAGAAATTAATTTCATGTGCCTTTAGTATTTTTGAAGAACCCTGTTGATCACATATTATAGTACTTATCAAGAATCTTCATGACCTCATCAATCTTCTGTTCGCCCTGTTCTTCATTTGAAAAAGCAGTCTTGATACATCCATCGATATGAGCCTTCAGAATTTCGTGATTTGCTTTCTTGAGTAGCGACTGGGCTGCCAGCACTTGGTTGGATATATCCACACAATAGCGGTCACCCTCTACCATCTTCATGATGCCTTCAATCTGGCCCTGAGCAGTCTTTAACAAACGTGTAACTTTTTTCTTATCTGCATGCATAGGAGAACCTCCTATTGGAAACGGACAACTTTGTAACCCACATCATCGATAAGCTCTGTGATAAGCGCCTCATCCACTTCTTTTTCAAATTCAACAACAGCCTTCTGATCGGCCAGTACCACCTCAGCTGATTTGATACCATCGATTTCTTTAAGTGTCTTTTCCACTCTCATCTTACAATGATTGCATGTCATGCCTTCAATAAATATTTCTTTTCTCATTTTCGTTTCTCCTCTTATTGGTATTTTTACTCATATTTTTTGGGTTTGAAACCCTTTAATCTCAATGCATTGGTGACGACTGACACGGAGCTAAGACTCATAGCTGCTGCGGCGAACATAGGACTCAGCTTCCATCCCAGTATTGAATAGAACACACCTGCTGCCAATGGGATTCCTGCAGAGTTATAGAAGAATGCCCAGAATAGGTTCTGCTTGATATTTCGAATAGTTGCCTTGCTGAGTTGTATCGCTGAAACCACATCCAACAGATCACTTCTCATCAGTACCACATCAGCGGACTCTATAACCACATCAGCGGACTCTATAGCCACATCTGTTCCGGCACCTATTGCGATGCCTATATCAGCTCTTGCTAAGGCTGGTGCGTCGTTGATTCCGTCTCCAACCATAGCGACCACCTTATTGCCTTCCTGTAGTCTTCTAACCTCACGCTCCTTGTCAGCAGGCATCACCTCTGCTATGACCGTATCAACACCTACCTGAAGGCCGATTGCTTCTCCCGTCAATTGATTGTCACCCGTCAGCATTACAACCTGTATACCCATCTTTTGGAAAGCATGTATGGCTTCCTTGCTAGTTGTTTTTACAACATCAGCCGCTGAGATGATACCGAGTAGCTTGGTATCTGCTAGATACAGCAGTGTTTTTCCTTCCTTGCTGAGTTTCTCATGAAGCTCAAGATGCTCAGAAACGTCGATGCCTATTTCTGTCATCAGCTTTACATTGCCGATACTGTAAGAGTTGTTATTAATTTTTGCCCTTATTCCTTTACCAGGAATCGCATCAAAGTCCTCAGGTTGATATAGCGTCAACTCCTTTTCTTCAGCATTGTTGATGACCGCTTCAGCCAGTGGATGTTCGGAACCTTTTTCCATAGATGCAGCAATCTTAAGCAACTCCAGTTCATCCATACCTTCAAAGGTTATAATGTCTTTTACCTCAGGTTTTCCAACGGTGATCGTACCTGTTTTATCTAAAACAATTGTCTCTATCTTATGTCCTATCTCCAAGGCTTCTCCTGACTTGATGAGAATGCCGTTCTCAGCGCCTTTGCCAGTACCTACCATAATTGCCGTAGGTGTTGCAAGTCCTAAAGCGCAAGGACAGGAGATGACCAAAACTGCGATACCAATAGATAATGCAAACTCAAAGGTGTGACCAAGCAGCATCCATACGATAGTAGACAGCAATGCTATTACCAGAACTACAGGTACAAATATACCACTGATCTTGTCTGCCATTTTGGCTATAGGTGCTTTGGTAGACTGTGCCTCCTCCACAAGCTTGATAATTTGTGAAAGTGTGGTTTCTTCTCCAACCTTTTCAGCCGTGAATTTGATGAAGCCTGTTTTGTTGATACTACCGGAGGTCACCTTGCTCCCAGGTTTTTTCTCAACGGGGATGCTCTCGCCGGTGATCATAGATTCATCCATTGATGTGTAGCCCTCAGTGACGATACCATCTGCAGGTATCCGTTTTCCAGGCTTGACGATAATGAGGTCTCCCTTAATCAGTTCTTCCACAGGTACTTCGCCCTCTATGCCATTTCTCTCGACTAGGGCTGTCTTAGGACTCAAATCCATCAGCTTTTTGATGGCCTCAGAGGTGCTGCCCTTTGCCTTGGCTTCAAGAAATTTACCCAAGGTGATCAAAGTCAAAATAACACCTGCAGATTCAAAGTATAAATCATGAGCATAGGTTTTAACCA
>CAKMKB010000154.1:0-9494 GCA_927435965.1 uncultured Clostridia bacterium
ATTATGCCCCCCCCGTAATCAGTTCAAAGCTCATTTTTACCCCCTATTCCAGCTTTAGTTGTTCCTGCTTTTTTTCAATTCCATTACTAATTGGTCGGGAATTTTTATCAAATATCGAATTATATACATTTCTATTATCCAATACCCATATCTTATCTGAAAATTCTCCTGGTTTTACGTTCTCAGACGCATTTTCGAAGTCATAGACACGAGCATCAATCATATCAATATAGTGTAATAATTCAGCTTCTAGAAACATAGGTTTTTTGGGGCTGCCAAAATCCGCATAATAGTGATGTGACAATAGCATATGTTCAAGCATAATAGAAATCTCTGGGTCTATACCCATTTTATCAGCTGTTTTTTCAATCAGCTTGATTCCCATTATAATATGTCCCAAAAGCTTGCCTTCCATGGTGTAGTCCGATACTATTCCAAAATTATTGGATTCCATCTCCTCTATTTTACAAATATCATGCAGCAATATCCCAGCGTACAAAAGGTCCATATTGACATTCTGATAGACAGTACCCAATGCCTCTGCTGATTTGAGCATTCTCAGCATATGATACAAAAGCCCACTCTTAATTGAATGATGGTTAGACTTTGCCGCAGGATAATACATCAGCTTCTCCTTATGCAGCTTATATATTTCAATAATTATATTCTTGATTTCTTTATTGTTAATCTTCTTTATATACCCTTTAATCATTTCAAGCATTTCTTCGGGATTCACAGGTGCGGCTGATACGTAATCAAAAATATTAACCTCATCAGAATCCATAACACTCTCTATGGCTGTTGCATTCAGGTTTTTATTACTGTTGTATTCCTTAACAATGCCTTTTATCCTAAAAATGTCACCCACACCAATTTTCTCAATCTCTTCAGAAGTTGCTCTGAATTTTCTGCAGATCATTTCACCAGTATTGTCACCCACAACCATATCCAGATAATAATTGCCATTCTTATCTGTTTTTGTGTCTGTGCTTTTTATCATAAAAAAATCTTCAACTTTGTCACCTTCTGACAAACTGTTAATAAATACTTTCTTCATTTTCCCTCCCGTTTAGAATGATTAGTGTTCCGTAATCATATATTGGATTATTTGATAGATAGACCACTTGTAATCCTTTAGATCTAATAAAATCTTTAATGCTGTTACAATCCGGGTGATGATCAAGTGTTCCGGTAAGAAACAGTCGTTCATTGTGATAACCTGATGCGCCACCTATAAAGCCGTAATCAAAACCATTTAGTCCGATATTGCCTGCACTGACCAGAAGCGTGTCAATGCCATAATCCTTTGCAATCTTCGCTATCTGTTTGTCGGCCGTTATTATACCATGGTTCTGCATATTAATAACAGAACACTTGGTATAACCCTGCTTGACATCGAGGCGTACTAGCTTGTCCATAGTGGCTCTTTTGACAACCATTCCATCAGTATAGGCTCCATTATGAATAATTGCATTCTCTACTCGAACTGCATTGTATGGGACGTCCAAGGAATAAACCCGATTTAGTCGATTGGTGCCTTTAATAACCCTGATGCCTTTGCCAGCAAACTTTCCAAGATAGTACTCATATTCTTCAGGACAGACAACCAATGTCCGATTATCATATTGCATCATCACCATGTCAGGATGACCATTGACAGGTTCCATCAGATTTGGATGTGGACGTGTCTTGATAATCTTAGAGCAATAATGATTCAGTTGTTTGATAATTTTCTCATCCATACGATAATCAACTATAGCGATCTTATTATTTTTGTCCATTCAACTATTATAGCATATCCTGATTGCCATTCAAATGACCATCCATGGTAATCGTATTAAGGATTTTCTTCAAATCATTTTCATCGAAATGATATCTTTTATTGCAAAAGTGGCAGTGAATCTCTGCTTTCTTGTCTTCTTCAATAATATCTTCGATTTCTTTCTCACCCAGTGATATGAGGACTTCTGTCATTCTTTCAAGAGAACAGTCACATCTGTAGCTAACTTGAGCTTTTTCAGTGATATTCAATTCAAAATCGGGTAATAAGGCTTCCATAATCTTATCAATATCCTGATCTTTCTCGAAAAACGAAGACACATTCTTAATCTTCGCTATGGAAGCTTCCACAGCTGTTATCTCTTCTTCTTTCAATCCAGGCATCATCTGAAGCATAAAACCACCTGCGCTTTTAATGGTGTGGTCCGTATCAACTAGTACGCCCAACCCGACTACCGTTGGTTGTTGCTCTGAGTTGAAAAAATAAGCAGCCACATCCTCACCTATTTCGCCTGAAACCAACATAGAACTGCCTGAGTAAGGCTCTTTAAGGCCCATATCTTTTGTGACTTGGATGTAACCTTCTTTTCCAACTGCCTCGCCAACATTTAACTTTCCAGAATCTGTCGTATCCAGATCTACCTGTGGATTATCAACATAGCCCTTTACATGACCCATACTGTCAGCAGTGACCAGAATAGTGCCCAGAGGACCTCCTCCATTTATTTTAACCGTCAGCTTATCCTCTTTATTCTTTAATGCATAACCCATCATTAAAGATGCTGTCAATACCCTGCCTAGAGCTGCGGACGCAACTGGAGTTGTGTTATGATAAATTCTCGCCTGCTCCACGACTTCTTTTGTATCTACGGCAAAGAACCTGAAGGTAATATTCTTATCAATTCCTCTTATTATATATCTCACTCAATTCTCCTTTTTACACACGAATACGGCTCTGTCTGACGTCAAGTGGCAGGATTCCTCATGGTATCCATCGAAGACCTCAATGGAAGAAAATCCAACTTGTTTTAGCATCAAACAGATAATTTGGCATTCATATGATTTTTGCTTTTGATATTCCTCTATTCTTCTGTATAATCCATTACTGTCGCATACAAAAAAATTGAGAGTCATCTCGCAGGTATGGTCTTCCTCATCATAGAGATTCTCCCAAACCATAAAGATATCATCCTCTTCTGTAACAATTGTATTTCTGCCCAGTTGATTTTGTAGCTTGTGTATGGTGCTATAGTCAAAAAGAAAAACGCTGTCGGTTGAAAGGTGTTCATAAACACGACTAAAAAACCCCTCGACCTCTTCCTCATTCAGGAGATAGTTGATGCCATCACAGCAACATATAGCGGCATCGAAGTATTTATCGATTCTAAAATCAAGCATGTTCATATTGAAAATTGACACATTGCTATATCGTCGTAGTTTTTCATAAGCTTTTACCAGCATTTCTTCTGATAAGTCGAATGCTGTAATCTTATAATTATCGTCTGCCAATAATCGGGTTATATTGCCTGTTCCACAAGCTATTTCAAGTATGTCTTTTCTTGCACCTATTTTTCTCTTGATGAAATCCACCCAATTATCATATGGAATATCTGTCATCAAGCTATCATATATTTCTGCAAACTCCAAATAACTCATGGTTACTCCTTGAAATATGGTCTGTTGGTTTTTAAGATTTTCTTTAAATCCTTTAACTCAATCAAAATTTTGTTTAGTGTGAATTGTATGCTGACCATAATGATGAAAAAAATCACAATTAGAATCATTCTTAAATCCATGTCTGCCTCCTTTTAGTACACCAATAACACTTTATCTCCCAAGCCATCGGTATCTATCAATTCAAGCATATCCTCGGTTACCGTCACCACATCCTCAAAGCCGTCACTGACAAATCTTAAATGCGGGTTTTTTTCAAAATATTCAAACCAGTCTGCTGATTCTTGAAATTCTTCTGTGTTGCTGGCTCTGATTCTTGGAATGGAAGTATAATCAAACCGAGCGTCAAACACTGAGTATGAAGGATGTGAACCTACCTCCAAAACTGCAATATGATTATAAGAAATATCTTTGTATTCTCCGCTTACCAAATAATTGTTCAAATCTCCTGCAGGTCTCTGCCCATAAGGTATGACAAAAGTATTCATGTCGTAGTCCGGTAAAATGCCATTTAAATATGAGACCAACATACCAATCTCATACTGGACCTCTTCAGATGTGTCCGACTCAATTAGTCTTGCATGACCGTATGTGTGATTGCCGATATCATACCCATTTTCCACTAGATACTTCAGTTTGTATTCAACGTATTGTTGCTGTCTGAAAGCATTTGTACCATAAATATAAAAGGAAGCTGTGATATTGAAATCGTCATATTTTTCATTGAACTCCTCCATTATCCCGAGTGCGGAATCCGGATCTAGCACAAGGTTTCCATTTTCTTCAATCAGATTGAAATTATTCTGGTTGGCATCATCAAATGTCAAGATAATAGGTGTGTAACCTGCAGCTGTGTCTATCTGACCCTTAACATATTTCGAGAGTGATATGGGCCTATAACCATTTTGGTACATGTATTCCAAATCTGCTCTAAAGGAATCTGCGGTGATCTCCCACGCGCTGTCTGTTTCACCTATGCTGTGGTACATCAGTACCATAACTCGACCAGCTTCATTTGGCATTAATGACAGATCCACCTTGTCCTTGTCTTCTAATCCATCCATATCTGCTGTTGTTTCCTCAGTTGGATTATTTGCTGTTGTGGTCTCTATCTCTATAACAGTTGTATTTAATGTGCTTTCTGGTGTTGTATTGGTGTTTGTAGAATTGCAGCCAGATAGCAAAAGCACTATTGCTATCACCAATATACTTGATTTAAACATAGCCATCTAATCTCCTTATGTTCATTCTGTCTTAGCTTGTCCATTATATTATATCAGATAAATATAACATATGATGGTCTGATTATCCATACTTACAATTATTTTATCATAGAAAAGGTTTATAAATGATGTTATAATACTTTTCAGGTGGTGATATTTTGCTAGAAAGCGGAAACAAATTAGCCCAGATCAAATTAAAGGTTTTGTTTATCATTAACACTCTGAATCTTCCGATTACCAACATGGATCTAACCAAATTCATATTGGAAAACAACTATATGGATTATTTTACTTTGCAAGAAGTCGTTTTAGAGCTACAAAAGGATGGATTCGTGCTTTCAGGTCAAACTGAGGGCAAGGAGTCTTATACCATAACCGAAACAGGTCAAGAAGCCATAGAAATGTTCAGTGATCGTATCCCAAAAGGCTTTAAGATTGAAATTGCAGAGATGCTAAAAACGCTTCAAAAGGAAGTAAAAAGAAATAAAGACCTTTTCGCTCATTATTATCAACGAAAAGATAAGGATTTCACAGTAATCCTGCAGGCCATCGAGGAATCCGTCACCATTTTTAACTTTTCACTTAATGTCCCTACAGAAAAATTGGCAAAAGATATCGTTGCCAAATGGAAAAAGAATCCGGATAAAATCTACTCTGAAATTATTAATATACTAATGAGGCCATAATGGATAACGATAAAATAATAATCTATACAGATGGTGCATGTTCAAATAATCAGAGCACTGAGAATATTGGCGGATATGGTGCTGTTCTTACCTATAAGGAGCATACGAAAGAAGTGTTTGGAGGTAGAATCAATACCACTAACAATATAATGGAGCTAACAGCCATGATTGAAGCTCTGAAGCTTATAAAAAATAAAATGATTGAAACAGAAGTGTACTCCGATTCAGCTTACATTGTGAATTGTATCAATCTCAAATGGTATGAAAAATGGAAGTTAAACAACTGGAAAAACTCAAAAAAAGACCCAGTCAAGAACAAGGAATTGTGGGAAGAATTAATTGCTCTGATTGAATCTTTTGAAAATATAAAGATTATTAAGGTAAAAGGCCATTCCGGCATCGCTTTGAATGAAAAAGCAGATGAACTAGCCAATAAAGGTATTGATAGTGTCAGATAATCATCTGTCTTTAAAGAATCTTTTTAAACTCTTTGTTTTTCAAAGCTTCTTCAATCAATGCCTCAATATCAAGTTTGCTCTCTGATGCTTCGATTTTTTCTAATCTAGGTCTTGTCTGAGGGTGAGCTGGCGAAAAAACTGAGCAGCAGTCATCAAAAGGCAGAATAGAAATATCGAAAGTCCCGATTTTTTGAGCGATATCAATGATGTCAGTCTTGTCCATTCCAATCAGTGGTCTTAAAACAAGAGCGTCCACTGACGCATCCACTACACCTAAAGACTTTGATGTCTGGCTTGCAACCTGACCCAGACTCTCTCCAGTCACTAGCATTTCCATGCCCTTCCATCCTGCGATTCTCTCTGCTATCCGCATCATGAATCTTCTAGCTATGATGGTTGATTCATCATCAGGGCATTTTTGTTTTATCTCTTTATAGATTTCAAGCAAATTGATTGAGTACAGATCTATGCTTCCGCAAAAAATAGATAGTCTATCTACCAGTGCCTCAACTTTCTCATTGGCTCTCAAGCTGGTGAATGGATAGGCATGAAAGGTCACGCACCTTATCTTGACACCCCTTTTAGCCATCATATAAGCTGCAACAGGGCTGTCAATACCACCAGATATCAAGACAAGACCTTCTCCGTTAGAGCCGACAGGCAACCCTCCTGCACCTTTTATTCTCTCAGTGAAAATATAGCAGTATGTTCTGATATCAAAATAAATGATTACATCCGGATTATGGACGTCCACGGTCAACTCGTTGAAGTTGTCTAATACGACGCCTCCAAGTTGTTTATTAAGTGCCATCGAATCAATAGGAAATTTCTTATCTGCACGCTTGCAGGATATTTTAAATGTCTTGATGTTTTTATTATCAATCAGATACGCGACATATTCAACAAGCTTTGTTTCAATGGCTTCTATAGTTGCCTCAACCTTAATTGATGGCGATATGTTGACAATACCAAATATGTTGCTGATATCGTCAATTACATCCTTCATATAAACGCCTGTGTCAATAAAAACCTTTCCCCTGTCTCTATAAAAATGTAATCCCTTCTCTTTGATCACTTTTGACATCTGATTGTTAAGCTTCTGCTCAAATACTCCTCTGTTCTTTCCTTTTAGAACCATTTCACCTAAACTTATGTTGATTGAATTGTACATATTATCTACCTCTTGTTGTTTTTCTGATTTCTTGAGTGTAAGCTATGATTTTTTCTGATGTTTGGATTATCTCATCCTCACTATTAAACATCCCAAAACTGATTCTTATTGTGCCTTCAACCAAACTCTCATCATTTAATATATAATTAATAACATTATTTTTTGATGAACTTTTTGAGGAACAGGCTGATCCCGTAGATATATATATGTTATCTCTCTCGAGAAAATGAACCAAGATCTCACCTCTGATGTCTCTGATAGATATATTGAGTATATAGGGTGAGGATTCTTTTCCGCTGTTTAATCGTATGTCATCAATTCCATTGCACAACATTTCTTCCATCATGTACTTCAGATGGCTAATACGATCAAATTCCTGCATCATCACGCTCTTTCTGATATCAATTGCTGTAGCAAAACTAACAATAGATGGTAGGTCTTCAGTTCCCGGTCTCATACCCATCTCCTGATTCCCGCCCCAGTAAACAGGCTCAATTTTTGAGTTTTTATTGATATACAGCCCACCAACTCCTCTTGGACCATGAATCTTATGACCAGATAATGTCATGGTGTCAACATTTATTTCCTTTGCATCTATTAGTATCTTACCTAACGACTGAGCACAGTCAATATGGATTCTGGCACTTCTATTTTTGAGTCTGATAGCTTCTGAAATCTTTTTTAGATTCTGGATACTTCCAAGTTCACTGTTAACGTGTGTAAAGATAGCTAGAGCTGTTTTGTCATTCGCTTTCTTCTCAATATCTTCAATATCTACATTACCATACTCATCAGTTTTGATAAATACCACTTGGATGTCTTTTTGTGGTAGGTGGTTGAGTGTTTCCAAAACAGATGGATGCTCTATGTGTGTCGTGAGAACTTGACTTTTGGGACGACATGAAGCCAAGTGGCCTAGAATAGCTAAATTATTGCTTTCAGTTCCACCTGATGTAAAAAATATCTCGTTATTTGAAGCATTAATGAAGCTAGCTATCCTTTCCCTTGAACTTTTTAATAACTTTTCGCATTCATATCCGAAGCTATGTAAAGAAGAGGGATTGCCATAAAAATCATTGTATACTTCATTCATCTTATTAAGAGCATCTGGATGAATCCTTGATGTTGCAGCGTTATCGAGATAAATCATGATTTTCTCCACCTGATTAATCATTTTTAAATGTTAATTCTTACGTTTTTTATTGCCAACATTTAATGGCTGTGCTATAATGAGAATGGTTATCCCCCCGATAGCCAAAATATATTCCCAATACCCCTTTTAAGCATTTATGCTTAGAACAAAACGACCTACCCGGGTCGTTTTGTTCTATTTATTGATCTTTATTATGTTTGACAGGTATTTGTGCTTCTCTTTTTCATACTCTTTTCTTATTCTCTCAACCAATCGGTTGGATGTTGATTTGTATTTGACTGTTCCAATAGCATTAACCGGCATCACATCTATTGATGTTCCTGTTATGAATGCAGCATCAAAAAACGCCAACTCTTCAATTCGTATAACTCTTTTCTGGATACCTATTCTTTTCTCTTGGCAAATCTCTACTATCTTATTTCTTGTTGTCCCAAGAAGCACACCATTATCTGATGCTGTTACGATTGTATTTCCCTTTACAAAGAAAAGGTTTGATCTGCTTCCTTCAAGCACCTCTCCTTTCTCTGAAACGTAAATACATTCATCTGCGTCTTCTCCTGTCAATATTTCATTGATGAGGCCTCTGAACTCATTGTTCAATATCTTGGCATTAGGATTTTCTCTTTCCTCATAAATCAGTATCGTATTATAGCCTTTTTGGATTTTCTCAACAGTAGGATACTGAGATTTCATAAGATAAATAATTAGGTTTTCAACACTGTTTTTAAAAAAGGTTATCTTAACATTAATGTTTTTTTCCTTGAATTTATCCAGCAACATATAGATTTGTTCCCGAATATCTCGCAATGAAACAGAAAAATCAATATCAACCAGTTTGATGCTATTGTTCATTCTTGCTATGTGATCCTCTAAAAACAAAGGTTTACCGTCAATAATCCTTATGACCTCATAGACTTTTTCTATATCTTTTTCCAAAAGAGTGTGAATCACTTCGATATCATTAAAGTTACCGTTGAGCAATCCCTCTTCATATTTGTTATCTCTCATCTTAACTCCTGTTTTTTTCTTTTCAATTTATGATTGGCCGAAACACTACTACATTATAATACTGTTGAATTGCTAAGTAAACAAGTAAATTCGAAGATAACCCCACGTAGCCATCTTTTGGGCAACGTGGGGTTATCTATATTTATTGTCTGTTAAATTCTTCTTGTAACTCTAACCGAGTTGCCAATTACTTCAAAGGTATCAGTCAATCCCTTCACCAGAACCAAACCTCTTCCTCTAATGCTTTTAGTGTCAGGGATTCTTCGGTTAGAGTTACAAGAAGAATTTAACAGACAATAAATATAGATAACCCCACGTAGCCATCTTTTGGGCAACGTGGGG
>CAKMKB010000155.1:0-4050 GCA_927435965.1 uncultured Clostridia bacterium
TTTGTTAAAAAAAGAGTGAAACCCTTGAAAATAAAAGGATTTAAAATAAAAAACGAGTGTCTTAGTTGACACTACGATAATTTATAAGGAGGTTAAATAATGAGAGGCTCTACAGAAAGAACAAAGCGATTAAGAGAAAAAAGTGTGAACACACAGCCAAAACTGAGTACAGAAAGGTCATTGTTGATGACTGAAACATATAAAGCCCATAGCGGAGAAGTTTCAATACCGGTGCTGAGGGCACTTAGCTTTAAAAACTATCTTGAGAAAAGGACATTGTATATTGGTGAAGATGAACTGATAGTGGGGGAAAAAGGAAATGAACCACAAACTGCACCGACTTTTCCCGAGTTATGTTGTCATACTCCTGAAGATCTTGAAGTCATGGATAAAAGAAAATATATTTCTTTCAAAGTCAGTCATGAGAGCAAAAAAGAACATGAAGAGATAATTATTCCCTATTGGCATAACAAATCCATGAGACACAAAATATTGAGCAACATGTCTCAGGAGTGGAAGAAATGTTATGAAGCGGGGATATTTACAGAGTTCATGGAACAAAGAGCACCGGGACATACAGTTGCGGATGATAAAATTTACAAAAAAGGCTTCCTGGATTTCAAGAAAGACATAGAAGAGTCCATCAACAACCTTGATTTTTTTAATGATGAAGAGGCTTTAGACAAAAAGCAACAATTGGAAGCGATGCTTATTTCATGCGATGCTATCATGATTTATGGACAAAGATACGCTGACATGGCTAGAGGTTTAGCGGAAAAAGAAACAGATAGCAAGCGAAAAAAAGAACTGATGTGGATTACTTCAAACTGTGAAGTTGTACCGGCGAATAAGCCAACCACTTTTGCACAAGCAGTACAAATGTATTGGTTTGTCCACATAGGCGTAACAACAGAATTGAATACTTGGGATGCTTTTTCACCAGGAAGATTGGACCAATACCTGTATCCGTTCTATAAAAAAGAAATAGAAGAAGGAACGTTGACAAAGGAACAAGCAAAAGAAATCCTTGAATGCTTGTGGGTTAAGTTCAACAATCAACCGGCACCACCTAAAGTGGGTATCACACTTAAAGAGAGTGCTACTTATACTGATTTTGTCAATATCAATACCGGTGGTATCAACCCTTATACAGGGGAAGATGGCGTTAATGAAGTATCTTACTTAATCCTGGATGTCATGGACGAGATGAAGCTTTTGCAGCCAAGCTCAAATGTCCAGATAAGCAAAAAGACGCCAAAAGAGTTTTTGAAAGAAGCTATCAAAATATCGAGAAAGGGATGGGGACAACCAGCATTTTATAATACAGAAGAACTAATAGATGAACTGATCATAGCTGGGAAAACTCCCGAAGATGCAATGTATGGCGGATCAAGTGGTTGTGTTGAAACAGGAGCCCATGGAAGAGAAGCCTATATATTGACAGGTTATTTCAACCTGCCAAAAGTCTTGGAATTGACATTAAATGATGGTTTTGATAAGGAAACTGGAGTGCAGTTGGGTCTTCAGTTGATGCAAGGCAAAGAATTTACTAGCTTCGAAGAGGTGCTGGATGCTTATAGAAAGCAAATGAAGCATTTTATCGACATCAAAATCAAAGGCAATAACATCATTGAAAGACTTTTTGGAGAAAACATGCCTGCAACCTTCCTGTCGGTCATCATGGAAGATTGTATCAAAAATGGAAGGGATTACAACAGAGGTGGCGCCAGATACAACACAAGATACATTCAGGGTGTGGGGATCGGCAATGTGGCTGATAGCCTTTCAGCGATCAAATACAATGTGTTTGACAAAAGCAGGTTCACATTATCGGAATTACTTGAAGCAGCAGACAATAATTTTGAGGGGTACGGACTGATACATAAAATTGTTTCTAAAGATACGCCAAAATATGGAAATGATGATGATTACGCCGATGGCTTAATGAAAGAGGTATTCAACATTTTCTACCAATTAGTCACTGATCGTCCAACAGCTTACGGCGGTACTTATAGGATTGACATGTTGCCAACCACCTGCCACATTTATTTTGGGTCAGTAACCAGGGCAACGGTTAATGGAAGACATGCTTATGAACCGCTACCAGATGGCATATCCCCAGAGAAAGGGGCGGATATAAAAGGACCGACAGCAGTCATCAAGTCAGCATCAAAGATGGACCACAAGAAGACGGGCGGAACCCTTCTAAATCAGAGGTTTTCACCATCAGCACTTGATTCTGACAAAGGTCTTGAAAATATGGCCGCGTTCATAAGAGCCTACTTCAAGATGGAAGGACATCATATCCAGTTCAACGTATTTGACAAAGAGACATTGATAAAAGCCCAGATGAAACCGGAGGATTTTTCGAATCTTATTGTAAGGGTAGCCGGGTATAGTGATCATTTTAATAATCTTGAGAAAGCACTCCAAGATGAAATTATTAACAGAACAGAACAAAATTTCAATTGATAATTTCTTTGTGTTATAATTATGAGTAAATCAAAAACATGAGGGAATCTATGGATTACAAAAAAATATTAAAAATTGTAACGGAAAACATCGATGATGGCATATTTATTGTCAACCAGACGGGAGAGGTTGTTTTTTACAATGAGTCTGCTGATAATCAAGCCGGCGTAAATTTCGAAAATGCCATTGGGAAATATATTTTGGATATTTTTCCTAAGCTTACCAGAGAAAGCAGCACACTTTTGCGTGTCATGGATACTAAAGAACCTATCATTGGACATATTCAAAACTACTACAATTACAATCTAAAAAAAGTTACGATTATATCAACTACTTATCCAATTTTTGAGAATGGAGCTGTCATTGGTGCTATCGAAATTTCTAAGGACCTCAACAAGTATGGCGAGTTTAACGATAAAATAGATAAGATCAGAAATAGCAAAGGCACTAAAATTATTAAAGAGGAAGCCACTTATGATTTAGATGATATCATAGGAGTAAGTGAATCGATTGTCGTTCTAAAATCCAAAATCAGAAAAATTGCAGCAAGCAACTCGCCGGTTATCGTATCCGGCGAAACAGGAACAGGAAAGGAAATGGTTGTTCAAAGCATTCACAATCTAAGCGATAGAAAAGAAGCGCCATTTATCGCTCAAAACTGTGCTGCTATACCGGTTACACTGCTTGAAAGCATACTTTTTGGAACCTCCGTAGGCAGTTTTACAGGTTCTAAGGATTCACCGGGTCTCTTTGAACTGGCTGACAAGGGGACATTATTTCTAGATGAAATCAATTCAATGGATACCTTCCTTCAGGCAAAGCTGTTGAGAGTCATTCAGGATGGACATATCAGACGTATAGGTGATAAATTCACCAGAAGGGTGGACGTTAGAGTTGTAGCAGCAATAAATGTAAAACCATTAGAAGCGGTGAAAGCTGGAAAATTAAGAGAAGACTTGTTTTATAGACTCAATGTATTGAATATAGATATAAAGCCATTAAGAGATAGACGAGAAGATATAATGGTATTGGCTGATTATTTTATCAAAAAATTCAACAAAAAATTCAACAAGAATATTACAGGTATCAATAAAAACGCAACGGAATCATTATTGAGACATAGCTGGCCTGGGAATGTGAGAGAATTGGAACATGCTATAGAACATGGCATGTTGATGGCAGAAGATTTTGAAATCGGATGTGAAGATTTGCCTGCTCTGGGCGATATGAATCTGATCAGAAACGATGGCAATATGTTTTCAGATGAGTGCCTAAAACTAACCGGTAAACCTCTAAAAGAAATAACTAATGCCTTTGAAAAAGAAGTGATAGAAAAGGCTTTGGCCGAAAAGGCCTATTCAATCACTCAGACAGCTAAGCTGTTAGGTATACCGCGACAGACATTGCATTATAAAATAAATAATTTTGGCATCAATCCTGTAAGTGTACAATACATATGTGACAAAAAAGAATAAAAAATGAAAGGGACTCTGTTATAATGTTAATCACGACAAAAACAAACATAACGGAGGAAACCCCTTTCATGAAGTCTATTGTAACAGAAGAAATCAAAGAGTA
>CAKMKB010000156.1:0-3750 GCA_927435965.1 uncultured Clostridia bacterium
TGTGCCTTTTTGATTCTCAAATATCTCACTAAAACAAAATTATGTTAGCACCTATTAGAATTACCGTAAATATAGCGATGCTCATAGCAGTCAGTATATAGCCTTTTTTCTCTCTTTCATAATACCACTGCATAATCAACCGAAATAGATGTACAGTAATTATCAATACTAGCAAGCTGTCACTTCTCCTGTTACCTCTGCTGGTCAGAAAGACAATCAATATAATACCAGTCGCCAGCAGTATGTACTCTCCCCACATGTGGTACTTGTTGGCATATTTGACAATCAAACCCTTGTTCTTTTCGATGTCATACTTTTTAATCAGATATTTTTCCAGAAAAACTGCAATGATTATTAGAAAACCCCCGAGTATGATAAACTCCATAAACAATTCTGTCACCCCCCCTCAAGATGCCTGAAAAATTAACAGGGTTCTTGGATTCAGTTGGCGTTTCAAACGCCATCTGAACCTTAGAAAGCGTTATCCAGGGACTCTACAGTGCTTATCTCCCACTTATAGAAGTGGGAGTCTAGGACTGTTAGTCATCGGATAGAAGTGGGAGTCTTAGCACTGTTAGTCATCGGAGAAAGGAGGCTTTCAATTGGAAAGTATTTATGAACAGATAGCAAATGTGGGTTTCCCAATCGCTGTTGCCACGTACCTGTTGGTCAGAGTGGAATCGAAACTCTCAATGCTGACTGAAAGCATCAACAAACTTTCGAGTAGCATTATAAATATAAAATGAATACAATATGAAACAAAATCCGGCTTTGGCCGGATTTTTTTTGATATAATACAGTTAACAATTATAATATTTATCCATTCACCATATATTTTATACAAGTTCAAAATGGCTATTTTCCAGTAGTTTCATATGTTCGATTACCTTTTGATACTACCTGTCGAATTTGTTGTAACAAACTGAAAATACTAAGTTGTGCACATTATCCACAAAGTTATCCACAATTTGACAACACTATGTTAATTCTAGGTTAATTGTATATTAATTCATCGGTGAACTCATTTAATCGGGTTGAAATTATTGTACCGCCTTTCATTTTTTATAGTATAATAATATCAATGGAATAATAATAAATTAGTGAAGGGGGATTTATGAGTAAATTTACCAAACAGGAGATTAGTTGGATATTATACGATTGTGGTAATTCTGCCTATTCTATGGCTATCACAACAGCACTGCTTCCTATTTATTTTGGTATGTTCAGAACAGGAGACAGCATGGATCTTGGCTATTTCAACTCTTTAGCGAGTATCCTGGTGGCAATTCTCAGCCCGATTTTAGGAACCATCGCAGACTACAAAGATAAGAAGAGGCGATTTTTTTTATTCTTCTTCCTCCTCGGTGTCTTCTTTACAGCAGCATTGGCCATTGTTCCGATCGGTATGTGGCAGCTACTGATATTTTTCTATATTCTTACAGCAGTCGGTTTCTCAGGGGCCAACATATTCTATGATTCTTTTCTGGTTGATACCACAACAGATGAAAGAATGGACAGGGTTTCCACAAATGGCTTTGCTTACGGTTATATAGCCAGTATCATTCCCTTTGGCATCAGCTTGGCGATTGTTTTTGTGATTGGTATGGATGAATACCTAGGCTTCCAGCTTGGATTTGTCATCACGGCTCTCTGGTGGGGACTTTTCACCATCCCGATGATCAGAAACGTGAAGCAAAAACACTATATAGAGCCTGAGCCCAATCCCATCAAAAACAGCTTTATCCGACTTGGGAAAACATTTAAGAATATTCGAGCCCATAAGCCTGTTTTCATATTCTTGATAGCCTATTTTCTATACATCGATGGTGTCGATACCATCATTAAAATGGCTGTTCCTTATTCCCAAAGTGTACTGGGTGCAGACTCTTTTGATATGTTTGTACTGCTAGGCATTCTATTGATCATACAAATCATCGCATTCCCTTTCGCTATCATTTATGGAAGGCTTGCTGAGCGATTTACCACCAAGCGTATGATTTTTGTTGGAATACTGACCTACATCATTGCCTGTATATTCGCATATAGCATAGACCATATCAATGACATCTTTATACTGGGAGCCATGATCGGGTCAGCACAAGGCGGCATCCAGGCTCTCAGCAGATCCTACTATGCCAAGATAATTCCAAAAAAGAATTCCAATGAATTCTTCGGTTTCTACAATGTATTCGGAAAATTTGCAGCGATACTCGGTCCATTCATCATGGCTTTCGTGACAGATATTACAGGAGACCCTAGAAACAGTATTCTAGGCATCATTCCGCTTTTTATCCTCGGATTTATAATTCTGTTGTTTTTACCTAAATCCACTGAAAGCGTGGAAGTTCATCCAGTGGAATAATCAGATGAATGGTATAGGTTATTCAGACAGAATCAATGACCCCGCATTTAAAAAGTATATTCGCCACAATAAGCAGTGGGCAGGTATTTTTTCCATGATACTCGCCGTTATAGTGATTGTATCTTTTGCTATTTACGGCCATCTAAGCGATGAGATGGACAACCCTGAGGCGCTTTACATCGGTTTGGTCATAGGTGGTATGTTCATAGCTATCGGACTGTATAAGATTATCGGAATAAAACGCAGCATAACCTGGGATGGAAAAGTCACAAACAAGCTGATCCGTCACAAAAGAAAAGACAGGCTTTATATAGAATACATAGTTGTCATCACTGAGCATAACTCAGGTAAAATATATGAACTGACTTCAGTTGACGACGATACCGTCTACAACTACTATCAGATTGGAGACTTGGTCAGGCATCATGGCGGTCTGAACTCCTATGAAAAATATGATAAGACTAACGACACCATTATATTTTGTAATGCCTGTGCCACTCTTCATGACATCCAGGATGATGTGTGCTTTCGATGCCATTGTCCTTTATTAAAATAATATTACCGAGGTGAAACTTGACCAAATCGACTGTTCAAAAAACATCCTGGCAAATCAATGTGCCGATTTTCAAAAATATACTGATTCTTAAGCAGATGCTAATAGCTATCGGGATACCCTTTGGTGCGGTTATACTTTTCTTGCTATTCAACGCCTTCAGAAGTGGTTCAAAGGATGCCTATTATGGTATCGGACTGATACTATTGCTTTTTGCCTCGGGAATTTTGCTATTAATGGTTGCTTTTGGCGGTCAATACTCAGTAGCGTTTGATATGGATGAGAAAGGCATTACCTGCAGGAGTCAGGATCGCTACAGAAAGAAATCAAAAGTGATTGGCTTTCTGACTGTTATTCTATCAGTATTCAGCAGAAGTCCAAGTGCCGCGGGTGCCGGCCTGCTCAGCCAGACAAGGCATACAGCACGTATTAAATGGGCAGATATACAGAAGGTAAAATTCTATCCAAATTACCGAACCATACTCGTCAAAGAAAACGCCCTAAATAGCATAGGCATATTCTGCACCAAGGAAAACTATACGACTATTGAATCCTAATCGGGTAGGAGGTAGATAATTATTTTATCTACCGACCTCCCACAGCACCGTACGTACGGTTCCGTATACGGCGCTTCTCTAGTTTTCACATATTTTCAGATAGTAGTCAGTCATGGATAAGAATCCTAGACTGGCTACTATCTGAAAATATGTGAAAACTAGAGAAGCGCCGTATACGGAACCGTACGTACGGTGCTGTGGGAGGTCGGTAGATAAAATAATTATCTACCTCCTACCCGATTGGTGTTTAGTGAGCACCTAGCTCTACAAGTACACAT
>CAKMKB010000157.1:0-14371 GCA_927435965.1 uncultured Clostridia bacterium
TTATCTGTTGCTGTACAATTTCAAATGTGTTTAGAGTCTTTTCACTCATAAAAAAATACCTCCAATGATACTTGATTTAATTCTGGTATTTGAACCAGTTTAGTTAATATACCCGATGATATCACTTAAAAATAGCTTTGTAAACGTTTTGACAATGAAATATATGACAGTTTTGTAACAAAATATCAAATAAACGAAGTATCAAAAATCGCTAATTGATTTCTAACTCTTTCATCCTTCTCCACAGAGTGGTAGTGCTTATGCCTAGTTTCTCTGATGCTTTGATTCTCGAGTTGTTACAATCTTGCAATGTTTTTTCGATGATTTTTTTCTCGAAATCCTGTAATGCCATACTAAGTGACTTGTTAGTCAAATCATTTGCTCCAATATCTCTATACTCATTCCTCATTCGTTCGGGTAAATGCTCTTTGGTGATAAAATTGCTGTCAGAATTGATTATAAATGCTTTCTCTATTACATTGACCAGTTCCCGAACATTACCCGGCCAAGTATAGTTTGAAAGAACATCTATTGCCTCTTCATCTATTCCTTCAATCAACTTACCGAATGAACGGCTCATTTTTTTTATGTAATAATTAGTCAGAATAGGGATATCCTCTTTGATCATTCTGAGAGGTGGCAGATTGATGTCGATGACATTTAGTCTATAATAGAGGTCCAGCCTAAACTCGTTTTCGCTGATGAGCTTACTCAAATCCTTATTGGTCGCGGATATAATTCTTATGTCAAGGGGTATTGATTTGTCGCTGCCGATTCGTTTCACTTCCCTTTCTTGCAATACTCTCAATAGCTTGCTTTGCAGATCGAATTTCATTTCACTGATCTCATCGAGAAATAAAGTTCCACCGTTTGCCTGTTCGAAAAAGCCTGATTGGCCTTCTTTGAGAGCACCTGTGAATGAACCTTTTTCGTAGCCAAAGAAACTGCTTTCCAAAAGATTAGAAGGTATAGCAGCGCAATTTATTGCAATAAAGGGTTTATCCCTTCTTTCACTGGAATTGTGAATTGCTTGGGCGTAAAGTTCTTTTCCTGTACCCGACTCACCTATAATCAGCACACTGGAACTAGATTTTGAAGCTAGTTTTGCAATTTCCTTAATTTTTTTGACCTGATAGGATTCGCCTATTATATCCTCAAAGTCGAATTTCACATTGCGATTTTTTTTGATCTCGTTCAATAGGCTTTGACTTTTCCTGATGGAATCATCATTATTGAAGCCGATGCCAAAATCATTAGTTATTGGTATTCTAACGGCACTGGCACCAAAAACATAGTTGGAATTCCCTATGACGGGGCGTTTGATTTCCATTGCTCTCAAAGCATCCTTTGAAATTTTTCCGAGATATTCAGTGCTTTCTTTCCCATCAGAGCTCACTGACTTGGTTCTCTTGCCATGTTTATCAAACATGACTGCTTCTCCGCCAACAACCTTTGCAATCAAAGGTAGAGCCTCCAACAATGAGTCGTGAAGGGTGTTGTTTGTTTTGATTCTTTCATAGTTGCTGGCGCACAGCACATAATTGCCAAGGGGTATGCACCATGCTTCAGCCCCTTCTTCCAACTGGGAGACACCATAAACAGGCCTATTGCCTTTTGAACATTCCGAGGCTAAATCGTATTTGACTCCAACCAAATCTTTGAGTTCATGTCCGCTATAATCGACTGTCTTAATTCGGATGCCATTGTTATCGGTTACAGCAACATATCCATAAGTAACCTTGGAGATAATATTCAATGATTCCAATAGTATTCTTAGCAGTTCTTTTTCATTATTCATATCAATCATTATATTACCTTTTATACCTTTAAATAGATTTAGAAATAACTTAAATAATTTTAACACAACGTAAAAAATTCTTCAATCGAACTTAGATATACTGGTTTAGTGTTGATGGGATTTGCAAAATGATATTGGTTACAATACTTTTGTGAAAAAGCTTTTTTAAGGATATAATGATATTGGCACAATACTTGCTTAATTCTTCACAATAACTAGAAATAAAGGAGCTACAGCCTATGTACACAGATATAGTCATGGATCATTTTAAAAACCCAAGAAACATAGAAAAATTTGAAGACGCCGATGGCGTTGGTGAGGCAGGAGATACTAAATGTGGAGATTATCTGATAATATCTATTAAAGTTGAGAATTTTTTCATTAGAAATATCAGTTTTGAAGTTTATGGCTGTGGCGCTGCAATAGCTTCAAGTAGCATGACAACTGTGCTTGCAAAAAACAAACATGTATTGACCGCTTATGCAATCACAAAAAAAAATATTATTGAAGCTCTTGGAGGATTACCTCCCGAAAAAGAGCACTGCTCACTTTTGGGGGAGAAAGCCTTAAAAAATGCTATTATTGATTTTTCAAGAAAAACTAGTTTTAAAGAATAATAATTATTGCATAATTGAAATATATAAGTTTCAATATTGAAATGGATAATAGAATAATAACAAGCTAATCAATCTAAATCTCTTAATATATCATTTCATTAATGAAATGACTCCTGTCTAAATAAATAATAGTATCATTCAAATATTGAGAAGTTATTGATACAAACATTGATAAATCAACAGTTAACAGATTTATAGCATTAAAACATATCACAGCAGATATGCTTGAAAATTTTGGCATGATGATTGCATGAAAGATAGTATATGGTAAACGAAAACTATTTGTTAAGGAGTATAAAATGAAAATAGGATTTATTGGTTTAGGTGTAATGGGAAAGAGCATGGCTTTAAATATTTTGAAAGCAGGATATGAATTGACAATATATGATGTGGTCAAGGAAAATGTTGAAGAACTAGTAAATAAAGGTGCTAAAGCAGGCATTACTCCTGCGGATGTCGCAGTAAAGAGTGATGTTATTATGACTTCATTACCTAATGCGTCAATCGTAGAACAGGTCTTCCTAGGAGAAAACGGCATACTTGAAGGTGCAAAAGAAGGTACGATATACGTTGATCTTAGCAGTATTACCCCTAAATCCATAAGACGTATAAATGAAATTGCTGCAAAAAAATCGGTTAATGTGGTGGACGCTCCCGTAAGTGGTGGAGCTGAAGGTGCTGAGAAAGGCACATTGACTATAATGGCAGGTGGGGATAAAGCAGTATTGGATAAAGTGCTTCCTGTGCTTACTTGTATCGGAAAAGAGGTAACCCATGTTGGTGGTGTTGGTGCAGGAGATACTGTAAAAGCAGTTAACAATCTATTGCTTGGAGCCAATATGGTAGCTGTTGCTGAGGCATTGGTGCTTGGTAAAAAAGCCGGTCTGGATCCGGATGTTATGTTTGATATTATCAGTAAGAGTTCAGGCAGCTCTTATGCTTTGAACGCTAAATATAAGAAATACATCGCAAAAGGCAACTTTAATCCAGGATTTATGGTTAATTTGATGCACAAAGACCTTCAATTAGCCATTGATACTGCAAAAGATCTGAATTATCCTTTGCTCTGCGGTACTTTATCTCAACAGATGTTTGAGATTGCTAAAGCTGAAGGCATGGGAACAGAAGATATATCGTCAGTTGTCAAAATTTTTGAAAAATGGGCTGATGTAGAAGTGAGAGATGAGGAACACAAATAAAGATAAGAGGGTATGCCATGAATGTAAATGATTTGATTGTAGAGAAATCCCCATTAACAATAGGTGATGTTTTATACATAGCTGAAGAAACTGGATTGAGAGTGGTAGATGTTATTCTGGAAGATGCGGTTATAATGACTGGATTGACAAAAGAACAGGTACTAGAGGATGTGATGAAAGAACTGGCGCACAACCTGGAGGCAATCGAGATAGGATTGAAAGATGGTTATAGCCCCATTATGGGTACAGTAGGCAATGATTTGACAGCTAACGGCACAGTAGAATTGTTTAAGGATGATTTTATAAACCAGGCGTTGATTTACACATTGGCAGCACAAGTCGGAAATCATGTCATCGGTTTGAATCCATGCGCCGGTACCGGAGACTCTTGTCCATATACCGGCTTTGTAAGAGCTATGCAAAAAACTGGCTATAGTGAAGTGACGATTGCGGAGACTGCTGCTTTAATGCTGAAGATAGGATCTTATTTCAGAGTTGGAAAGACTACCACTGGTTGTAACATGGAGGGATTTGGTGCTGGGGCGACGGCAGTAGCTGCTGCAGTTGTTTCACTCAGGAATGGATCTCCAAAGGCTATGGAAAAAGCCATGGTATTGGCTATTTCACCTACTGTTGCAGTACCATGTACACCAAGAGTTATGGTTCCTGGTCTTTGCGCTACACATATTGGAGGAGCCATAGTTGTTGGAAATCTGGCAGCTGGTCTCGCTTTAAGCACAAACATTGAGGTTAATGTACCGATTGATGTGATGCTGGTAATGGCAGCAGAAGTACATCCTGTATCTGCCAGAGAAATTGTACCGGTTGTCGGTGAATATATGAAGCCGTTTTTTAAGACCAAGGAAGAAGTCGAGAATCTAATTACAGAAGAAACAAAAGCTGCTGAGAAAGCAGAAATGGAACAAACACTACTAAAAGCAAAAGCAAAAGCCAAGAAAATTGCATCCGGTGCAAGCCCTATAACCAAGACACTTGGCGAAGCAGTGGTCGGAGGGAGCAGTCAGGCTGTCGGGTCTCCAACCAACGCTGCAAGAATTGCTCATTATCTGGCTGAAGGAAAAGGGAAAATCAAGAAATTAACCGTGGAATTGTATCCGGAATTATTTGCGAGACGAGGAATCAATATGCCAGGCATTATCATGGGATCTGTATTTGGCGCGCCAACCTCAGATTATATCATGTACAAGGAGTCCATCGACAGAATGAACACTTTGGGCATAAATGTGGATGTCATCAAGGGACAGGATTATGGTATACAGAAAATCACTATAGAGACAGAACAAAGTACGGTAATGGTGGACACATTGAATCGCGGTGGTGGTAGAATTGTGTTGAGAGATGCGCTGCCTTCAAAGCAAGAAGCTATAGAGATTGCTAAAAAATTAGGTATAGTTGTTGTAGAACAATAGAAGGGGTGAGTAAAATCAATATTATTGAAAGAATTATAGCCATGCATGCAGGTAAAGAGGTTGTTTCAGTTGGTGAAGAAGTAAGTGTTACAGTAGATTTGGCCATAGCCCATGATGTGACAGCACCAATGGCGATCGAGCAATTTGAAAAGATAGGTGTTTCTAAAGTGTTTGACAGCACCAAAATAGCTTTAGTGTCTGACCATAACATCCCATGCTCAAGTGTCAATTCAAGGCTTCAACACAAAGCATTGGAAAGTTTTTCTGATCAGTATGATGTCCACTATTTTGGTAGAAGTGAGGGCGTCATTCACCAGATTATAAGCGAAGAAAAATTATATAAAAAAGGTGATATAATAGTCGGAGCAGATTCTCATACATGTACTGCAGGTGCTTATGGTGTTGTGGCAATACCGGTAGGATCAACTGAAATGGCAGCTGTAATGGCATTGGGGAGTATAGATCTGGAGGTTCCTGTTACAGAGGTAATTGCCATTAATGGATCTTTGAATCCGGGTGTCTATGCAAAAGATGTCATTCTACATGTGATCGGTAAATTCGGAACGAATGGCTTCACTGATAAGGCGGTAATTTTCTCAGGAGATACTATCATTTCCATGAACAATGAGGAAAAGATGACAATAGCCAACATGATGATAGAAATGGGTGTTATGATTGGCTATATAGACCAAGGCGATGAAGAAATTGGAGAGGTTTCGACTATTCATGAAATCAGCGCAGAAACTATTGTACCTTGTGTTGCATGTCCTTCTTCACCCGGCAACGTAAAACCAATAGTAGATGTTTCAGGTGTTCGAATCAATCAGGCTGTTCTTGGAAGCTGTACAAATGGCAGATATTCAGATATGGAGATAGCAGCAAAAGTAATTGAAGGTAGAAAAATTGCAAAAAATGTCAATATGATTGTTTTTCCGGGATCAAAAAAAATCGTTGAAAAAATGGAAAAAAATGGTCTTACTAAAGTATTCAGAGATGCAGGTGCCGTTATAACTAATCCAGGTTGTGGCCCTTGCTTTGGCGCTCATCAAGGACTGCTAAGCAGTGATGATGTTGCAGTCTCATCAACAAACAGAAATTTCCCCGGAAGAATGGGACATAAAGATGCACAAATATATCTGGCGTCACCGCGTATAGTGGCAGAAAGCGCTATTCTTGGATATCTGTCATCGCCGGGAACCGTTATGCCACTGGAGGATGAATGATGGAAACAATCAGAGGAAAGGCATTTATATTTGGAAAAAACATAGATACAGATCAGATATTGCCAGGATATGCAATGTCTGTTCCACCAGAAGAACTTGGAAATTACGCATTGAAAGGAAGCAGCAAACCTGATTTCGCTGAAGTAGTCGAACTTGGAGATATTATTTTTGCTGAAGATAATTTTGGATGCGGTTCATCAAGGGAACAAGCACCACTGGCACTAAAAAACTGTGGATTGGGTGCGATTGTGGGGAGTTCATTTGCAAGAATATTTCGAAGGAATGCTATTAACATTGGTCTTCCTGTTCTAGTGACTAATGATATTGAGAGGATAATAAAAGAGTCAACCGAAAGAGATGTCTTCGAAATCAACATTGACAAAGCTAGATTAAAGAATATTAGTACCAACAAGTCATATAATCTTGTTAGATTATCCGATACAACATATGAAACTCTTCAGGCAGGGGGATTAATAAATAAAGTTAAAAAAATACTAATTGAACGAGGTGAGCGCATTGAGCAATAAAAGACCAAGACCGAATACTGAAAGAATTATAAGAGAAGAAATGGAACGAATAAGAGCTTATGAACAAGCATTTGATGTCAAAATGCCCTGGGCTGATGAAGATGGTATAATACATGATTTACCTGAAGCGTACCCTAGAGAAGTTTGTGGCGTTGTGAGAGGCGGACATAGAATTATGGAACTTGGCAGACGAGCACTGGAAACAGGGCACCCTGTTATGAACCCGATTCTAGGAAGGAATTCAGCAGAAGAGACATGGGAAGAATCAAAAAAAATGTATGAAGTTGCTGAAAAACTGGGCATCAATATTTTTCACTTTGTACATTCAGAGGCTACCAGACATATCGATCCCCTAGATGGACTGGAACTCATCAATCAATCCAGAGGCAAAGGGGGCATCACACCAAAGGGTGAAAGAGAATTTGTGGAGATGGGTGGTGGATCTGTCCATCCTATTAGAATAAATGCAACTGGTGATACGACACATTTGAATGTTCTTAACGCTTTTGTAGCTGGCTTTGATGGTACCGATATAGGACCTGTCATCCATGTTCATTTTGGTGGAAGAGGCATACATGATTTTAGAAGAAAAGTGGAAAATGGTTATAAAGCTATTCAGATTTGTGCTGAAAACAACATATTTGCCCAATTGGACACACATAAACACATTAATAATATAATGGGAACTGATGGAATGGCTTTAGCGATGTGCATGTTGTCCGAAGGGCTCGCAGTTAAAGCAGGACTGGATCCATCCATGAGTGCAATCCAAATGAATGTGGCAGGTATAAATGTTATTGCTGACATGGCGCTTGTTAAAGCCTTTAGAGAATCTATCTGGAGCGAATTTATCATAGTTGTACCGGAAACATTCCAGAATCCGCCTGCTGATCTCATAGCTGAGCAGGCGCATTTTGCGAGAATGGCTCTTAGTGCCAGATTGACAAAAGTAAATTTTTACAGACCGAAAGCAGCTGAAAATGTTGGTATACCGACAGGCGATTCAATGGCTAAATCAATTTGGGCATCCCAAAATGTGTTTGAGAATGTATACCAAGTACCTATCAATGACCCTGAAATAGATAGAAGAAAAACCGAAATACAAAATGAAGCCATGGCTGTGTTGACAGCTGCATTGAAACGTGATGCAGTTCTGAAGGTTGAAGACATCAACGCAACGTTCTGGGATCATTACGAGGACCAGGAACTGATGGATTTGATAGTGGAGGCAGGCAGAAGCGGGATATTGGACACACCTAGAGCTGGTGGATGGGATCTGAAGCGATTTGTCAAGACCCATAGGGACACTGATGGCATCAGAAGATATATTGATGGCTACACCCCACTGGGAGTGGATAAGACTTATATGCCAATATCCACATCAAATATCAAGGTTGAGGAGAGAGCTCCGATTATTTATAAGGAAAAAATTGTTTTAGCTACCGTTGGAGCAGATGCTCATGTTGTTGGTATCAATCTAATCAAAGAGGCTATCGAGCAGGCAGGCTATGAAGTGATTTTCCTTAGGGGAATGAATCTTCCTGAAACTGTAGCGGAGATAGTTGCAGAAACAAAGGCTAAGGCCATCGGTGTCAGCAATCTTCTGGGAATGGGTGTTGAGCTTTTTCCAAGGGTTGACAAGCGATTAAGAGAACTTGGCATTAGAGATCAGGTTGTATTTGTTGCAGGTGGAAGAATAGCAGAAAAAGAAGAAGAGCATGAAATGTTTGAAAGAAAGATGAAAAAAGAAGGAACAGATTTTCTAGGTGTTGATGGATTTTTTGGACCGGGAACCAAAGCAGAGGATTTTGTTAAATGGCTTAATGAGAAATTGGGGAATCAATTAGGAGGTATATGATGAAGCAAAAGAAAACAAGAGTTGTTATAATGCGTGGGGGAACGAGCAAAGGTATTTTTATCCAGGAGTCAGAATTACCAAAAAATAATAATGATAGAACTGAATTGATACTAAAGATATTTGGCAGTCCTGACATCAGACAGATAAACGGCTTGGGAGGTGCAGATCCTCTGACAAGCAAACTAGCTATTATAGGACCTTCCACTAGAGAGGATGCTGATGTGGACTATACCTTTGGTCAGGTATCTTATGTTGCACCTACTATAGATTACTCAGGCAATTGCGGAAATATTTCGTCTGGCGTCGGACCTTATGCCGTGGATGAAGGGTTGGTAGAAGTGACAGAACCATACACAACTGTCAGAGTACATAATACCAATACCGGGAAGATTCTAGTTGAGAGAGTCAAGGTTGAAGATGGCATTGCTGTTGTTGAAGGTGATTATACAATTGCAGGCGTACCGGGCAGCGGAGAAAAAATACAGATTGATTTTTCTGGAACAGCAGGTTCTAAAACAGGAAAATTATTACCGACAGGCAATCTGGTTGACAAAATGATAGTCAGTGACATAGGTGAGATTGAATACTCACTTGTAGATGCGGCTAACCCGATGGTATTTGTCAGGGCGAAAGATTTAGGTCTGACAGGTATTGAGACACCAGGTCAGATTGATAAAGATGCTAGAATTCTTAAGATCCTGGAAGAAATAAGAGGCAATGCAGCAGTCACAATAGGCGCAGCTAAGAATCTCTCTGATGCACTTGAGAATTCTCCAGCATTTCCGATGGTAGCTTTTGTGGCGGAATCTCAAAACTATGACGATTTTACAACTGGCAATAGAATATCAGATGAAGAGGTTGATTTTGTGTCAAGGCTTATGTTTATGCAAGTTGTTCATAAAACATATGCAGGAACTGGAACTATTTGCACTGGTGCTGCAGCAAAAATAAAGGGTACCGTGGTCAATGAAGTGATGGAAGCTAAGAATAGAGGAAAGAACCTTACAATCAATATCGGTCACCCTGCAGGCATTATAGAAATTGATGTGGCTGCTCACGAAGAAAATGGACAATGGGTATTGGATAAGGCAGCTATAAACAGAACGGCAAGAAGAATCATGGATGGTTATTGCTACACCTCTTGAGGAGTAAAAAGATGAATATGTTCGATTACCTCATAATTGATATAGGCAGCACATACACTAAGCAGAGATTGTTCCAGGGTTTTGATTTGGTAGCATCAGTCCAATCACCTACGACTGTTGACCATGTTTTGAACGGCATAAACAACGGTCAGAGTCAGATCAGAGAGAAGTTAGGTATAGACAAAATCGTAGCTCAACATGTATTGTCATCCAGCAGTGCTGCTGGGGGACTAAGAATGGTAGCCATCGGATTCATGATGAGAGTGACAGCCAAAGCTGCTAAAGAAGTAGCGATGAACTCCGGA
This sequence comes from uncultured Clostridia bacterium, assembly GCA_927435965.1. Lineage (GTDB taxonomy): Bacteria > Bacillota > Clostridia > Tissierellales > Dethiosulfatibacteraceae > 38-11. Next base: position 10,103 of record CAKMKB010000157.1, read on the forward strand.
TCGAAGATATTGGAAATCTTGTCAAATGAGGACCCTTCAGACTACAAGGTTCAAGTTTTAAGAGAAATAAAACCTGACATTATTCTTTTAGCCGGAGGAACGGATGGAGGAGATGAAGAATCTATCCTTAATAATGCTTCTTTGATTGTGGAAAGCAACATCAAGGCCACGGTGGTATTGGCTGGGAATCTTTATGCCCAGAGAAAAGTTGCCAATATTTTGAGAGACGGTGGGATTGCTTATATAAGAGTGCCTAACATCATGCCTACCATCCATGAACTGCGTGTTAAAGAGGCAAGAGAAGAGATTCACAAGGAGTTCATTAAACAAATCACAAAAGCACAGGGACTTAATGCTATACAACAGGTCATAACAAATGACACAATAATTCCAACACCGGGTTCAGTTCTCATGGCAGCAGAATTACTGGGGAAAGGTACGTATAATATCAAGGGTTTGGGTAGTTTAATAGTAGTTGATCTTGGTGGGGCTACAACTGATGTTCATTCAGTCATTCCTGAATATGATGAGCTTGATGCTGAAGAAAGAGGTCTGGTGGTAACCAATGAGAAACAGGTATCCTATAGAACCGTTGAGGGGAATATAGGTATGAGAGTCAGCGCTATGGGCGTTTTGGATGCGGTTGATCCTAGAGTGATTCTGGCAAAAAGAAGCTTGAATACTTCTGATGTATTGGAGAGATTTCTGAATTACTGCGAAATGCTTGAAGAAAACCATGAATATTTAGCACAGAACACTGAACAAGAGAATTTTGATGAGTTGATTGCACAAACAGCTATAGAAATAGCACTCAGAAGACACGCAGGACGGATAGCTACAGAGACAGATGCTATCAGGGGATATTTGCCGGGGATGCCTATGGGTAGAGATCTGAGGATGGTTAAGACGATTATCGGCGTAGGTGGTGTATTCGCCCATAACAATACAGAAAAAAGTGAACATATTATAAGAGAGGCATTAAAGGATGCAGGCGCGTTTTTACTGCCCCAAAATCCACAGATAATAATAGATCAATCATATTTGCTTTTTGCAGCAGGATGTATCAATGAAGTAGATGCTGATTATGCGATGGAAATAATGAAGAGACAGTTGATTGATTCAAATAAAACAAACAAACAGGAGCTATGAGGATGAGTTTAAGAAAAGAATTGAGAAAACTATTAGAGCACAAGGAAATATTAGTTGCACCGGGAGCACATGATGTGTTGACCGCAAAAGTCATAGAAAGAGCCGGCTTTAAGGCTGTTTACATGACTGGATACGGGCAAGCTGCAAGCTCTTTGGGCAAGCCTGATGTGGGTCTTTTGACGCTCACAGAAATGCATGACAGGGCGTCTAAATTTGTTAGTGCAGTAAACATTCCAGTGATAGCAGATGCTGACACTGGATTTGGCAATGCGCTTGGTGTGATGAGAACAGTGGAGTTATATGAAAGAGCAGGAGTTGCAGCAATTCAACTAGAAGATCAGGTTGCTCCAAAAAGATGTGGACACATGCTAGGTAGAGAAGTTGTTTCAATGGAAGAAATGGTTGGCAAAATTGAGGCAGCCAAGGCAGCAAGGATAGATGATGATTTTCTGATCATTGCAAGAACAGATGCCAGAACAAATCATGGTTTTGATGAAGCAATGAAAAGATGCAAGGCTTACGTGACTGCAGGTGCAGATATTATATTCCTAGAATCACTGGAATCGGTCGAAGAAATGAGAGAGATGAATGCTCAAATTAAGGTACCGACATTAGCCAATATGGTTGAGGGTGGTAGAACACCTTTATGCAATTGTAAAGAACTGGAAGAATTGGGTTATAGTCTTGTAATCTGGCCTACAGCATCAACTTACGTTACGGCATTTATGATGACTGAACTTATGAATGAATTGAAAAATACAGGAACAACAGCAGGTTTCTTAGATAAAATGATAGATTTTGAGGAATTTAACACATTAATTGGGCTTGATGATTACAATGAAATGGGCAAAAAATTTATCCGATGATACAGATTCGGATAAATAATGCAATAAAACAATTAAACAGGAGGTTATTATGTCAATTTTAGCAATCAGAAACATTGGTATTTTAGTATCGGGCGATATCGATAATCCAGTATTGGATGCAGATACAATCATTGTAAAAGATGGGTTGATAGAAGCGATCGGCCATGAAAATCTATTGAATGAGTACACATTGGATGAAGTCATTGACGCAAATGGAACGACTCTCATTCCAGGAATAGTAGATACACACGTCCATCCAGTTATTGGAGACTTCACACCTAGACAAAACATGATGGGATTTATGGAGAGTTCAGTACACGGTGGAATAACAACATTTATTTCAGCAGGCGAACCGCACACGCCTGGGAGACCTAAAGATCCTGTTGGAACAAAGGCATTAGCTATACTTGGAAAAAAAAGCTCAGAAAACTTTAGACCCGGTGGTGCTAAACTTCATGGCGGTTCATTGATACTGGAAAAAGGTTTAACAGAAAAAGATTTTATTGAAATGGCTGAAGCTGGTGTTGATATTGTTGGAGAGGTAGGACTTGGAAGCGTCAAGAGTCCTGCAGATGCGGCACCGATGGTCAAATGGGCAAAAGCAAACGGCATGACTGTTATGATGCATACTGGTGGTACAAGTATTCCAGGGAGCAGTACCATTACAGCTAAAGACGTAATGGATACAGATCCTGATGTTGTGTCTCATATCAATGGTGGTCCAACTGCTATTTCACTACCTGAGGTTGATAAATTAATCGATGAGACAGATTTGAGTCTGGAGGTAGTGCAGTGCGGTAATTTCAAGGTAATGAAATATGTGGCAGAGAAGCTTTCCTCTAAAGGACAATTAAATAGAATGCTGATGGGAACGGATGCTCCTTCAGGCACTGGTGTGATTCCTTTGAGTCAGTTGAGAACCATGTCATATCTTGCATCTTGTTGTGAGGGAGTATCTGCCGCTGAGGCAATCTGTATCGGAACTGGAAATAACGCAAAAAAATTCAAATTAAACAGAGGTTTGATAGAGACAGGTAAAGAGGCTGATTTTGTAATCATGGACGCTCCTCTTGGATCAGATGGAGATGATGCTTTGGCTGCACTGGAGGTAGGAGATCTTCCTGGCGTATCATTTGTTATGGTAGATGGGAAAGTGGTTGTTAAAACTAGCAGAAATACTCCTCCTGCAACTAGAAAACCAAGTTTTGAAAAATAGATAAAGAGGTAAAAGTATGATAATAGTAGATAGAGTAAAATGTAAAGCCTGTAAAATTTGTGAGAAAAATTGTCCAGTTGATGCAATTCATGTTATTGATAAATTGGCTAAGACAAACGAATCATGCGTCAGCTGCGGAATATGCTTTAGGGTGTGTCCTTTCGATGCCATCAGAAAAATCAGTGACTCAAATGATGGTCCATTATGCACCCATTGTCCTGTGAGGTGTGCTATTCCTGAAGGAATGACCGGTGCCTGCAAACGTTACACAAATGTCAACGGCAATATAACTAGAAACAGAAAACTAGTGGTTGATGCTATTACTCGTGAACCAGACACCAGAAAACTTCCCTACAAACCACTGATAACCGCTGTAGGTAGTGGAACAAATTATCCTTGCTGTAGGCCAGCGCCTTTCATTGTACAGGAAAAAATAGAGAATATTGACGTCGTCACAGTTGTTACTGAAGCACCCCTAAGCTATAGTGGTGTAAAGGTGAAGATTGACACTAATTTGCATATTGGTGAAGAGGGAGCGAAGGTTAAAAGAGATGGCAAGCATGTTGGTATGATTACAACAGAAGAATATGGATCGAAAATGTTGACATTGGGTGGCGCAAACCTATTGAGCCATGGAAATGACGGATTTATAGTCGCGAGAACCATTGTAGACCTGGCAAACGGTAGAAGAGTGGTGTTGAAGGTTGATAAGGGTAGCACAATGGAATTGCAGCAAGGATATCCACCAATCATCGATGGGCAAGAGGAAAAATTGATGAGAGTGGGTTGTGGTAGTGCCACTATCGGTATGTTCGCTGCTAAGTTGAGCACTGTAGTAGATGAAGCCATCATTCTCGATTATCACATAATAGGACTGTTATCTGAGCATCTAGCCGGAAAAGAGGTTGGGATGACTTATAGTGGCGCAAACCTATTGAGCCATGGAAATGACGGATTTATAGTCGCGAGAACCATTGTAGACCTGGCAAACGGTAGAAGAGTGGTGTTGAAGGTTGATAAGGGTAGCACAATGGAATT
>CAKMKB010000158.1:0-21070 GCA_927435965.1 uncultured Clostridia bacterium
TACCGGATGAGTTCATTGAAGATAATCAGATTTATACTATCCCTTTAATCATGATACATAACGGTAGTGTATACCTGGACAAATATACAACCAATGCCACTACCATTTTCAATACTTTGAGGCAATCATCGGATTATCCCAAGTCATCACAACCAAATGAAAAGTTCATCGAAAAATCAATGAGATTCTTGCTGGAGCACTATGATGAGGTGGTTGGAATTACAATATCATCAAAAATGAGTGGTACTTATGATAGAATGATGCAAGCTGCCCAAAAATTGTCTGTCGATGGAAAGAGAATAGAAATAATAGATTCTTGCCTTAATTCAGGCGCAGAGGGTTTATTGGCAAAAAATGCAATGGATCTGATTAAGTCAGGCTTGACTTTTGATGAAATTGTGGACAAATTATATAAAACAAGAAAAGACATCAGTATTTTTGTAAAAATACCGGACCTGAATTACGCTGCCAAAAGTGGAAGGGTCCCTAGAGTTGCTGGGATGGTAGCCGCATCATTAGGAATAAAGCCCATGATATCAATTGATGATGATGGAAATGGAACTGTACTGAAAGAGTTTAACATCAAGAAGCTTATCAATAGAACTTTCAGAGAGAAAAAAATTAAAGAATATGTCATTGTTCATACGGACAATCCTCAAAAGGCAAAAGAGCTTTCGGAATATGCTGAAAATATTTTGGGATTTCCACCTTTATATATAGAAAGTGTTTCTTCAATTATTTCCGCGTTTATAGGTAGAGGAGCCTATGGTATAGCATTCAGGGAGGGTAGAGATGTTTAATAATTATCTTCTAGCGTTCATTGAGATAGTAGTTTATTTCTCTATATTTTTTATTATTGCCCAATGGATGAATAACAATTCAATCGTAGATATTGGCTGGGGCTTAGGCTTTGTTTTGCTTTCATGGGTGATGTTCCTAAACAATCCAAATGCAGACAGAATCATCATACCAATAATGGTTTCTGTATGGGGATTGAGGCTTTCATATCATATTTTCATCAGAAATTTTGGCAAACCAGAGGATTTCAGATATGTAGATATGCGAGAATCATGGGGAGATCATCAACGGATCAATGCTTTTTTCAAGGTTTTTATGCTGCAAGGGTTTCTACAATTCTTGGTAGCCATGACAATTATTACATATGGAAATCAGATTAACAATGTAGTTTTGGTAATAATTGGTATTCTGATATTCATTTTCGGATTGGCTTTTGAGTCCATAGGAGACAAGCAACTAAAGGATTTCAAAGCCAACCCCAATAACAAGGGTAAGATTATTCAAAGCGGTTTATGGCAATACACTAGACACCCCAATTATTTTGGAGAAGCCACATTATGGTGGGGAATTTTTCTAGTAGGTATTGGAATAGGAGCTCCATACCATTCCATAATTGGGCCTCTCACCATTACATTTCTGGTAAGATTTGTTTCCGGTGTGCCTTTGTTAGAGAAAAAGTATAAGGATAGACCGGATTTTATAGAGTATAAGAAAAAAACACCTGTATTCATTCCGTTTATAGGGAAGAGAGGATAAATCATGGAAAGCTCCGGATATAAATATTTTAAAATATACTTTTTAATTGCAACCATTGCTTTTTTTATTTTGATTATATATGGCGTGACAGCCAAGGATATAATGGCAGAGGGAAACCATATTCTTGAAGTGTATTGGGGGGTATTTACTTTTATTGACCTTTATTTCATTTTTTTTGTTTTTTACTTTTGGATTGTTTACAGAGAAAAATCTGTGCTAATGTCTATTGTTTGGTTTCCTCTGATTATGGGAGGAGGCGCATTAATGATAGCTTTGTATTGTTTCATTGCTATGCTGACATCTAAGGGTGACATGAAAAAAGTTTTGTTGGGAAAAAGATATTAATCTGATAAAATAGTAATAGTGAGGTGATATAATGGAAGATAAGAATAAAGTACTTGAAGTAATGTCAAATGCGGGTAAAGCTCTGAAATCTGGAGAAATAGCTGAACTATCTGGACTTGACAAGAAAATAGTAGACAAGATTATGAATGAGCTAAAAAAAGAAGACCAAATTGTTTCGCCAAAAAGGTGTTACTGGGAACCAAAATAAATATTACAGGAGTGGATGGGTAGATGGAAAAGATTCTGTTTGGAAAAGGGGAGAACAAGGTTCACCTGCTTCCTAAAATGGCCAATCGTCACGGGTTGATTGCAGGTGCTACCGGAACAGGCAAAACAGTTTCATTGAAAGTTTTAGCGGAGGCTTTCAGTGATATGGGTGTTCCTGTATTTTTGTCCGATGTCAAAGGAGATTTGTCAGGACTGGGTCAAGCAGGTGTGGAAAATGCAAAAATCATTGAAAGACTAAATTTCATTGGTATAGAGGATTTTTCGTACTCTAAATATCCATTGGAATTTTGGGATGTTTTTGGCAAAAAAGGGTTACCTATCAGGACTGAAGTCAGTGAAATGGGTCCGCTACTGCTTTCGAGACTTATGGATCTAAATGAGACTCAATCCGGCATATTGAATATTGCTTTTAAGATTGCAGATGACAAAGGCTTGTTGATTATTGATTTGAAAGACTTGAAATCTTTGTTGATGTATGTTGGCGATAATGCTAATGAGTTAAGAAGGGAGTATGGCAATATAACCGCTCAGAGCATTGGTGCTATTCAAAGGAGACTTATTGTTCTCGAAGAGCAAGGCGCTGAATTGTTCTTTGGTGAGCCTGCATTGGATATCAACGATTTCATGGTATGGGACCGGGAAGGAAAAGGTATCATAAATATCCTTGCTTCCACAGAACTATACAATTACCCACAATTATATTCAACATTTTTGTTGTGGTTGATGGCCGAACTTTTTGAGGAGCTTCCAGAGGTTGGAGATATGGACAAACCAAAGCTTGTTTTCTTTTTTGATGAAGCTCATCTATTATTCAGAAACACTCCAAAAGCATTGTTAGAGAAAATTGAGCAGGTGGTCAGGCTAATACGATCCAAGGGAGTAGGCATATATTTCGTTACTCAGAGTCCTTCAGATGTTCCTGATAGTGTTCTTGGTCAATTAGGTAATAGAGTCCAACATGCATTGAGGGCATTTACCCCAAATGATCAAAAGGCAGTCAGAGTTGCTGCTCAAACATTCAGAACAAATCCTAATTTAGATACGATGGAGGCCATAACCCAATTGGGAGTAGGAGAAGCCCTGGTATCATTCTTGGATGAGAAAGGAATCCCAGGAATAGTCGAACGAGCAATAGTCTGTCCTCCTCGAAGTCAGTTTGGATTTTTGGAGGAAAAGAAAATAAATGATTTGATATCTTATTCATACATGAAAAACAAATATGCTACTGCAATCGACAGGGAATCAGCTTATGAAATATTGAAAGAGAAAGCAAAGAAGGCTGAGTTAGAAGCTGAAAAACTAGCTGATATGGAAAAAAGAGAAACAGAAAGATTGCAAAGAGAGCGCACGACAAAAAAAGCATCAACTAGAACATCCACTTACAAAAGACAGTCCACTGTGGAGAAAACAACTAAATCTCTTATGACAGCTTTCGGACGTCAGCTTGGTAATTCATTAGCGAGAGGGATTTTAGGTTCACTAAAAAGATAACAGATGGAATCTATTAACTAAAATCATGGTTTGCTAAGGTTTAATAATAAAAATATGGAGGAAAAAATGGGAAGCGTAAAAGGAACCAAAACAGAACTAAATTTATTGAAAGCATTTGCTGGAGAATCACAAGCAAGAATGCGTTATACTTTCTTTGCTGAAAAGGCTAAGGAAGAAGGATATGAGCAGATTGCAGAGCTTTTTCTAGAAACAGCCTACAATGAAAAAGTCCATGCAGAGAGGTTCTTCTCTTTTTTAGACAGGGGAGAAAATCTGGAAATAACAGCTGCTTATCCGGCTGGACTCGTTGGTACAACAGCTGATAATCTAAAGGCTGCAGCAATGGGTGAGAATGAGGAATGGTCAGATCTGTATCCGACATTTGCCAGGATAGCTGAAGAAGAAGGTTTTAAGGATGTTGCCAATGCATTTAAGTTTATATCCAAGGTTGAAGTGGAGCATGAAAAAAGATATTTGAAGCTTTTGGGAAATATTGTGAACAACATGGTTTTCAAAAAAGAAGAGATTTCGAGATGGAAATGCAGAGAATGTGGATATGTACATGAGGGAGAGAGCTCTCTTAGAAAATGTCCTGTATGTTTCAAGCCTGAAGCGTTTTTTGAGATCAAAGAGTCGAATTATTGAAACTGGTAATCAAACGATAGCAAGTGCCTGATTGACTTATTGCAATAGTTCAGGCACTTGATTTGCATTAACTCAGAGAGGAGATGTAACGAGATGGAATTGTTGGTGATTGTATTAAATAAAACTGAATATCTGACAGATATACTTGATGGATTTGTAAGAGCTGGTATAAGAGGTGCTACAATCCTGGACAGCGCAGGTATGGGTCACCTGATTGCTAATCATTTTCCATTCTTTGCCAGTTTTGCAGATTATGGAATGAATAAGGAACAGCATAGTAAAACAATATTTACTGTGGTTAACAGTTGTGATGAAAAAGACAATGCCATCAAAGTTGTTGATGATGTAATGGGTGACATATCAAAGCCTAATACAGCATTTTTGTTCAGCGTACCTGTAAATTTTGTAAAGGGCATATCAATACCAGAGTGTGGAGATTTGAGATGAACTATCCTTTGTATGTTTCTATCATTATGCTTCTTGCGCTTGCTGGAGGAAATATCTGCATGAAGGCCAGACTGCCATCGGTTACTGGCTTTATTGTTGTTGGTTTGGTATTAGGACCGTCATTTACAAATATAATTAATAGCGAAATAGTTGAGTCCATGACATTTGTTAATGATTTAGCCATGGGAATTTTAGCGATTTCTCTGGGAGCTGAGCTGCATTGGCCTACACTGAAAAGATATAGCAAGGATTTGCCACCTTTGGTTATCGGTGAAATTGTTTTAACAATTTTGATGGTTTCTTTATTGAGCTATTTATTTGGTTTGAGCTTCCAAGTCAGCATTATCTTAGGTGTATTGGCGATAACAGTGTCACCATCAGGGATTGTTCCCGTCATTCAGGAGTACGGCGGGAAAGGACCTTTGACTCAGAATCTACTGGCAATGGTAGCTATTGACAATTTGATAGGTATCGTATTGTTTGGTACTGTTTTGGCATTATTTGAAGGTTTTGCTCAGGAAGCTGCAAGTGGATTTGGTCTTATTCTTTTAGTATTGTTAGAACTAATGGCCGCTATCCTAATAGGTATTGTTGTCGGTTATACTCTTGTTCATTTCATCAAGAAAAACGTAGGAAATACTCAGTTCCTAGTAATACTAATAGGGTTGATTCTTCTTAATATCGGTATTGCCAATCAATTTCATCTATCAGCAATGCTAATCAATATGATAACAGGTTTAGTGATTACAAATCTGAGAAACAGAAGTATGACCTTATCAGCAACAATAGAGAGAGTTCAACTACCCATCATTATTGTCTACATGACCCTGGCAGGTGCGAGGATAAATCTTGGTGTGGCTGCAGCCTTAGCGGTATCTGGAGGGGTATATATTATTGGTAGATTCACTGGAAAGGTTTTGGGAAGTTATCTTCTATCAGGTCTGACTGACCTGTCAAGAAAAGTTAGAAAAAATATTGGTTTGGGATTGATACCACAAGCGGGGATTACTGTCGGTCTAAGTATTTTAGCAGAACAGAAAATCCCAGAAGCACAAGGTGTTATCACAGGGATAGTGCTGACAGGGGTTGTGTTTTTTCAAGTTCTAGGCCCAATAATGGTGGCAAAAGCTTTGAATAATGCCAATGAAGTTACAATCAATAAATAAACTGAGGTGTCTATGAGTTATATTGACGTAAGGAAAGCAGAGAGCAGTAAAGAGATTAGGGATTTCATCAATCTACCATGGCAGATTTACAAAGACGATGACGCTTGGGTTCCACCACTTAAAAGTGATTTCAAAAAATATATCATGGGACAGACTAATTCAATGAATCAGTCTGGACCAAATAACAGATTGATAGCCTATTATAATGATAAACCAGCAGCACGATTGATAGTAGGCATCAATGAACATCTGAACGAACTAAAGGAGTATAGAGAAGGATACATCTCTCTGTTTGAGTCCATAGAAAATTCTGATGTATCAGAAGCCATATTGACATCGGCTGAAAAATGGCTTAAAGAAAAAGGGATGGATACAGTAATAGGACCACTGTCTCTTCCGGGAGGAGAAGACAACCGAGGGTTTATAATCGACAATTTCAAGGATCCGACTATGATTATGGGTTCCTTTAATAAACCTTATTACAATACTTTATTTACCCGTTTTGGATTCGAGAAGTATCAGGATTGCTATGCGTACACTATGAGATTTGACAGAGAGATCAATGAAAGATATATGAGACTTGTGCCCTATGCCAAGAAAAAATATAAGTTTGATTTACATAAGTTAGATATGAAAAACATATCAAAGGAAATGGAAGATATCAAGACTATAATCCATGAAGCCATGCCTGAGGAGTGGGCTGATTTTGTGCCACCTACAGATGAAGAGATTCAAATCATCGCAAATGGAATAATCCCTATTGCAGATCCTAATTTGATTTATATAGCAAGATCAACTGATGGCAGACCTATAGGCTTTAACTTAACACTACCTGATTATAATCAAGTGCTAAAAAAAATGAACGGGAGGCTTTTCCCAACAGGAATATTCAAGTATCTTTACTTCAAAAGAAAAATCAATAGAGCTAGGTTTTTTGTGCTCTTTGTCATTCCTGAATACAGAAAAAAAGGCGTTCCTTCGGCTATTTATATAGAATCATTCAATGCAGCAAGAGACAATGGATACATATATGGAGAGGGATCAACCATTTGGGAGTATAACGAAATCATGATGAGAGACATTGAGACTTTTGGTGGAGAGAAATACAAAACGTATCGCATTTATAAAAAGAAGATTTCTGAGAAAAAAGTCCCGTGATGGGACTTTTTTTATTCAGCATATTTTTTTATGATGCCAATGATTACTTCAACAGCCTTTTCCATAGACTGTATAGGGATATATTCATATTTGCCATGAAAATTATGTCCACCTGTAAATATGTTGGGTGTAGGAAGCCCCTTGAGTGACAAGGCAGAACCATCAGTGCCACCTCTTACAGGCTTAATAATTGGCTCAATTCCCAATTCTTCCATAACGGCTTTTGCGGTCTCCACAACGTGGTAAACAGGAAGAATTTTTTCCTTCATGTTGAAATATTGGTCTCTAATAGTCATCTCAACAGTTCCAGAACCATATTTCATGTTGAGAAAATCTGATATTTCATTTAATAGATTCTTTTTGGCAATAAATTTGTCGAGGCTATGGTCTCGTATAATATAACTCATCTCAAAACTTTCAACATCACCGGACGAACTCAATAAGTGGAAGAACCCCTCATATCCTTCTGTATACTCTGGTTTTTCATTGGTTGGAAGCATGTTGTTTAGTTCGAAACCTATTCTCTGGGCATTAATCATTTTATTCTTTGCAGATCCAGGATGGACATTTCTTCCTTGAATGACGATTTTCGCCTGTGCTGCATTGAAGGTTTCATATTCCAGTTCTCCAATTTCCCCTCCGTCAACCGTATAGGCAAAGTCTGCAGAAAATTTTTCGAGATCAAAGTTAATGGTTACCCTGCCCACTTCTTCATCTGGTGTGAACGCTATCATTATCAGGCCATGCTTTATTTCGGGATGTTTGATCAAGTATTCAGCAGCGGTAACAATCTCTGCAATCCCTGCTTTATTATCTGCTCCGAGAATCGTTTTTCCATCGGTAACAATTAAATCCTGACCGATATAATTTTTGATTTCCGGGAAATCAGATGTTCTGATAATTGTATTGGTTTCTTTATCCAACACTATATCCTGGCCGTCATACTCAGTTACTATTCGAGGGTTCACATCCTTTCCGGTCATGTCCGTAGCTGTATCCATATGTGCTACAAAACCTATAACTGGAGTTTGATGATCAACGTTTGAAGGAATTTCTGCTGTAACATAGCAATGTTCTGATAGACTTACATTTGAGAGTCCTATAGATTTGAGTTCATCTACCAACAAATGTGCCAGGTCAAATTGTTTCTGGGTGCTTGGATTTGTTTCGACAGTCTCATCGGACTGAGTATCTATTACCACGTATTTTAAAAATCTGTTTACCAGTGTATTCATGGTTACCTCCAGAGTTATTATTCAATTAATAAGACTTCCATTGACACATTTATCACACAGGCCTGATATCAATACTTGAATATCCTTCACTTGGAATCTGTTGAGTTCGGATATGCTCTGTATGTTTAGGTTAAGGTGCAGGTCATGTAACGCTCCACAACCATTACATTTGAAATGGGCATGTTGACTGAAGTCAGCATCATATCTCACTTCATTACCTTCTATGTGTATAGGTAGAACTACTCCTTTGTCGACAAACAAGTGCAGTGTGTTATAGACAGTTGTCTTCGACAAGGTTATAAGCTCAGCGTTGAGGCGATTGTATATCTCATCTGCTGTAGGGTGTGTTTTATTGTTTAACAGAAACTGATAAATTTTTACTCTCTGTATGGAAGGCTTAATTGAATGTTCAGATAAAAAATTCTTAATGTCCTCAATAGTATTTGAAATCATATTTTTCTTCCTTAGTTTATTTGTAGTGTTAGGTTTACAGTTTGTATTATAGCATCTATACAGGTCAGTAGACAACTACTTTTATCTAATCTGTCCGTTGCCATAAATGATATATTTGGTTGAAGTAAGTTCTTCAAGACCCATAGGTCCCCTTGCATGCAACTTCTGTGTACTGATGCCTATTTCCGCTCCAAATCCAAATTCCTCACCATCCGTAAATCTAGTGGAAGCATTCACATAGACAGCTGCAGCATCTATCTCATTTAGAAATCTTTCCGAATTTGTGTAATTTTCAGTTATGATAGCTTCTGAATGTCCTGTTCCATACTTGTTTATATGTTCAATTGCTTCATTGATGTCTTTCACAACTTTTACACCTATAATAAGGTCAAGATACTCGGTATGCCAATCTATTTCATCAGCGATAACAACATCATTATAGATTGACTTTACTGCCATATCGGCTCTTACTTCCACATCTTTTGCTTTTAATCTGTCAAGCATTGCAGGTAGGAATTCCTCTGCTATATCCTGGTGAACCAATAATTTTTCGCATGCATTGCATACGCCTGTTCTGCTTGTTTTTGCGTTATCCACTATCTTAAGAGCCATATTAAAATCAGCACTCTTGTCAACATAGATGTGGCAATTACCAGTCCCTGTTTCAATTACAGGAACTGTGCTGTTGTCTATAACACTTTTAATCAACTCAGCGCCACCTCTAGGTATAAGAACATCCAGAAATTCATTCATTTTCATTAATTCATAAGCGGATTCTCTTGACGTGTCTTCAACTATCTGTGCGATTTCTTTGGGTAGATTCATTTCCTCTAGCGAGTTTTGGACTATATTCATCAGTGCAATATTAGAGTTGATAGCCTCTTTTCCACCTCGCAGAATTACAGCGTTACCAGCTTTGAAGCATAGGCCAAAGGCGTCTATTGTGACATTTGGTCTGGACTCATAGATTATGCCTATAACACCGATAGGGACTCTTTTTTTTCCAATACTTAGTCCATTAGGCATCTTTTTCATGTATAGTACTTCTCCTATTGGATCGTTTAAGGCAGCGATGTTTTTAAGCCCTAAAGACATAGATAGTATTCTATCTTCAGTAAGTAGCAGCCTATCCAGCAAAGAATCTTTCAAGCCCTGTTTTCTGGCTTCTTGGACGTCGATGCTGTTACTTTTTAAGATATAATTGCTATTCTTTATGAGGTTTTCAGACACCCTCAATAATAGGCTGTTTTTTTCATTTGTTGACAGTTTTTGTATTTGAGATTTAGTTTTCTTTGCGTTTTCTCCCTTAGTTTGTAGCTCTGACATATTCTTCTCCCCTCATTTCAGCGGTACCAAAAAAGGTACCGATTTCTTCGCCTGCAAGTATCGAATAGATAATATTTATGTTTTCACCGCTAGCAATGACAGTGTGAATTTCGTTTTTCATCAGGTTTTCTGCAGCTCTGATTTTTGTGAACATGCCACCCGTACCAATAAGGGAATCTGCTCCGCCAGCAATTTTGTAAGTATCTTGGTCTATTCTACCGACATAAGATATCAGTTTTGCATTAGGATTGATAGAGGGTGCGGATTCATATAAACCTTCTATATCAGAAAGCATGATCAACAGATCGGCTTTGACCAAAATAGCAACCATTGAGGAAAGTGTGTCATTATCACCAATTTTGCTGCCTGTTATTTCATCTGTTGAAACAGAATCATTCTCATTGGCAATAGGAATTACACCCATATCCAATAATGTAAAAAATGTGTTTTCAACGTTTCTTCTTTTTATTTGGTCGGTCATAACATCCTCAGTCAATAATAATTGAGCAATAGTCTGGTTATACTCATTGAAGAACTTTTCATAGAACTGCATCAATAGACCTTGACCCACAGCAGCAACGGCTTGCTTTTCTCTTAATTCTACAGGCTTGCTTTTTAGACCTAGCTTACTCATACCTGCGCCGATGGCACCTGAAGAGACTAATACTATTTCCTTTCCGCTATTTTTAAGATCAGTCAATACTTTAGAAAGCTGTTCTATCTTTTTAAAGTTTATTTTCCCGTTTTTATATGTGATTGATGAAGTACCGATTTTTATGACAATTCTATTGGCTTTTTTTAGTTCAGATCTCATGTGGATTCCTTTCTGTGAATAAATATATGTTATCTTACATCAATCGATGAAAAAATTCAATCACAAACAAAAAAATAACCGGAAAAGCCGGTTACTTATTTGTGGATTTATATCACCTTATGGGTTTTATTCAATTATACTGGTTTTACGTAATTTTGTGGACTTGGAGATTTTACAACAAAAAACTCCAATATATCATCGTCCTCATTAAAAACATTCATCTTGATATCAAAAGGAATATTTATGATGTTTCCCCGTTGATACTTAGTAGGAACTTGCTCATTCAGTGAGATAGTTAGTATGCCCCGTACGATAATCATATACACATTGGAGTTGGAATTGTGAACAGGCAAGCCACTGTCTTTAGGCAAAATCATATGATTGATATCCGCGTTTCCATCGCTGATAATCCTTTCTATAATTTTCTCTTCTTTAGTTTGATAATCAAATTTTTTCTCTATCATTTTTAAACCTCCATTTATAGCAGCATAATTATTATAATGATGTGTAATTAAGCTTGCTATATAATGCTAATTATAATATAATTTGGACATTAAAACTGTAACAAAAGTTACGAAAAGAGGTTTGTATGTACGAAGTATGGATGGATGTTTTAATGAAAACCGAATTGTTCAAAAATATACCGGAAAATGACCTAAAATCAATGGTTTATTGTCTGAGCCCGATGGTTAAAGAATATAGAAAAGGCGAGTTGGTCGCAATTGAAGGCCATAAGATAAAAGGAATCGGGCTGCTTCTCAAAGGAAATCTTACTATTTCCAAAGATGTAATCGATGGGACCAGCCTTATTATGAAAAAAATAGAATCAGGAGACATGTTCGGTGAGATAGCCGCTTTTGCAGAAAAAGAAGTTTGGCCAGCAACGGTTACAGCACACCAGGATAGTCATGTCATGTTCATACCATCAGAAAGGATTGTTGGACTTTGTCCTACAGGTTGTATTGGTCACAAGACTCTGCTCAATAATATGTTGAGGATTGTATCTAATAAGGCTATCAATCTAAATGAAAAGATAGAATATTTATCCGTCAGGAGCATCAGAGAAAAAATAAGTAAATATTTGATTGCGCAATATAAACAACAAAAAAGCACAACACTGTTTTTAAATATGAATAGAAATGAAATGGCAGATTTTTTGAATGTTACAAGACCATCTTTATCGAGAGAGATGTCTTATATGAAAGAAGAAGGGTTGATAGATTTCCATAGATCATCAGTCAAAATATTGAATTTGGAAAGAATAAGCACGTATTTGAACTAAATAACTTATCAAAACATACCAGGAGATTTTATGATACGACTTTTAAAGCAAATGAAGAAATATAAATATCAGGTTTTAATCGTTATCGTTTTAACCTTTATTCAGGTAATAGCGGAACTATATTTGCCCAAGCTAATGGCTGACATAGTCAATATAGGCATTAAGAATCAGGACATCAGTTTCATTCTAAGAATTGGGATTATCATGCTCATCATTACTTTTCTTGGAACGGTAGCGGCTGTTTTTAAAATGTATGTCAGTGCTATCGCAAGCTCGTCTTTCATCAAGGATTTGAGAGAAAAACTGTTCAAAAAAATCCAGGCCTTTTCGCCTGGGGAATTCGATGAAATAGGTACATCTTCTTTGATTACACGAACTACAAATGATATCACACAGATACAAAATGTTGTCATTATGGGTTTGAGGATGATGGTCAGAGCACCATTGATGGCTGTTGGAGGAATCCTGATGGCAGTATCTCAAAATTCTGGACTATCTATGATACTATTGGTAGTTGTTGTGATTCTCGGTGTTATAATAGGTATTCTAGCTAAGATCACAATGCCTCTCTTTAAAATGCTGCAAACAAAAACAGATAATCTGAACCGGGTATTGCGTGAAAGCTTGACAGGTGTTCGTGTTATAAGAGCGTTTAATCGTACAGAGTATGAAAAAGAGAAGTTCGATGTATCCAATAAGGACCTGACCGATACATCGTTAAGGGTAAGCAAGATGATGATTACCATAATGCCTTTGATTATGCTGCTTTTAAATGTTACAAATATTGCATTGATATGGTTTGGGGCGATAAGGATTGATGCGGGAACTTTCCTGATTGGTGATCTGATGGCGTTTATACAATATGCGATGCTGATTCTATTTTCAGTAATCATGATGACGATGATATTCATCATGATACCGCGAGCGTCTGCCTCGGCTCAAAGAATCATTGAAATACTCGATATGGAAAGCAGGATCCAAGATCCGGAAAATCCCACAACTTCCGATAAAGGCAAAGGGTTGATAGAATTCAGAGATGTATGCTTCAAGTTTGCTGGAGCAGAAGAAAATGCTCTATCACATATTTCATTTCAATCCAATCCCGGCGAAGTGACCGCAATAATAGGCAGTACAGGTTCAGGCAAGTCGACCTTGATCAATATGATTCCAAGGTTCTTTGATCCTTGTGATGGAAGCATATTAATTAATGGAATAGATATCAGAGAAATGACACAAAGCGACCTAAGAGATAGGATAGGGTTAGTCCCACAGAAAGCATTGTTGTTTTCCGGAACGGTAAAAGAGAATTTGGTTTTCGGAGACGACTCGTTAGAAATGGATAGGGTTATGGAAGTGGCGGAGATATCACAATCCAAAGAGTTTATAGACGACATGGATCTACAATATGAATCCGTAATCTCTCAGGGCGGAACCAACATTTCTGGAGGGCAGAAACAGAGATTGTCCATCGCTAGAGCATTGGCTTCGAAGAGAGATATCTATATATTTGATGACAGCTTTTCTGCATTGGACTTTAAGACTGATGCTAAGTTAAGAGCTGCTTTAGCATCAGAAATCAAGGATTCAACAGTCATTATAGTGTCTCAAAGAGTTAACACCATAATGAATGCTGACAGAATAATTGTACTTGAAAAGGGCGAAATGGTAGGAATGGGTAGGCATAAGGATTTGATGGAAACCAATCAGGTGTATCGAGATATCGTACTATCGCAAATGTCTGAGGAGGAATCCGCATGAGAGATGATAGAGACAGCAAAGTAAACAGACATAGCTTTAGTGCAAGGAGAGGACCTGGAGCCATAGCAGTACCAGCTGAAAAGGCTAAAGATTTCAAAGGAACATTGAAAAGACTTGGCAGATATTTGAAGCCTCACAAAGGACCTATAATCCTATCATTTCTTATGGCTTGCTTTGGTACGGTATTCAGTATTTTCGGACCAAAGGTGATGGGAATGGCAACAGATAGCATCTACGATGTTGTTGTTGAAAGACTGCAAGGCAATATTGTTCCCATGGACTATCTTTATTTGAGAAACATTTTAGCATTACTTGCAGGATTATATATACTTTTTTCAGTGTTTACATACTTGATGCAATTTCTGATGGTCAATATAGCTCAAAAGACAGTATATAATATGAGAAAGGAAGTGAGTGAAAAGCTGACAAGGCTTCCTTTGCGTTATTTTGATACCAACACTCATGGAGAAATACTCAGCCGCGTCACAAATGACATAGATAACATCAGCAATACGCTGCAGCAGAGTCTAAATCAAATGATCACCTCTATCGTGTCAATGGTAGGTATCATCATTATGATGTTAACTATAAATTGGATGTTGACATTGGTGACTTTAGTGACTTTACCTTTGAGCGTGTTCATAACAAGTCTTATCGCCAAAAAATCACAAAAACATTTCAAAGACCAACAAAAAACTCTTGGTATGTTGAATGGCCATATAGAGGAGATGTATACAGGACATAAAGTGGTAAAAGCCTTTAATTATGAGGGAAAATCTCAGCAAGAGTTTGATAGGTTAAATGAAAAGCTTTATTATTCAAGCTCTATGGCGCAGTTCATTTCGGGAA
Source organism: uncultured Clostridia bacterium (assembly GCA_927435965.1). Classification (GTDB taxonomy): domain Bacteria; phylum Bacillota; class Clostridia; order Tissierellales; family Dethiosulfatibacteraceae; genus 38-11. The sequence goes on from CAKMKB010000158.1 coordinate 14,752, forward strand.
CAATCATGCCGCTGATGACATTTGTAGGGAACTTGGGATATGTTATTGTCGCTGCTGTAGGAAGCATATTTGTTTCTGGTGGAACCTTGACACTTGGCAGTATTCAGGCGTTTATTCAATACTCCAGGAACTTTAGTCAACCAATCATTCAGATTGCCAATATCGCCAATGTCATACAATCTACCATAGCATCAGCGGAACGGGTTTTCGAGGTGCTTGATGAAGAAGAAGAAATTCCGGAAAGCTCAAATCTGGAAATACATAAGGTAAATGGACGTGTGACTTTTGAGCATGTCAGATTCAGCTATGACAGCAACAAGGAACTTATAAGGGATCTCAATATCAATGTTCAATCTGGACAGACTGTTGCAATAGTAGGGCCAACAGGAGCAGGTAAAACGACATTGGTAAATCTATTGATGAGATTCTATGATATTCAGGGCGGAAAGATCACAATAGATGGACACGAGACGAGAGAACTCTCGAAGATAAGCGTCAGGAATTTGTTTGGGATGGTGCTACAAGACACATGGTTGTTTAAAGGAACCATAAGAGACAACATAGCCTATGGGAGGTTGGGTGCCTCAGAGTGCGATGTGATAGAGGCTGCCAAAACAGCCTACGCTGATCATTTTATCAGAACACTCCCAGATGGATACGATACTATATTGAACGAAGAAGCTGATAATATCTCTCAGGGACAAAAGCAGCTTCTAACCATAGCACGAGCGATATTGGCCAATCCACAGATTCTGATACTAGATGAAGCGACCAGTTCGGTAGATACCAGAACAGAAAAATATATTCAAAAGGCCGCAGAAAGGCTGATGAAGGGTAGAACCAACTTTGTCATCGCTCATAGATTATCCACCATAGTGGATGCTGATCTGATACTGGTCATGAATGATGGCGATATCATAGAGCAGGGCAATCATCTGGAGCTGATGTTGAAAAAAGGCTTTTACCATGAATTATACAGCAGTCAATTTTTAGTCAAACAGGCTGAATAATAATAGTTTTAGATAAGTGTTGACAGAAATTACACAATAGTTGTAGAATATAGAAAGTAAGAATAAAAAGCTACAAGCTCACTGATTTATTTGCGATAATAATGCAAATAGCAATATTGTATAAGCAAATAAAAGCCAGTAAGATAAAACCTTTAGGAGGTTTTGTTTTACTGGCTTTTTTAATAGTATTTTAAAAAAAAGGAGGATAGAGGAGTTATTGTACTGTTATATTATTTGAAAAAATCACTTATTCTATGGAGGAATTAAAATGATTAAAAAAATGACAAACTTTTTGGTAATTGGTGTCAAAAAGTATCTGCCAAGTCCTTATGTATTAGCACTTTTATTAAGCTTAATAACTTTTGTGGCAGGATGGTTGTTCACTGAAGCGGGATTTATGGACATGACTAAGTATTTTGGGGATGGTTTGTACTCGCTGTTGGCATTCACAATGCAGATGGTTCTAGTTCTAGTCACCGGTCACGTATTGGCTAGTTCCAAGGTAGTTGTATCAATACTGCAAAAGCTTGCGAAATTACCAAAAAACAAGGTGCAAGCTGTTATGTTTACCGCTTTTGTATCGTATATCTGCAGTTATATCAACTGGGGATTTGGATTGATAGCTGGTGCATTGATTGCAAAAGAAATTGCAACTGTTAATTATGGGAGCAAGATACATTATCCTCTGATTATCGCAGCAGCTTATAGCGGTAATATAGCAAGAGGCCCCTCTTCATCCATTCCATTGGCGATTGCAACCAAGGGGCATATTGTTGAAGATGTAGTTGGAATCATTCCGGTTAGTCAGACATTATTTAGCTCTTGGAATATAATCATAACCTTAGCTCTATTGATAGCCATACCATTCTTGTTCAAAGCAATGACTCCCAACGATGAAGACTCTATAGAAATCAAAATTGACAGAGACGAAGTCAAGGAAGTCAAAAAAGTGCTTAATAAGAAAGACATGACTTTCTCAGAACGACTGGATAACAGTATGCTGTTGGCTTACATCATAGGTGGTCTTGGGTTAATCTATCTTGTTAGTTATTTTATTAAGTCCGCTTCTTTCGATCTAAACCTAAACATTGTCATCATGATTTTCCTAGTTCTTGGTATCTTCGCACAAAAGACACCCGGCAATTATGTTAAGGCTATGCAGAATGCAGTTAAGACAACAGCCGGTATCACACTTCAGTTTATGTTTTATGCAGGCATCATGGGCATGATGAGAGGCTCAGGCCTTACAGTTATGCTTTCAGAATGGTTCATAAGTATCTCAACTGTTAAGACGTTTCCATTATTCACATTCTGGAGTGCAGGATTTGTAAATATTTTCGTGCCTTCAGGTGGAGGTCAGTGGGCGGTTCAAGGACCGATAGCCATGACTGCAGGAGCATCGCTTGGTGTTGACCCTGCTAAGGTTAATATGGCGTTGGCATGGGGAGACTCTTGGACAAATCAGATTCAACCTTTCTGGGCATTACCGGCACTGGCAATTGCTGGACTGGATGTAGGTGACATTATGGGATACTGCGCAATGGTATTGCTGATGTCAGGTGTAATTATCTCTTTAGCATTCCTTATCCTATAACAAGAATACAATAATAAATCATACAAAAATATTGCTTTGGCTGCGTATTTTTCAAGTGATTAAAAAGCACCTAAAAATCATGTTAAAAGGAGATTTTAAATTGAGAGATGTGGTAATCGTATCAGCTGTGCGAACGCCAATAGGATCTATCGGAGGAACATTGAAAAATGTTTCTCCGGAATATCTGGCACAAACAGCTTTAGAAGGTGCATTGAGCAGAGTGAAATTTGATCATGCACTGATTGATGAAGTTATATTAGGACAAACAAAACAAACGACAGATGCACCAAATATTGCACGATTAGCGACACTTATGACAGATATACCTGTAGAAGTACCAGCCTACACCGTTCATCGACAGTGCGCTTCCGGCATGCAGGCCATTGTGAATGCAATGCTGCAGATTAAGGCGGGTTTTTCGGATATTCTGCTGGTAGGTGGCGTAGAAAGTATGAGTACAGCTCCATTTTATATCAGAAACGCCAGATTTGGTGTTGGGAGTGGAAATGCTGTGTTCATTGACCCGAACATAGAGAGTCAACCCAAATCGCAACCCAGTGACAAGTACGGTGTGTTCAATATGATTCAAACTGCAGATACTGTTGCTGAACAATATAATGTGACCAGGGAAGCACAGGATGCTTTTGCATATGAGAGTCAAATCAAGGCAATCAAAGCAATCGATGAAGGAAAATTTAAGGATGAGATAGTACCTGTCATCATAAAAGGAAGAAAAGGCTCTGAAACAGTATTCGATACAGATGAATACCCTAAAAGAGATACAGATATAGATAAATTATCAGCACTTAAACCAATTTTCAAAGGTGGGAGTGTTACAGCAGGAAACGCATCTGGTAGAAATGATGGCGCTTCAGCTCTCATAATCATGTCTGGGGAGAAGGCGGTGGAACTGGGGTTAAAACCACTCTGTAGAATTATGGATGCAACCGCTGTAGGTGTTGATCCAAGAATTATGGGTATAGGACCTGTGCCGGCAACGAGAAAACTATTAAACAAACTGGACATGACTATAGATGATTTTGGACTGGTGGAAATAAATGAGGCTTTTGCAGCCCAATCAGTTGCTTGTCAAAAAGAACTGAACATTGATAGTGATAGACTCAACGTGAATGGTGGCGCAATAGCGCTTGGACATCCACTTGGTTGTTCTGGGGCCAGAATTTCCACAACATTGATTTATGAGATGAAAAAAAGAAATGTCCAATATGGACTGGCTACCATTTGTGTGGCTGGTGGTCTCGGAATGGCAATCGCATTCGAAAACATTGAATAGGAGAGTGTTATCTTGAAAAGAAAAAATAAAATTATGGAAATAGAAGCAGCGATGACAGCAGTAAAAGATGGAGACACGATCATGGTTGGTGGATTCGGACTAAAGGGCTGTCCTGATGACCTGATAGACGCCTTAATCAAAACCAATAAAAAAGATCTGACGATCATCAGCAATGATCTAGGTGCTCCAAATGAAGGATTGGGCAGATTGCTAACCAATGGCCAGATAAAAGCCTTGATTGGTAATTATTATAATTGGAACACCGATGTGGCTGATGCATATAATGCAGGGAAAATTGATGTGAAGCTCCTCCCTCAGGGAACATTTGCTGAATCTATCAGAGCAGCAGGTGTAGGAATACCTGCTTACTATACGCTGGCTTCTGCGGGCACTCAATTGGGTGAAGGAAAAGAAACTAAGGAATTTAATGGAAAGACCTATGTGTTGGAACATGCTCTTCATGCGGATATAGCATTGGTTAAAGCCTACAAGTCAGATGGTTTGGGTAATCTGGTATACTGCAAGGTTGCCAGAAACTTTAACCCTGTAATGGCAATGGCTGCAAAACACACGATAGCTCAGGTCAGCGAGATTGTCGAGACTGGTGATTTAGATCCTGAATGTGTTATCACACCGCATATTTTTGTTCAAGCAGTCGTCAAGGGAGGTTATTAGAATGATTAATCTAACCAAAGAACAAATCACCAGCAGGATAGCAAAAAATATAGCATCTCTATTCGACGATAAGGATGATATTTTCGTTCTTAATCTCGGCGTCGGCATGCCCACTTCAGTAGCAGGCTATGTCACCAATGAGAATGTATTTATTCAAGCAGAGAATGGATTGGTAGGCGTAGGACCCATAGCAACAGGAGATGATATACATCCTCAGCTGATAAATGCAGGTCGACAACCCGTTACAGAGACTCTGGGATGTGCATATATAGACAGCAGTACCTCTTTCGGAATGATCAGAGGAGGACATGTGGATGCAACTGTCATCGGGGCTTTTGAAGTCGATAAACATGCGAATGTTGCGAATTGGATAATACCCAATGGCAAGATGTTGGGTGTAGGTGGTGCCATGGATTTGGTAACAGGTGCCAAGATGGTTATTATAGCAATGACTCATACCAGTAAAGGCAAACCAAAACTCATACAAGAATGCACACTTCCTATCACCGGATTTGGAGAGGTGGATGTTCTGGTAACTGAGATGGCAATGTTCTTCTTTGAAGGTGGGAGAATTATACTAAAAGCTATAGCACCAGAAATCGATTTAGCTTATCTAAGAAGTGTCACAGACGTTGAATTTGAAGTAAGTGATGATCTAAAAATTATGATTGCATAACATACATAAATTTGAAATACCTCATTCTTTCCACATTACTAGTGCTTTATTTGTATCCGAAATTCTGATACAATGTAGTATATCAAGTATTGATTGGATAGGAGATGAAAGTGATGAATTATGATTTGAAGAAACATGTATATTTTATATCCTATTCTAAAATTCCATCCAATGTAGCAGCAGCAGTGTATGAGGGTTATGTTGGACTTGGCTTTATTGTGAATCATCAGACAGGAGTCATAGAAGATATCAGTTGCACCTTGTTGACAAAAGTGGCTAGAGATTTTTTAAGAAGTATCATTGTAGGTTATAACATTGATGAGAATGATGTGGAACCTTTAATTGAAAGGATTAGGCTTCTTTTTCACGGGCATTCTCAGAAGGCCATATGCGTAATTGTTAGAGAAAATTATAATAAATATAACGAGTGGAAAGAAGTTAGTAAAAAAAAACTCCTTGATTTAGTTTTAGAGCCTTGTTACTCTGAAAAAGTGATTGAAGCATTTGACTTAAGTAAAATGAAGAAATATCCTGAGAAATCAGTATATATGATATCATATGCAAAGATACCCCATAATATCTCAATAGCATTTTACAAAGGTCACACTGGAGTTGGCTTTGTCATTGATTATACGACAGATGAAATTATCGATTGTTGCTTTACTTTCATTACCGACGAAGCAAAAGCTTATGGAAAAATGCTTTTTATGGGGTGCAAGTTAGATAACATAAATATCCTGAATGAATTTTATAACAGAATTGACACATTGTTTAACGGGCCTTCCAAGAAGGCGTTGTGTGTTATTGTACAAGCCAATTACTCAAAATATGAAAGCTGGAAAAAAAGAAAATATAAGAAATGCTGCTTTATTTACGGGCTAATTGGGATCCAATTTGCCAAAATAGATAAGATCCAGCACATCAAGAATTAGAAAGTTCTTTTTGGTTGTTCCTTTTGTTTATCGCAAAAATTGAATTACCACAGTTTTCAAAAAATCTTACTTCAGTTTCGAACCCTTCATGGTCCAGTATTTCTTTAATACTATCAGCAAGCTGGTCTATCCCTTCTT
>CAKMKB010000159.1:0-7853 GCA_927435965.1 uncultured Clostridia bacterium
GAGAAACCAGCACCAAAGGTGGTGCAAAATGGTCAATATGTAACAGAAGTTGTGGGCCATGAAGGGATAGTTAAGGTAGCAACTACATTTTTAGAGGGTAAAATTACAGATGTTAAGGTGATACTTAATGATGAAACGCGAGGCATTGGTACTTATGCGGTGGAGAGAATCCCATCAAAAATCGTTGAGACACAAAGTATAAATGTAGATGCAGTTTCAGGTGCGACTGTAACATCTAATACGATTAAGTTTGCAGTTAGTAAAGCGATAGAGGTAGCTGGTGGAAACGTTTCAAATTACAATAAACAGATTGAGAAAACGCCAATACTAGAAAAACAAGTTGAAGAGAATGTTCAAGTTGCGATTATGGGAGCGGGAACTGCTGGGCTATATGCAGCCGCACAGCTTCTAGAAAAGGGCGTTACTGACGTTATCATTTTTGAAAAGCAGGATATTCCAGGTGGGACGATGCCAGCAACTTTTGGCGGCATGATTATGACAGGATCAGAGATTTTCGATAATTGGGGATTGGGTTCGCCAACCTATGCGTCTTGGGACACGATGAAAGAAAGATATATTTCATCTCTTTCGGCGAGCGGTAGAGAGTTTAACCCAGAGTTTCCTTATATGAGTAAAATGTTCATTAAAAGTGGTGAGCTATACGATTGGATGGCAAATATTGGGATTGGTTTTAACTCTATGGGATTCACAGGCTTTCCGTATCCAGTATTTGCACCAGGTGTATACGAAGGTGGCTCAGGCTATGCGATGCAATTCTTAGTAGATAGGATTGAAGCTAAGGGTGGTAGAATTATCTATGGAACGCCTGTTATTGATTTGATTCAAGATGAGACAGGTCGAATTAAAGGACTTATCGCTGAAGGTCAGGATGGCACAAAATGGCGTGTTAACGCAGATTCAGTTATTATCGCTTCAGGCAGCTTCGCTAAAAATAAAGCGCTGCTTGAGCAATACTTTAGCGAGTGGGCGGATCATGATTTTAATACAATTAAGTCTTTAACCGGTGATGGCTTAATACTGGGGATGAAATATGGTGCTGGCATTGAAGATATGGGTTCAGAAATCCCGGGATTTTTGTCTACATATGATTCTAAATTTAAGCTTGCTTTTATGCATCTAACAGTTCCAGGAATTATCGTAAACATTAATGGCGATGAATTTGGTAATATCGTAAGGATGAATCATAAGGTGATGTCAGAAGCAAAGTCAGATCCTAAGAATGGAGATACTTTCTACTATATTTTCGATGAGGCCGCCGCCGCACAAGCATATAAAAGTGATGTCTACGGATTCGATGCTTACAAAGCAATCTTTGAGAAGGGGGAGGCAGTTCGTTATGAGTCTCTTGAAGCTTGTGCAAATGCTCTAAAGTTAACCAATCTCGTACAGACTGTGGAGACCAATAACGACTTATCGCTAAAAGGCGAACCAAATGAATGGGGAAGAACTCGCTTACCACATATACATGATAACAACGGCGTTTGGGCTTTAAGAGTTGATCCAACGGTTTATTTAACTACAGGTGGACTTAAAATCGATCCTGATTCTAGAGTGCTAACGCAAGAAGGAAAGATTATACCTGGTCTATATGCAGCTGGCGACGTCGTGGGTTCTGTTGAACAAAAAGATGGTGTCACATATGGATACGGATTTGTTGCAGCTATGTCGTTCGGGGCAATTGCTGCGGAATCAATCGTAATAGATAATCAATAAAAACTTAGCTATTTATATAGAGCAATCTGTAGAGCAACCTGCGTAGATATACGCAGGTTTTTTTGGATAAAGTGTCAAACTTTAAACTCATTGAACTCGTTGTTGATTCTCAAGGGAAATTGACCACTTAATCTTATTTTATTTCAACATGATAAACAGCTTTTTTCATGGCGGGCATATTAATAGAAACTGTTTTTAAACTTTGTTGCAGACCAATATATTTTGAAAGTTTTAGAAATCGATCCTGTATTAGATCCAACAACACAGATTTCATTGATATTTCTGACACTTCCATTGCTTCTCGACTATCAACTTTTGAGTTTAGGTTCATTTTGTTTCCAGGTCTCTGAGATTCAAAAATTCCATCACATTTTCTCGTTAATATATGCTAAAATGAAAATCAGTAAATCTATCTAAACAAGAGTGATCAGTCTATTCTTCGTTTTCCTACAGTGAAGTAATGCAATCGTAACTGTTGCTATTTCTTGACAAGACTATAAAATTATTATATATTCTTAGTGTTAATATTAAAAGCATTGAAGGGAAGAGTAATCTCTGAATTTTTCTAAAGAGAGCCGGAACAGGTGAAAGCCGGTGATTATGCAAGAGATGAAGATGGTCCCGGAGTTTCGTGCCTGAAGTCGATTAGGGCATGACGTCTGATCTGCGTTAAGGATGGGTTTAAGACCCTAAGGTGGATTTTGCGAGGAATCCATAAAATAGAGTGGTAACACGGATAACTTCGTCTCTTATGTTAATAAGAGACGTTTATTTTTTAATAAAGGAAAGGTAAAACGATGGAAAAGAAAAAATACTATATTACAACCGCCATAGCCTACACATCGGGAAAACCCCACATAGGAAATACTTATGAAATCGTTCTGGCTGATAGTATCGCCAGGTTTAAGAGACTGGTAGGATACGATGTATACTTTCAGACAGGGACTGATGAACATGGTCAGAAAATCGAACAAAATGCTGCTGCTGCTGGCAAAAGTCCTCAGGATTTTGTCGATGAAATAGCTACCGAAATAAAAAGGATTTGGGATCTGATGAACACTTCCTATGACAGATTCATCAGAACCACAGAACCCGAGCATAAAAGAATAGTTCAACAGATATTCAAGAAGCTTTACGAACAGGGCGATATCTACAAGGGGCAATATGAAGGATGGTACTGCACACCGGATGAGTCATTTTACACTGAGGGTCAATTAGTTGAAGGCAAATGCCCTGATTGTGGAAGAGACGTTTATAAAACAAAAGAAGAGGCATATTTTTTCAAACTGAGCAAGTATGCGGATACACTTATTGCACACATAGAAAAAAATCCACAATTCATACAGCCAGAGTCTAGAAAAAATGAAATGATCAATAACTTCTTAAAACCTGGATTACAGGATCTCTGTGTCTCAAGGACGTCTTTCAAATGGGGCATACCCGTTGATTTTGAAGAAGGTCATATTATTTATGTGTGGGTAGATGCCCTCTCAAACTATATAACTGGATTAGGATTTGACACAGATGGCAATCATGGGGAATTGTTCCAAAAATACTGGCCGGCAGATGTACATCTAATTGGCAAGGATATTTTAAGATTTCACACGATTTATTGGCCGATTATGCTACTAGCTTTAGGGGTTGAATTGCCTAAACAAGTTTTCGGTCATCCCTGGTTGCTGGTTGGAGAAGGTAAGATGAGCAAGTCCAGAGGGAATGTCATATATCCTGATTTTCTGGTGGAGCACTTTGGCGTTGATGCGGTCAGATTTTTTGTATTGCATGAGATGCCTTTTGCAAATGACGGGACTATCACATACGAGCTTTTGATTGAGAGAATCAATTCAGAACTAGCCAATATTTTGGGGAATCTAGTTAATCGTACAGTGGCCATGGTCAACAAATATTTTGACGGTGAGATACTAGAACCAAAAGAGTCTTCGGAGTTAGACACAGAACTGATAGAGCTTGCACTTAGTATACCTGAAAATGTAATGACAAAAATGAACAGTCTTAAAGTATCGGACTCAATAGATGAGATATTCAAATTATTAAGACGAAGCAACAAGTACATTGATGAAACCACACCCTGGTTATTGGGAAAAGATGAAAATAAAAAAGACAGATTGGCAACCGTATTGTATAATCTATTGGAATCCATAAGATTTGCAGCAGTCATGCTGTCTCCGTATCTACCGGATACAACAGAAAAGATTTTCAATCAGATCAACAGCAACCTGAAAACTTGGGAAAGTCTGAAGACATTTGATGGCACTATTGTTGGAAGCAAAGTCAACAAGCCGGAAATTCTATTTGGCAGGATTGATACCAAGAAAAAGCTACTAGAACTCTCAGGTGAAAAAGAAGAACCAAAGGTAGATAACAAGAATCAAGAAAGCAAAAAGGACAAAAACGCTAAAGAGGAAATATCCATTGATGATTTTACCAAATTGGATTTGAGACTGGCTGAAATTGTGTCATGCAAGGCTCATCCCGATGCGGACCGGTTACTCGTGCTGCAACTAAAAGTAGGGGACGAAAAAAGACAGGTTGTATCAGGTATCGCCAAGTGGTATAAACCTGATGAGCTTGTAGGTAAAAAAGTTGTCATGGTATATAATCTTGCACCAGTAGAATTAAGAGGAGTTGAATCTCAGGGTATGGTTCTTGCAGCTTCTAAAGGCAAAAAACTATCACTGGTATCAACTTTGGAAGATTTAACAGATGGATCAATAATAACTTAAACAGGAGAGAAGTATGAATGTATTTTATCAAGGACTACTATTGTTTGGTGTGGTTATATTCTTCTATAACATCAAGAACAAAATTGTAAACAGAAGAGAGAGAGGAAAAGTGCTTTATACACTATTGGTGGACAACAGAACAATGAATCTAGTGAGTGTTGTGGTAATCATGATGTTGATTATGATGGGTTACTCGTTATATGGAAGACACCAGGCGGGTTTAACAGTCACTGAAATTGAATTTACACAATTTTTTGCCACATTAGTATTGTTTCTAGCTGTATCAATCAATTCTTTGAGCAGGACTATTATAACGGAAGCGGGTATCATCAAGAACAACATTCTAATCAGATGGGAAGCAATAAAGAAGATTGAGTGGACAAGCTTCAATAACAAAACCTGCAAGCTAGTAATAGATTACAACTCGCCGAAAAGGGCAAGCATCGTAAAACTCACAGTCAAAGAAGACAGAATAGAGAAAGATATGGTAACGTCACTTATTAAGCAATATCGCAAATCTTCAAAAAAGAAAAAGTAGGTGTTCTAATGCTAGTAGATAGTCATGTACATCTGGATGATGGGAGATTTGATAAGGACAGGGAGAAGTTGATAGAGAGATTTGAACAAGATGGGATAAGCTATGTTTTGCACGCGGCTTATGACCTCCAATCCTCCATAAAAGCTGTCAATGCATCAGAGAAGTACGGGAAAATTTATGCGTCTGTCGGTTACCATCCCCATGATGCAAAAGATGCGACAGAAGAATCTCTACAGATAATCAGATCCTTGACCAAGAAAAGTAAAGTGGTGGCCATTGGGGAAATTGGCCTCGATTACCACTATGACCATTCACCCAGAGAAACACAAAAAAAATGGTTTATTGAACAGATTCGAATGGCCAAAGAGCTTGATATGCCTTATATTGTCCATGATAGAGAAGCCCATGGAGATATATTCAACATAATGAAAACAGAGAAATACTCCGGAACAAGAGGTATCATGCATTGCTACTCTGGAAATGTCGAACTGGCAAGAGAGTTCATTAAGATGGGATTCTTGATTTCACTGGCAGGACCAATCACATTCAGCAATGCCAGAAAAACAAAGGAAGTGGCGAAGGAAATACCGCTTGAGCATCTTCTCATTGAAACTGATGGACCATATCTGACGCCAGTACCGTTTAGAGGCAAAAGAAATGAGCCATCATACGTGAGATATGTGGCCCAAGAAATAGCTAGTATTAAGGAAATTCCCTTTGAAGAGGTAGCCCAAGTTACGACTGACAATTTTAAAAGACTGTTCAATATCAAGTAATAAGCAATCATCCCAATGAATTATTCGTTGGGATGATTTTTCTTTTCTCTAAGCTCATAAAGGTCAATCCTTCTATTTTTAAGAAGTGTGACTGTACCGGTCTTTCTGGACCGCTTTAGGAGTTCCAAATCCAGATCACCAACCATAACCATTTCTATATTTGGTGTACACTCGGCCATGATCCCATCCCTTGGAAATGAAAAATCAGATGGTGTAAAAATAGCTGATTGAGCATATTGAATATCCATATTCTCAACATGTGTTAGATTGCCAACTGTCCCTGCAATTACTGTGTAAATCTGATTTTCAACAGCCCTTGCTTGAGCACAGTATCTAACCCTCAGATATCCTTGCCTCTCATCTGTGCAGAATGGCGTAAATATTATGTTGGCGCCTTTTTCTGTAACAAGCCTTGCCAACTCAGGGAACTCGATATCATAACAGATAAGGATTGATGTTTTTCCGCAATCCGTGTCAAAAACCTTTATTTCATCACCTGTTGAGATTCCCCACCACTTTTGTTCATTGGGAGTGATGTGGATTTTATATTGTTTATCAATGGTGCCATCTCGCCTGAAAAGATAAGCTATATTGTAAATGTTGCTAGATTCCTCGACAAAATGCGAACCACCTATTATGTTCACATTATATTTTACAGCAAAATCAGTAAAAATCTGAATATACTGTTCTGTAAATGTGGCGAGTTTTCGGATAGACTGACTGGGTGTATCCTGATCCATAAATGACAACAACTGGGTTGTAAATATTTCAGGGAACACAACAAAGTCTGATTTATAGTTGGAAGCGACATCAACGTAGTATTCACACTGATGAGCAAATTCTTCAAATGAATTGATTTTTTTCATCATATATTGCACCACACAAATACGAACGGGAAATGCTGTTTTAAAGTGTCTTTTACTTGGAGGGCTATATTCGATGTTGTTCCACTCCATCAGTGTTGCGTATTCCAATGAAGCTTTATCCTCCGGTAAATATTTCTTGATGATTCTTTTCAATACAAAGCCATTGTGTATTTGAAAGGTAAGAATAGGGTCATATATATTGTGCATTATGACCTCTTCGGCATATTTTTTGGGAGTCAACTCATTGGCATACTGATAATAATTTGGAATTCGCCCACCTATTACGATACTTTCCAAATTCAACTCCTGTACGAGCTCTTTTCTGGCATCATAAAGCCTCTTTCCTACCTTCATATTTCTGAAATCCGGATGGGTCATCACTTCCATGCCATAAAGATTGCTGCCTTCTGGGTCATGATTTGTGATGTAGCCTTGATCTGTAATCTCATCCCATGAATGCTGGTCATCATATTCATCAAATGTAACAATCAAACTGGAACTTGAGCCTATTATTTTACCATCGTATTCCACACACAATTGACCTGCCGGAAATGTTTCCAGCTGACTTTGCAGTTGTGAGATTTTCCAGGGTATCATTTTGGGAAAACACAACTTTTGGAGTGCGATGATTTCATCAAAATCACTCTGTTTGATTGGCCTCACAATTATTTTTTTTTCGAATTTGGTCAAATCAATGTCTGACATAAATATCACCCCTTGATTAGTGTTCGGTATTGTTAGTTGATATGTTATTATATAATGAAATAGAAGATATGGCAAAGGAACTAAAATTGAAGGTTGCGTTAGTTTACTGTAGGAAAAAGAAGAATAGACTGCTCCCTCTTGTTAAGATAGATTTACTGATTTTCATTTTAGCATATTTTAACGAGAAAGTGTGGATGTCTTGGGAGCCAAATGCAGATTTGTGCTTGATAAGTTCCATTTGAAGCAATACGTCACACGGGCTACAAGCCACTTGGAAGAAAAGGCAGCGTATGTAAGAAGCTGCATAGAGGATGAAATAAACCTTGAGGATCAAGACGGATTGCTTCAAATGGAACTTATCAAGCACAAATCTGCATTTGGCTCCCAAGACATCCACACCTTTTTTGATCCATGAAGCACCATCTCCCATCAGATAGATGGTCTCTATGGTTTCTTCGTCTTAGACCTCATCTATGTAGGCCATCACTTC
>CAKMKB010000160.1:0-2920 GCA_927435965.1 uncultured Clostridia bacterium
ATCAATCTTTTCCTAAGCAGAAAAGACATCGTTTGGATAATGGAAAGTCCACACTTGTATAGGTGTGGACTTTTTAATATATAGGAGGAATTATCATGGAACTATTAAACAATACTTTATCTAGAATCACTGATTTGGACCAGGAATCGATGAAGAGGAGTAGGATAAGGATTGATAATCTTGTCAAACCTGTTGGAAGCCTTGGTCGTCTTGAAGATGTTGCGGTCCAGGTTTCCGGTATAACCGGTGAGCTTTTCCCGGATTTAAGCAATAAGGCAATTATTGTCATGGCCTCTGATAATGGTGTATGCGAAGAGGGAGTCGCCGCAGCACCTCAAATGGTGACGAAGATTCAAACAATCAACATAGCCAATGGTGTTAGTGGTTTGGGACCCTTGGCAAGATTGTCCGGAGCAGATCTCGTAGTGGTAGACATCGGTGTCATGTCTGATATTGAGCACGATCGAGTCATAAGCAGAAAAATCAGATATGGTACAGGAAACATTGCAAAAGGCCCTGCCATGTCTTATGATGAAGCTGTAAAAGCCATCGAGACCGGTATAGAAATCACTGAGAAAGAGATAAAAAAGGGCAGAAGATTGATTGGTACTGGTGAGATGGGTATAGGCAACACGACATCAAGCACCGCTCTATTGTCTGTTGTAACTGGCATGGATCCACAAAGCATAACAGGCGTAGGTGCCAATCTGCCACTGGATAAGCTTGATATGAAGATAAGTGTCATCAGACAAGCTATCAGTGTCAATAACCCCGATAAAAGGGATCCTATTGATTGCCTCGCTAAGATAGGTGGACTTGATATAGCAGGCATGACGGGTATTATTCTTGCCTGTGCAGCCAACAAGGTCCCCTGTGTGATTGATGGATATATCTCTACCATATCAGCTATCCTTGCATGCCAGCTTTCGCCATTATGCAAGGACTATATCATCTCATCCCATTATTCGTTGGAAAAGGGATCTAAGACCGCTAGTGAATACCTGGGCATAAAACCTATGCTTTATATGGATATGCGATTGGGAGAAGGCAGTGGAGCTGCATTAGCTTTTCATATCGTTGAGTCTGCTGTTTTGATGAATCGGGACATGATAACCTTTGAGGAATCCGGCATAAACGTAGTTTGACAAAGGGTATGCTTATCTGATTTTTTGCCATAATTCTCAATATCGTTCCTGCTCTTAGTTTTGTGGCTCATTGACAGGGGGCCGTTAATACAGCCTCCTTCACATGCCATTCCTTCTATGAAGTTGCCGTTTAGCTTTCCAGCCTTTGCCATTTTTAAAGCCTTTTCGCACTCGGCAATACCGGAGCATACCACCGGTTTTAACTCAACCTGTATGTTGTATTGTTCTATAGCTTTTTCCATTGCGCCACTAACACCACCGGAGCGGGCAAACAATCTTCCAAAATATGAGGCATTAGGTATTGGCTCTTCATCAATATTCTCAATATCGATTTCATAGGCATCTATCAATGCTCTCATTTCTTCAAAACTAATGGTGTAGTCGATAATTGAACGATAATTTTCTTTAGCAGCTTCCTCTTTTTTTGCTGTACAAGGGCCTATAAACACAACTTTCGCTTTACTGTCTTTCTCCTTAATGAGTCTACTTGTAATGATCATGGGTGAAGCGGTTGATGATATGTTTTCAATGAACTCTGGATATTTCTTTTCAATCAGAGAGACAAATGCTGGACAGCAGGATGTTGTAACAAATGCTTTATGCTTTAGTTCTTCCTCAAGCAGACCCGCTTCTGTAACAGCCGCTATATCAGCTCCTAGTGCTGCTTCTACAACCATATGGAATCCTATCTTTTTTAGAGCATGATTGATTTGTTCTATAGTGACATTGTCATATTGGACTGCGATTGAAGGTGCGACGACAGCATACAGATGACAATTCTTATTGTTATTTCTTAGCAGCCTTACCAGAGGTAGCATCTGTGATTTGTCTGATATGGCTCCAAATGGACATTTGTATACACACTCTCCGCAGCTGATGCATTTATCTCTATCAATAATGGCTTTCTTGGTTTCCTTGTCAATATCTATGGCACCTATTTTGCATGATTTTATGCAGGGTCTCCGTACATCAGAGATTGCATTAAACTGACAGACCTTACTGCATCTTCCGCATTCGATACATTTTTTTTGGTTAATTACTGCCCTTTTATTGATAATATCGATAGCATCCACCGGACAGGCCTCAATACAATGGTGAGCTAAGCAACCTCTGCAGGCCTCGGTGACTGAAAATCTGTCAATGGGACATTCATCACAAGCTATGTCTATCACGTCAATTATCTCATCACCATACTGGTAAAGCATATTTTTGATTCTTTCGTTTATGATAGCTCTTTCCTTATAGATACAGCATCTTGTGTTAGCTATTGGACCCGGTATTATTCTTTTTGGAATCAAAAGCAGTTCATTAATTAGGTTGTCATTTAACTCAGCCTTTATCAGCTCTTTTTGAACCTTATATTTGATTTCCTGAACATGGTTTTCAAATTTTTTCATCATTTTACCTCTTTAATAATAATAGACCGATACGCTTTTGCCACATTTTTTAAGCTCTTCAAACATAGCATCGAGTATCTTGAACTTAATGTTGTAGTTAATGGGGAAATCTGGATTCTGATGTGCTGGATTCACTGCCTTCCCAACATGAAAATTTATATGTGTGCTATTCTCCACCAGCATTTTGGTCAATAAATCTGCTCCGTTATATTCATATTGGATGCTCTGTTCATCAAAGGAATCCTTGTTGATATACTTGATTTTCTCTAGCGCTTTCCCCATAGTCAAGACACCTTCTGTTACCAGATCAAATCCATCCATATAGGCGATTGGTGGCAGATTTTCAGAAATAGTTTCCTTATCCACCTCCAAGTCTCT
>CAKMKB010000161.1:0-2652 GCA_927435965.1 uncultured Clostridia bacterium
AGATATAAAAGAGATAACAGGAATCATTTAGGAATATTTTAAAATAAATAATAATACAAAAAACAAAAAGAACCGTCCCTTTTGTTTTTTGCAGGGAGGATTTAGGATGGAATTGTTGGAATTATTCAAAAAAAGCGAGGCAGTGCTTGAGGGTCATTTTTTGCTATCATCAGGAAAGCATAGTCAGAAGTATGTCCAATGCGAAAAATTGATGCAGTATCCGGATCGCGCACAAAAAGTGGTGTCTGCAGTTGCTGACAAAGTTAAAGAGCTTGGGATAGATGTGATTGTCGGTCCTGCAATGGGTGGCATAAGGGCTGCTTATGAGCTAGGAAGACAGCTAAACATTAGAACAATCTTCACCGAAAGAGTAGACAATGTTATGGCACTGAGAAGAGGATTTGAAATCAAGTCCGGTGAAAAAGTATTGATAATGGAAGACGTCGTCACAACAGGGAAATCATCCCTTGAAACAGCAGCGGTTATTGAATCCTACGGCGGTAAGGTTATTGGAATAGGGTGTCTGGTCGACAGAAAGATCAGCGATATCCATTTGCCAATCTACAGTGCTATCGAATTGTTTTTTGAGGCTTATGAACAGGAAAACTGCCCGGAATGTAAAAATGGCACAATGGCCGTCAAACCAGGCAGTAGAAAGATGTAGATCAAATCAGCAGGTTAAGATTTAAGAGAATCAGACAAAAAGCTATGCTGACTATATTATATAAAATATCTGTGTATTTAAGTAATTTTAATTCACTTTTCATATTATCCACTATTGAATACACCAAGTGAGTCAGAGTTGCCATAACTATAAACCAGGAAGACATATTGATAAAGAAGATATAGTTCAAAATGGCATAGTTTAGAATCCCAATATAGATGGCCGTTCCTAGTCCAATTGTGGACAAGAGTTTAATGATTGCGGTTATACCGCTCAAACATGAAGTCGTCTTTTTTCTAAAGAAATACGTAAAGGAAATTACTGAATATAATAGGCTTAAGACTAAGAATAATATGGTGACACCGAGGGTCACACCTTCGTTCTCCAAACCATTTATTCTGGTGTAGGTCTGAGAAAAATCAGTCGCCAGGAAGGTTTTACCGTCCCTATCAAAAAATTTAACAGTTCCTATTGATGTCTCATACGCATTGCTACCTAGATGCGTAATTTTTTCGCCCTCTAGTTGATATCCTTGTGAAATTGATCCAGTCACTTCGATCATCTTTCCTGGAATGAAAAATCTAAGTAATTTTTCAGCGGTTTTAAAGCTCGACCAGGTGTTAACATAACAGCCATCTATATCTATATTGGCGCCGGCTACGGGAGTCGGCTTTTCTTTTTCTCCCATCAATAGATCTATGACTTTATTGATGATCTCTGTTATCTCTTGATCAGGGACATAGGTATTGAAGGAAAGAAATATACCAGCATCAAATTCAGGGATAAGCACCACTCTCGAATAGAAATGAAGTGTCTGGCCTTTCTTGTCATAATAGGTGTGATTGTTTCTTGTTTTAATATTCCAAACATAGCCTATACCCGCTAACTCATCAGAAGAAGAAAACTGTTGTGTTAAAAGTTTTTGTTTGCTTTCCATGCTAAGTAGATTTTCTTCATCACTCATCATCCACTTGATATATGTTCCCATGTCATGAGCTGTCGATACTGCAGATCCTTCAGGGTATAGATTCATGTAGAGATCAAGGGTCTCTTTGCCATCCGGCATGTAGGCATGGGAGACACAGACAGTATCCTGCATATACTCAAAGGTTGTATGATTCATACCAAGTGGTTTGAATATCCTGCTGTCGCTATAATCTGCAAAATCAATACCGGTTGCACACTCAATCACATAAGCTGCAAGCGCTGTTCCATAATTGGAGTATGAAGCTACCTCTCCTGGTTTGAAAATCTGCTCAGGCATGTATTTACGTACTGTAATAGAAAGGGGTTCGGTGTCACTGACATTTTTAACAGCCATACCGGTGAGGTACTCCTCAAAACCGCCTGTATGTGTCAGCAAGTGATGCATGGTAACCGGGTATTGCAGTTTAGGAAAATCACTTTCAAGATACTTGGAAATGTCAGTATTCAAGTCAAGCTTTCCGTCTTCAGCAGCTATGAGCGCAGCTAGTGCTACAAATGTTTTGGAAATTGAGCCGATTCGAAAGCCAATCAGATCTGGTTCAGGCTCGATACATTGGTCTTCATTGGCATAACCGTAACCGGATTTAAGTGATTCCTGACCTTCAATTATCAATGTCGCAACAGCGCCCTTAGCCTTTCCACTTTGGATTGTTTTCTGGATCTCATCATCAAATGTTTTTCTTATTAGAATGTGGTCAATCGATGATTCAACAGCGTTTTCCGCATACACCGGTACAAGGCTTGAAGACAACAAAGTTGTCATAATCAATAACACAGCAATAAATTTTTTCATTTTTAACTCCTTCAGATTAATAATTAGTTTTTCTACAAGATAGATTCTAATATACTAATCTAAAAGTAATCTAATCCTTATCTTAAACAATCCTTAAAAAACCACATAATAAAAGCTATTCCGGTATTTGTGGAATAGCCTCTGAATATATCAGATTAGTAGTATTCTACTTGCTCAAAGGCAAGCCGATAATAAATCTGCAACCCTT
>CAKMKB010000162.1:0-2275 GCA_927435965.1 uncultured Clostridia bacterium
CTTGGTTAATGCTCTGGACATTGTCATCCTTGGAGCGACAGAGATCGACCTCAACTTCAATGTCAATGTAACCACGGACTCGAACGGTTATATCATGGGAGGATCTGGGGGGCATAGCGATACAGCGGCAGGCTCTAAGCTTTCCATTGTGGTATCTCAGCTGTTCAAAGGAAGATTGCCAGCTGTGGTGGATGAGGTCACAACAGTCAGTACCCCTGGAGAGACAGTTGATGTTTTGGTGACAGAAAGGGGAATAGCCGTCAACCCATTAAGGCAGGATTTGATTGATAGGTTGAGAAAACATAGTGTTCCGGTGATGACTATCAAAGAGCTCCAGGAAGAAGCTGAGAAAATAATAGGTAAGCCTGAGAAGATTCAGAGATCTGATAAAATTGTTGCTGTTGTGGAATATAGAGATGGTACCATTATAGACGTGGTATACCAGGTGAAGGATTAATCAGATGTATGATATAATGGTTCACAAAATAGATATTAAGGGTCCTATGAGAGAAAAGGTTGAATTGTTTCTAGCATCCTTTGGGCTTGCATTGGATGATGATGTGGAGCATACCATCATAGCTCGAGTGGATAATCGAATCATCGGCACCTGCTCTTATGCTGGGAAGGTCATCAAATGCTTTGCAGTGGCAAAGGAATATCAAAGTCTAGGCATATCAGAGAGGATTCTGACCGAAATCACAAACGCGATGTTTGATAGGGGGATTCAGGACTCCTTTATTTTTACAAGACCGGAAAACAAGGTCCTATTTGAGGGCTTTGGGTTCAAGGAAATACACACCGCTGACAACATATCTTTACTTGAGTCAGGTTCAAGAGATATCAGGGGATATGTAGCCAAGATGTATAGAGACTCAACACTAGATGATGGAGAAAAGGCTGCACTGGTGGTCAATTGCAATCCCTTCACGCTGGGGCACCGTTACCTGATACAAAAGGCAGCAGAGGAGAACCGCCAAGTGATTGTATTTGTGGTTGAAGAGGATTTGTCTCTCTTTCCATTCAATGTCAGAATAAAGCTGATCAGAGAAGGACTCAAGGATCTGGAAAATGTAACAGTATTGCCGGGAGGAGAGTATATCATCTCATCCGGAACCTTTCCCACATACTTTCTGAGGGAAGATGAGGAGAAGGATAAGGCCTATCAATCTCTAGATGCAGGAATCTTTGGCAAATACATCGCCCCTGTCTTCAATATCAAGAAACGCTATTTGGGGACAGAGCCCTATTCCAAGACCACCAATGAGTATAATCAGGCTATGATGAACATATTGCCAAAATATGGCGTTGAAATAGTGCTCATCGACAGGCTCGAAATCAGTACGAAGATAGTCAGCGCATCCACAGTCAGACAGCTGATTAAAGAGGATAGATGGTCTGAAATCAAAGCCATGGTACCAGATTCCACTTACAATTATCTGCTATCGGATGAAGCAGGACGAGTTTTAGAAAAGATAAAGAAAAGCAATTCTAGACATTAAAGAGGTAACCATGCAAAAAATCCATCTCAAACTACAAACAAAAATCACAATTCTGGTCATCATCATAGTATTCCTATCCATAGCAACAGCGACCCTGTTTACCAGCAGATGGTACCTGAACAACATCCGATTGGAAGTGGAGAAAAATGTTATGAACACCGGCCAGCTTCTCTCTAGATCGCCTATAGTCATAGAGAGACTACAAAATCCATCTGGGGTCAATGAACTTCAGCCATTTGTCATGTCTGTGCTTGGTTCGACTAAGGACATAGATATCATCGTTGTAGCTGACATGGATGGTATCAGGCATGCACATCCTGTAGAAGAAAGACTTGGTTTTCGAGTTGTTGGCGGAGATGATAATGACGTGCTAGAACTTGGTAAAAGTTACACCTCTTATGCCACAGGTACACTTGGCTCCCAAGTCAGATCATTCACACCAGTCTATGACAGTGACGGCAAACAACTTGGGTATGCCTTGGTTGGTGTTCTCACAACAACCATGGACCTCGCGCAAAGCCAAATCATGCGAACGGTCTGGCTGGCTGCCTTTTTCGGATTGGTTCTTGGGAGCGCAGGCGCGTTCTTTCTAGCCAGAAGCATAAAAAAAGTTCTTCTTGGACAGGAACCGGAAGACATCGCCAAGCTTTATCTCGAAAAAGAGGGTATTCCTGCAACTCATTTAGTTCGATCAGCCCAAGAATGACATGAAGCTTGTTCATAAACTCATGTGTGTTAGCTCTAAGACCATCAACCAACTGTCTGACTCCTGTCAG
>CAKMKB010000163.1:0-2528 GCA_927435965.1 uncultured Clostridia bacterium
CCTTTCTGTACCAAAAACCTTAAACATAAATGTCAGACCTATAACAGACAGCAAGGCATTCGTTGTGAATGTCATCACAAGATAAAGTCCGTATCCAGGGTAATATTTAATTGAGCCATTTTGTTCAACTCCTCAGTTATGTATTTGGGTAGTACTTATATTTTAACCGAGGACGAGCATTTTGGCTCATTTTTATTTGAAGTTTCTTTTTACACCATTATACGGACTTTATCTTGTGATGACATTCACAACGAATGCCTTGCTGTCTGTTATAGGTCTGACATTTATGTTTAAGGTTTTTGGTACAGAAAGGATTCTGTTTGGATCTGATTCAAGTACATCATTCAGACTTAACAGAAAATCAATTTTACGAAAAACATTTATTGAGGTTGAAGACGTTTTGATGAGCTTATCATTTATTGTTATCATATACATATACGTCGGAACAATCATATCCTCAAACACAGATTTTATTCAGGGCACTTTGATTATTCAGTACATGGTCTTTGGTTTGTCGCCCATAGCGATCCTGTGGTATTTAAAGGCATCAATAAAGGATTCGTTGGGAATCAAGGCTCCGTCTATCACGGGATTATTCGGAGGCTTCTGGGTCTGGATAGCGGCCTTTAGCTTGGTTATCATATATCAACTGATGATTACACCTTATGTCAGCCAAGCTCCGACTCTGGTTGAATTGGAGCAACAGATGAAAGCTCTTTCTCCTTTACGCCTATTCTTGATAATTGCATTGACACCGGGGGTTTGCGAGGAGATTTTATTCAGAGGATTTGCCTTGCGCCCTTTGGAGAAAAAACTGGGACCGAAATGGGCTGTTTTAATTACTTCATTGGCATTTGCTATTGTTCATCTCGATTTTATCAGGCTGATACCCACTTTTATTTTAGGAGTGGCATTTGGTTTCGTAGCGGTTAAGACCAGATCGATTTTTCCGTCAATTATTCTACACACTTTGAATAATAGCGTAGCGATATTGTTTCCTTATGATAAATTTCTAACCTACGGCTACATGATACCTGTTTTCATCATTTCGCTTTTAGTGGTATTTATCATTTTTAGAAATCAACCCCGTTGATGAAGAAAACTCCCGATTGGGAGTTTTTGTGTTTTATTGTAGAGTTCGCAAATACTCTATGAATTGTTTGGCGATTCTTGGAGAGCGTCCACTTCTTGCGGAAGCAAAAATTTCCGCCTCACTTTCAAGCTCCTCTTTGGACAAGTTGATGTTGTATTGAATAGCTAACGCCTGAACAATTTTCAGGTAGTTTTTTTTATCCGGTCTGAAGAAACTCACCATAAGCCCAAATCGGTCTGACAAGGACGTTAACTCCTGAATTGTTTCGTTCAAATGTATATCATCACCCTCTCTGTCAGAAAAAGTCTCTTTAATCAGGTGACGCCTGTTGCTGGTGGCATAGATAGCTGTATTCAATGGTTTTGCGGAGACTGATCCTTCAAGGATCGCTTTTAGAGAACCTAATTCATTGTCGTTCTTTGTAAAAGACAAATCATCTATATAGATAATAAATTTGAGTGGATTTTTGCTGAGCTTTTCAAGTACAAGTGAAATGTATTTAAGCTGATCCTTAGGCACCTCAACTAGCCTCAGACCTTGGGAATGGTATCTGTTGATAATCGCCTTGACGGTTGATGACTTCCCTGTTCCTGCATCCCCATACAGTAATACATTGGCTGCAGGCTTCCCATTTAGAAGGGCAAGGGTGTTATTTAAAACAGCATCTTTTTCTTTTTCATATCCCTTCAGATCGGCTAATGTAACAACATCATGGTTCGATACTGGAACCAACTCTCCCTTTTCTGTAGTGAAGTAGACGTTTTTGGCAAAAATACCATACCCGCTTATACCAATTTGGTTAATGCTATTATGGTAGGCAGCCTTAAAGTCAATGTCATCAGTCTCCCAGGAGGGAAGAAATCCTTTATAACTGATAGTTTTCTTGATTGAATCTGATGTCAATTGTGATATTTCTGATAGTATTTCAAGCTCGTTGTCCAATGCTTCTCTAATTAGATGGCTTACTTCAAGGTTATTGCCTATTTTTTTAACATAGATATTTTCATCCACTGTAACCAGATTCAAAACGTATTGCGTCAGGTTTTCATTTTCACTCAATAAAGCTGAAGAAAACGCGGCGTATTTTTCTACTTGACTGACGGTATCCTCGTTTTGTGATGCCAAAAGTTTTGATAATTTTGTTATGACTTGGTCATTTAGGAGATTTCTGAAAATAACCAATGATTGGAGTTTAATGTAGGTGTTTTTTAGATTTTGCATAGCAAGTCCTTTCTTTTCAAATTATAATATGTATTTTACTATATTATTCAGAAAAAGTAATTATAAATCGAGCAATGACTTTTTAAGTCTTAATTGAAATAGTAAACGCAAGAGTCGTATTGCATTTAGTCTGTCAAAAATAGTTTTGTGTCCATTTGCGTTTAGTCTAAGAAATCTATTGTTTTGTCTTTTATCTTTTCTATCTTGTTCCCCC
>CAKMKB010000164.1:0-24651 GCA_927435965.1 uncultured Clostridia bacterium
TATAGGTAGTGTAAAGTAACGTATGAAAAAAAAGGTCAAGGGAAGTGACTAGACAAATCCTGAAAATTCAAGCAGCTGACGTCGCCCTTGACAGCAAACCCTAGCAATGCTGGTAAAAAATACCGACGGCGATTACTCAAGAACAGATGGCACTCATCGCGTCGTTAAGAGACAGTATAGCATTGCGATGGTTGTGCCATCAAGGGCGACGTCAGCTGTTTGAATTTTCAGGATTTGTCTAGTCACTTCCCTTGACCTTTTTTTTCATACGTTACTTTACACTACCTTTCTGACACTTCATTTTAGCTCTAAATTATTATCTCGTTTCATTTCTCCTGCTTTTCCCATAGGCCAAAGCTTTTTGATATACGGATTGAATCCATTCCAATTGGCTGTAATAGTGAAGATGTCCATAATGACTGATACCACTGCCTTTCACATATCCACATTGCCAACTTTTACTGATTTCATTGCTCTTGGTTTTATATAGAGATAGGGCTTTTACCTCTTTGATCTCATCGCGAGATCTGTGGAACTCATGTAATCTGATTTCTCCATTTGATTCTCCATATAGACACGGTGCCTGTATTCTTGCTGTTGAATAGCCAAACCTTTGTAGACGGTTGGTCATTTCGGTATAACCTCTCAGATAGCCTGTCATATCATAGGTGTTTCCTTCCAAGTCAATCATTTTTTCGCACAGGTACATCATTCCCCCACATTCCGAGAGATAAGGCAATCCGTGTTCTAGACGTCTCTTCAAATCCTGTCGAAGAGAAGCATTTTTCTCCAGTTGATCAGCAAATACTTCAGGAAAGCCACCTCCCAGAATTACGAGGTCGAGGAAATCAGGTATAAATGTACTCTCAATGGGACTGAAAGGAATCACTTCCCCTCCCATCTCCCTCAACAAATCTATATTATCTTCATAATAAAAGTTAAAAGCTTTATCATATGCCAACCCTATGCGGACCGGAACTTGCTTCTGAATCAATGGTGATTCATAATGGATTGGTATCCGCCTTTTTCCAAGTTCGTATAGCCCTTTCCAATCCAGGGTCTGACTTAGTCTTTTTTTTAGCAGATTCAACTTAGTGGTAAAATCTTGCATCTCCCATACGGGTGTAAGACCTAAATGGCGTTCCTTTAACGACAGTTCAGGAATGTTCTCCACATAGCCGTAAACTGTGACTGATAACTCCTTTTCAACAATTTCTTTTAAAAGACGATAATGTGAATCACTGACTTGATTGAATATGATCCCTTGAATACTATTCGACGCATCATAGTCTATAAACCCTTTTATCAGTGGTACCACACTTCCTGCCATGCCTTTACCGTTTACAACTAAAACGGTAGGCACACCGATAACCTTTGATAAGTAAGCTGTACTACCAATCAGTGAAGACATTTCTTTGCCGTCAAAGTATCCCATGACGCCTTCAATAATGGCCATTTCACATCCGGCTAGATTTTTTTCAAAAAGATATCGATTGGTATGATGATCCAATAACCAGGTGTCCAAGTTTCTGCCTTTTCGCCCTGTAATGACACTATGGTAAGCCGTGTCAATATAATCAGGTCCTGTTTTGTAAGGCTGAACAGCCATTTTTTCTGACAGCAGAGCCATTAAACCTAATGAAACAGTGGTTTTCCCTGAACCGCTATGGGTTCCTGCTATAATGATTGATGGTGTCATCATTTATTGTCCTCCCTCTTTAAGATTTCTGTTGTCTAACTGTACATAAGTTCCATTAGGGATGAGATTTCTTTCCATTTTCATTGCTTCAGGAGATATTCCCTGCAAATAGTTTAGATAAATTTCTATAACGGTGCCATGAGTGACAATGCCGATAGGCTCATTATGCTTTTCAGCTAGACTATCTATGGATACAATCACTCTCTCCATTCCAGATGATATTTTTTCAGCCAAGGGAATCTGAACTGCTCCCCCGTTTTGATGCCATGTCAGCCACTCCTTCGGAAACTGACTACTGATTTGATCATAAGTCATTCCTTGCCAAACACCAAAGTTAAGCTCTTTTAATGCATCCACTACTTCTACCTGAACATTTAAAATATCTCCCAAGATTTGAGCAGAATATCTGGCACGACATAAGGGACTTGTGAAAATACGTTTCCATTGCTGAGTAGTTTTCAATTGATTAGCTAACGAATGTATTTGTTGGACTCCTTGAGCATTCAAATTAATATCTAGCTGGCCTTGCATTCTCTTTTCAATATTCCAATCAGTTTGACCATGACGTATTAGGGTTATCGACAATTTTATCACCTCAAAATAAAAAACACCCTGCCGAAGACAAGGTGTGTGTTTACAAAAAAATAGACACTAACTTCCCGCCGAAGTAGTTGATACATGCTTAATGGCAGGTCTCCTGGCTTGCAATCTACCTACTCTTCCTACCTTCCCGTTTTCACAGTGGCAATTTTGGAATTTCGTCATGCTTACAGTAGCGGGGGCTGCAGAGGTTTCTCACCTCTTTCCCTCTTAGCTCTATTAATAAAAGAACCATCAAACGATTAAATTGTTATCAATACTATATCGGATTGAGAAAATAAAATCAATCCTTTTTCACCAAATTATTAAATTCTCTTAATGCCTCTATCAAACAATCGTTGTCAGCACAAGACTTGACAGCTATTCGAATATATTTCCCATCCAACGACTTAAAATTACGTGTATGTCTTACCACGATACTTTTTTCTAAAAGGAATCTAATGATTTCTTCGTCATTTTTCACAGATAATAGAAAGTAATTAACCTCTGTTGGCTGAGTTTTATATCCAAGTGATTTGATTTCTTTGACCATGCGAATTCTTTCTTCGGCATAGAAAGATTTTGTCTCTTTCAAGTAATTTTGGTTTCTTAAAAAGGCCATCCCCAAAACTTGAGCGACCCCATTAACACTCCATGTAGGATGTGTTGCTTTTAAACTGGATATCCTTCTCCTGTGTCCCAGACAATAGCCTAATCTTATGCCAGACAAGCCATAGATTTTGGTCAATGATCTTAATATCAGCAAGTACTCATTTTCTTTGATCCAATGGGAAGTTGGTTTTATATAATCCAAGAAATAATGATAAGCTTCATCTAAGACAAGGATTATTTTGTTTTCTTGGCAATATCTTGCGATTGCTTCCATTTTTTGATTATCCATCACTTGTCCTGTAGGATTGTTTGGATTGCAAATAAAAAGGAAGTCACAATGTTCCAATTGAAAGATTTTATCTTCACTAAACAAATCTACAATCTCATAGTTATATGCCTTCAATGCTTTTTCATATTCGCCATATAAGGGTTGCAGCAAAGCCGCTTTACCATTAGGCTTTTGAGAAACCATCTGATAGATGGCTTCATTAGAACCATTGAAAAACATCACTTGCTCTATTTCAACACCTTCTTGGTCTCCAATTAGTGTTCTCAACGATATGCACTCATCGTCCGGATATTCTCCTATAATAGACCACCAGTCAATCTTTGGCTTTTGTAAAAACGGTACCACATTGGTGTTCGTGCTGAAGTCCAATATCTTTTCGGGTATGGGTATCCCAAAACTCTCAAAGACTTTCTCTGGGTTTGCGCCATGCATTCTCATGCCCATCCTCCTATAATCAACAGTAACACCAACATATAAGCAACGCCATATAAGATGCTGTTGCTTTTTCGGATGTCTGATGCTTCTAAGTCTTTTTTCTGATCGCCAATAGTAGGTTTTGATACCATCTTGCCAAAATAGCGACTGTCTCCTCCTAGCTGAATCCCCAAAAGACCCGCCGTTACACTTTCCGGATGTCCTGAATTGGGGCTTTTGTGGTTCTTTCTGTCTCTTAAAAAAACGCGCCAACCTGAATAGGTATCGTACCCTAAGATTTTTCCTAAAAATAACATCATCACACTGCCTAGCCTAGCCGGCAATAGATTGGCTAAATCATCCAGTTTAGCAGAAAAATACCCAAATTTTAGGTAGCGTTCATTTTTATACCCAACCATAGAATCTAATGTGTTGATTGCTTTATATAAGTAGCCAAACAGCAATCCATGTCCCCAAAGACTACCCAGGGCCATATAAAAAACAGGCGCTACCAAGCCATCAATGGTGTTTTCTGAAGATGTTTCAATAGCAGCTCTAATTATCTCTTCTTTTGTCAGCATATCAGTATCTCTTCCTACCAACATTCCAATCTGCTGCCTTGCTATAGTCAAATCATTCTGATCGATACTAGGAATAATGGCCTCTGTAAAATCCCTGAGGCTTTTAGCTGAAGGAATCAAATACATGAGATAGATTCCCATAGTCCATTGCAGAACAACATGGGTATTGACTATTCTTTCTATTATAAAAACAACAGCACCAGTTGCCAGCAAAGTAAGAACTGTAAAGACAAAACCTCTCATTTTTTGACTTGTCTTGCTATAAAGCAGCCCTTCAAACCATTCAATTAATTTTCCAACCATAACAACTGGATGCATTCCAACACATCTGTCCCCTATAAAATGATCTGCCAATATGGCGAATGCCACTTGAATCATTGGCCTTCTCCTTGAATTAGTTGCATAATATAGTCCATATCTAAATACTTCTCTGCATATTCAGCCAATTTCTCATAAGAGTATTCCTTTATTTGGGCTGTATTAACTAGTGGCAAAGCTTCTCTGCCATCATTGGTTCTAATCTTATTCAACCATTGGTTTCTAAAGTCATCATTATGGAAAATATGATGAAGATAAGTACCAAATATGCGACCATTTTCTGATAAACAACCTTCTTCCACGCCTTGTGAATCCACCATAAAAGGTAAACATCCTTCTCTTTGAGATTGTCCTAAATGTATCTCATAGCCTTCCACCGCCACTGATTTATCATAAGCATTAGTTATGCCACTATTTTGACGCACCGATTTATCAATAGTAAAGACCGTTTTTACTGGCAGTATTCCAAGACCTTCCATAAACTCATTACCTTTCTGATCCATAAAGTAGGGGTCTTCGATAGATGTGCCTAGCATTTGGTATCCACCACATATGCCTGCTATAAAACCACCCTTTTTATAATACTCTTTAAGCTTTTTGGCGAGTCCATTATCATATAGCGTAGACAAATCGTCCATAGTACTCTTTGTGCCGGGAATAATTATGGCATGGGGATTACCAAAATGATTGGAGTTTTTTATAATACGTATACTCACATCTTTCTCATGAATGAAAGGTTCTACATCTGTGTTGTTGCTTACCCTTTCCAAGTGTATAACACCTATATCAAGAGGATTTTCCACCTCGTATTGGTATAACAGATGCCTACTTTGTGCATCTTCCGTCTCAATGTAGACATCCTCTATCATAGGCAATACTCCCACAACTTTGATGTCATACTGTTTTTCCAACCAATCCAAACCATCTTGCAAAAGTCGGACATCACCGCGAAATTTGTTAAAAATAACGCCTTTAAATCGATGCCTATGTTCTTTTAAGAGTTCTAATGTTCCCACAATGCTAGCAAATGATCCTCCTCTGTCAATGTCTGTAACAAGGATTACACTGGCATCTGCCAACTCGGCCACTCGCATATTTACAATTTCCCGGTCATTCAAGTTCACCTCAGCAGGAGATCCCGCGCCTTCTATCACTAAGCATTTGTATTGTCCATGTAAGATTTGAAGCGCTTTTTCTATTGCTTCAATACCATAAGTCATCGCAAAGTCTTTACGATAATCCATGCCTGTGTAGCTTTTGAAAACTTTTCCAAACAAAACAACTTCACTGTGGGTATCTCTAGTAGGCTTCAATAATATAGGATTCATGTAAACCGATGCTAGTACTTTCGCAGCTTCTGCTTGAACACCCTGCGCTCTGGAAATTTCACAACCGTCTTCTGCAACATAGGAGTTATTGGACATGTTTTGCGATTTGAATGGTGCCACTGAAATGCTTCTATTTGCCAACGCCCTACATAAAGCTGTCGTCACGTAGCTTTTACCTGCATCTGAGCTAGTTCCTTGGATCATTATATTCTTCAAGTTGTCCTCCATCAATTATAGGTTTGCGATATTTATTTTATCATTAAAGCTGTCTTTTATTCAAGGTGAAAACTGCAAAAAAAAAGCCTTTCGGCTTTTTTAATTCATTTCATCGTCTTCAGTCACATCAACTATTTCAGGTTCTACAGGAATCTCTTTCGTTTCCTCTACTGTTTCCTCAACATAGTCAGATGGATTAATCACACTGTGAACTGCCCATTTTTGTATTTTTATTCTCTGCTTAGCGTGCTCCATTTCAATAACGATAAAATCATCTGTTATTTTGACAATTTTTCCGTGAAGACCGCCGATAGTGATAATTTCATCTCCTCTCTTAAGAGAAGCTCTCATATCTCTTACTTGCTTGTCTTTTTTACGCTGTGGTCTGATCAGCATAAAATAAAAGATAGCAAACATAGCTACCATAAATATTAAACTGGAACTACCTTGTCCACCTGCCAATAGTATGTTCATACTTGCTAGTGTGCTCATTTATACCTCCGTTGGATTATCTGCAAGATAACCGTATTTTTTATAAAACTCTCTCTTGAACTCAAGAAAGTTTTCTTCCTTAATAGCTATTCTAATATTTTTCATCAGATTTATCAAGAAGAAAAGATTATGGATAGTGGCCAGCCTACCGCCTAGTATCTCGTTTTCATTGAAAAGATGCCTGATGTAGGCTCTAGAATAGTTTTTGCAAGTGTAGCATTCACATTCAGGATCGATTGGTGAAAAATCGTTGCGATGAACTGCGTTCTTGATTGTCAATCTACCCTGACTAGTTAAAAATCCACCATTTCTGGCCATTCTGGTTGGAAGGACACAATCCGCCATATCTATGCCTCTGGTCACCGCTTCAAAAATATAATCAGGGCTACCGACTCCCATCAGATATCTTGGTTTGTTTCTAGGCATTGCCTCCACGATGTAATCCAGTACATCATTCATGATCTCTGCCGGTTCCCCAACACTAAGACCACCGATAGCATACCCTGGAAGGTCCAGTTCGATCAATTGCTTCAGGCTTTCCAACCTCAGATCCTTGAACATGCTGCCTTGAACAATCCCAAACAAAGCCTGGTTTTCTGTGTTCTTATGGGCTTCTTTGCATCTCTGTGCCCATCTGGTTGTTCTTTCCATTGAGTTTTTGGCATATTCGTAGGTTGCCGGGTAAGGTGTGCACTCATCAAATGCCATGATGATGTCCGAGCCAAGATAATTCTGGATTTCAATTGCCTTTTCAGGCGATATGAAATGGTCTGATCCGTCTATGTAGGACTTGAACTTGACCCCTTCTTCGGTTATTTTTCTCAAATTTCCAAGACTGAAAACCTGGAAGCCTCCACTATCTGTTAGTATAGGCCTGTCCCAGTTCATGAATTTGTGTAGTCCCCCAGCTTCTTTAATGATATCATGCCCCGGTCTAAGATACAAATGATAGGTATTGCTGAGTATTATCTGGGCATTGATGTCCTTAAGTTCTTCCGGTGTCATGGTCTTGACTGTGGCTTTAGTACCAACAGGCATAAAAATCGGGGTTTCTATGACACCATGGGGTGTTGTAATCTCTCCCAATCTTGCTTTGCATTCTTTTGACTCGTATAACAGTTTAAAATCTATCGCCATAAGCTCTCCTTAGTATATATACATCGCATCACCGAAACTGAAGAAACGGTATCTATTCTCTATTGCTTCTTTGTAAGAATCTAAAATCAGCTCTCTGTCTGAAAAAGCGCTGACTAGCATCAGTAATGTAGATTCAGGTAAATGAAAATTGGTGATCAGTCCATCGATTACTTGGAACTCGTAACCGGGGTAAATGAAAATGTCGGTCCATCCGCTGTCTTCAACAACATGACCGTGCTTTTTGTAGATGGATTCCAGTGTTCTGGTTGATGTCGTTCCAACTGATATGACTTTACCGTTGTTTTGTCGCACATGGTTGATGAGATCGGCATTTTCTTTAGTTAGCTCATAGTATTCTGAATGCATGATGTGGTCATCTATTTTGTCAACCTTTACAGGACGGAATGTGCCTAACCCGACATGCAGTGTCAAAAAAGCGATGTTTATACCTTTATCCTTAATTGATTTGAGCAACTCAGGCGTGAAGTGTAGTCCCGCTGTTGGCGCTGCCGCTGATCCGTTTTGCCTTGCATAGACGGTTTGATATCGTTCTTTTTCCTGCAGCTTTTCCTTTATGTATGGTGGCAAAGGCATCTCGCCCAATTCATCTAGAATGGTCTCAAATAAGCCTTCATAGGTGAACTCGAGAACCTTCAAGCCATCTTCCAGGTCTTCTCTCACCACTGCTTTAAGAATATCACCAAAATCTATCACTGTACCGATTTTAGCTCTTTTTCCTGGTTTTACCAAGCATTCCCATCTATTGATAGAAATTCTTTTCAATAGCAACAGCTCTATGACTGCACCTGTTTTTTTCTTACCGAACAGTCTTGCAGGTATGACTCTGGTATCGTTCAGGACCAGGCAATCTCCCGCTTCAATATGGTTTAATATATTATAGAAATATTCATGTGTAATGGATCTTTTTTCTTTGTTTAGTACCATTAGTCGAGATTTTTCGCGGTCCTTGATTGGCTTTTGTGCTATCAGTTCCTCCGGCAGAAAAAAATCGAAATCTTTAGTTGTCAGTTGGTTTTTATTCACTTTACTTCTACTCCTGTATAATAATGTTTAATAATGTCGATATAGCTAAATCCTGCCTCAGCCATGCCTCTTGCACCATACTGGCTCATTCCTAAACTATGGCCAAATCCCTTTCCAACTACCAGATAAGCATCAGCAGATGTTGGAATTGAGTATCTTCCTGTAGAGGTGAGAATTTCGCTGCTTGATTTATAGAGTATGGTATTGCTCTGTTTAGCGCGCATGACTGTCATTCCGCCAAGGCTAGAGCTTTTTAATCCATCAGCGGTCAGGACTTGAGTCTGGTTGTTGCCTTCAAAGGTATACCATGTGCTTCTCAGCTTACTGTATCCGATTACAGTCCTTGTCTCTTCTTTTTCAAGAATGATTTCTCCAACGTCTGTTAGTATTGATAATTCAAGCACCCTATTAAATTCTGAAATGCTCTTCACGTAAATATCATAAATATTGCGCACATTATAGCCACTTTCATTTAACGAGTCTATTAATTCCTGTTCAGTCAATGTGATATTCCAGTCCGTGTATGGTGATATATTAGAGTAGGGGTCATCCACGCCTCTTATGTATGGTAAAGCATATCGCCAGACATTCTCTGAGTTATCCGTTGAACCACCTGATGTGGAGTGGTAAAACGCAGAAATGACGCTGTTATTGTAATAGATCAGCTGACCTCTGGTTTCTTCCACTGCCCTATTCGTCGACTCTCTTTCGCCTGAAATCCCGCTATGGACTTGACTGTTTTGGTTGTCCACCACGTCATATGGGGATCTGTAACTGCTGTCTATATAGGAAATTGCGTAGGATCTTGCGGCTATAGCTTGTACCTTTAGCGCCTCCAAATGCCATGATGCAGGCATTTCACTAGGAACAACACCCTTTAGATAATCCTCTACATCTGCCTTGTTTATTGATAATAATCTGTTGCCTTCTATGACATAAAATCCCACAGAACCTCTGTAGGGTTTTCCGTCGATGTTTACATAATTTTTTTGCGAATCAGAATTGTATGTGAAAAATCGGTAATCGTTTGAAAGACAGACTATGACATTATTGTTTCTATCATACAAGTAGATGTAGTTGTCTAAATCATTCATACTGGAATTGATATTATGGTCGGACTTCAGTCTGTCACGGGCATTGCGTGCATCAGCCTGGCTCAGGTACTGCCCTGCCCATAGTTGGTAATTGGCTCCGTCAGTATAGATATAGGCTTTAATGTTGTATTGGTTGTTCAGCTCGTTTCTTATTCTTAAAATCTCATCATGTTGGCTAGCGCTGTAATCTGTCAATTTCAGCGAATACGGTCCAACATCCGTTGAAAGCTGTGATGAGTCGTAAAACCTATAATTCTCGTAGCTACTATAGAACCCGTTAATGCGGACATAAGCAAAATTTGATGCCAGTGAAAACAGCTTTTGATCCTCGCCTTGATTATAGTAGTACATGTCTATTTCTTCATCTGCCGATATGGTGAAGTATTCATTTTCTTGTCTCGGAGATCTTACACGCACCCTGATTTCGTCAGCAGATGCTGTAAAGGTAAACAGAGTCAGTATGGTTAATGTCAGTAGGATGGTTTTTATAGTTTTATTCATAACATTATTCCTCACCATTGAATGATATTTGTTTGCTATTGTTATATGCCAGATTAAAGTATCGATAAGCCTTTTCGGTTGCTACTCTTCCTCTTGGGGTCCTGCTCAGAAATCCTTTTTGCATTAGATATGGCTCGCAAACGTCCTCTATAGTGATGCTTTCCTCGCCTATGGATGCTGCCAATGTGTCTACTCCCACAGGCCCTCCGTTGTAGAAGTCGATGATAGTTTTCAACAGTTTCCTGTCTACCTGATCCAGTCCGTTTTGATCTATTTCAAGCATTTCGAGGGCGTTATGGGCTACAGCACTGTCTATAATGCCATCAGCCTTCACCAGAGCATAATCACGAACTCTTTTCAGTATCCTGTTGGCTATCCTTGGTGTTCCCCTGGATCGCTTGGATATCTCTTCTGCTCCCTCTTGATTGATTTTTATTTTTAGTATATCGGCTGATCTTTTAATGATGTCGATCAGCTGCTCTTCTGAATAATAATCGAGCTTGCAGACCACGCCAAATCGGTCTCTTAGTGGAGAGGTTAAGGAACCTGCTCTTGTGGTAGCTCCGATCAGTGTAAACTTTGACAATTCAAGTCTGATGGATCTGGCAGATGGGCCCTTGCCTATTATAATATCTAAGGCATAATCTTCCATTGCAGGATATAGTATCTCCTCCACACTTCTGTTTAGGCGATGAATCTCATCGATGAATAAAACATCATTGGGATTGAGATTGGTCAAAATCGCAGCAAGATCTCCCGGCCTTTCAATGGCAGGACCGGATGTGATTCGAATATTGACGTTCATTTCATGAGAAATGATTGTAGATAAGGTGGTTTTTCCCAAGCCTGGAGGGCCATACAAAAGAACGTGATCCAAAGGCTCATCCCTCATTTTAGCAGCCTGAATAAAGATATTTAGTTGCTCTTTGACCCTTTCCTGTCCGATATACTGGCTCAGTGTTTCAGGTCTAAGTGTTTTTTCGACTTCCTCTTCACCCTTCAGGATGCTGGATTTTATTATCTCGTTTTCTCTATCTATCATAATTCACCCTAGTTCCCAATTTTTTTCAGAGCCAGCTTGATAATTTCATCCTCTGTCTTATTAGTCTTGTCTATATTTTTCAAAACATTCCTAGCTTCACCCAATGTAAAACCAAGTGATACCATAGCATCTGTGACTGTATCATAGCTGGTGACAGCGTCTGTTAGACCGTTGTCCATGGTGATACCGGCAAATTCGTCTTTAATCTTATCTTTCAGCTCCAATATTATCTTCTCAGCAGTTCTTTTCCCGATGCCTGATGCCTTGGAGATAAATTTATGGTCACCGGTGAAAATTGAATACTTAAGCGTGCTTACATCTGCCAGGGACAGAATTGATAAGGCGGCTTTGGGTCCGACACCACTTATCCTGATCAGTATCTCGAAAAGCCCCAACTCTTCAGGTGAGCCAAATCCATAAAGGCTGAGGATATCCTCTCTTACATAAAGGTAGGTATAGATTGTTACCTCATCATTGATGGTGCAATCCTTAAGTGTATTGGCGGAAGTGTTGACGCTGTAGCCGATGTTGTTATTGTCCACAATAAGGTGGTTCTCCCTGATGGCTTTGACGATTCCTTTGATATAACTGTACATGTAGCCTCCTAAAGCCTAAATGATTCTTTGAATTTCGACGAATGAGCATGGCATATCGCCACAGCCAGGGCATCAGCCGCATCATCCGGTTTTGGAATCTTTTCAAGATTAAGGATTACCTTAACCATTTCCTGCATCTGCTTTTTATCTGCTCTTCCATAACCGACAATGCCTTGTTTGACCTGAAGCGGTGTATATTCAAATATCTCCAACTGCTGGTTGACAGCCGCGAGGATGTGGATCCCTCTTGCCTGACCTACCGTAATAATTGTTTTGCTGTTGGTATTGAAGAAAAGCTCTTCGATTGCTACTGCATCCGGTTTGTGCATTGCGAATATTTCCATATAGGAATCATATAAAATCTTCAGCCTGTTGGGCATGTGCATCTGACTAGGTGTTCTCACAACACCGTAATCGATTGTCTTGAAGCTGTTTCCAACATAGTCTATAACACCAAATCCCGATATAGCATAGCCCGGATCTATTCCGATTATTCTCATAATTACCCCTTGTAATACTGGACACTTTAGGTTAAGTATATTCTAAATCGAGCCTTTAATCAATCTGTTATAATCTCGTGCAATCTGAGCACCTATCCTTGCATTGTTGTAAACCAGTTCTATATTCGCCAATAGGCTTCTGTTGCCGGTGATTGATTTGATTTTGCCAAGCAGATAAGGTGTTGTTTCTTTTCCCTTTATGCTCAATTTGTCAGCCTCTATGAGAGCGGATTTTATGGCTTCGTTTATATAATCCGAATCGATTTCATGTTCCTTTGGAATCGGATTTGCAATCACTATGCCTCCATCGAGTCCCAGATTCCATTTGGCAATCATTGCCTTTGCAATCTCTTCGGTGGAATCCATCTCATAATCGCATCTAAAACCGCTATCAATATTATAGAATGCAGGAAATCTGATTGTCTTGTAACCTAGCACCGGTACCCCCAACGTTTCAAGCTTTTCCAGCGTCAGACCGATATCCAGTATTGATTTGGCTCCTGCGCATACCACAGCGACATTGGTTTGTGCTAGCTCTGTCAAATCGGCTGATACATCCAATGTGTCAGCGCCACCCCTGTGAACACCACCAATTCCTCCGGTGACAAATACCTTTATACCAGCTAGGTTGGCGCAGATCATAGTTGCTGATACAGTAGTAGCTGCGTCATAACCCTTTGTTAGTATGACTGGTAGATCCCGCCTGCTGGCTTTCAGAACATTCTTACTCTTTCCCAGGTATTCGATTTCTTCTCTGTCAAGCCCAACAATTATCTTACCGTCTATGATTCCAATAGTTGCCGGCACGACGTCATAGGATTCTATAATCCTTTCAACCTCCAATGCCGTCTCAATATTATCCGGATAGGGCATACCATGGGCTATGATGGTTGACTCGAGGGCAACGATAGACTGGTTGTTATCCAACGCATCCTGTACCTTTTTACTTATTTTTAAGTATTTATTATATTTATTCATTTGTTTAACCTCACAGTTCTACATTTTCCGGTAGATTACAGTTATGGAAAATCTCCTGAACGTCATCGTTGTCTTCCAACGCATCTATAAGCTTTAGAATTTTCTTTGCAACGGGTTCCTCGGTTATTTCGACTTCAACCTGCGGTATCATGCTGATTTCAGATCCTAAGACAGTGTATTTCTCCTTAACAGCTTTAAGCACCTCGAGGTGATTTTCCGGTGAGGTAATTACCTCATATATTTCGTCACTCACCTTTAGGTCCTCCGCACCAGTTTCTAGAACGTACATGGTCAGCTCATCCTCATCAGCTACCTCTGTTTTTTCGATTGCTATAATACCCACTCTATCAAAAAGGTAAGATACACAGTTCGAAGAGCCCAGATTACCATCATATTTTGAGAAATAATGCCTTACATCGGCAGCTGTTCTGTTCTTGTTGTCTGTCAGGCAATTAACAATAAAGGCTGTACCATGAGGCCCATAACCCTCGTATGTTATACTCTCAAATCTTTCCATAGCCTCGTTGCTGGAACCTTTTTTTATGGCTCTGTCAATATTGTCATTTGGCATATTCTCAGCCTTTGCATTATCGATAGCATTGGCAAGCGCTGTGTTGTATGAAGGGTCGGCTCCACCTTCTCTGGCTGCGACGGTAATCGCCCTCGTCAGTTTAGTGAATACCTTGGCTTTTTTGGCGTCTTGTCTGCCTTTTCTATGTTTAGTATTAGCCCATTTTGAAT
This sequence comes from uncultured Clostridia bacterium, assembly GCA_927435965.1. Classification (GTDB taxonomy): domain Bacteria; phylum Bacillota; class Clostridia; order Tissierellales; family Dethiosulfatibacteraceae; genus 38-11. Next base: position 14,162 of record CAKMKB010000164.1, read on the forward strand.
GTCCTGACATTTTGATTCCTCCTGTGTAAACCTATATTATAATTCATGAATATTAGATCCGTCTTGCAGATAGTATTGACTATCCATTTCAGTAATAGTTATCTGGTTGGCAGTAATGTTGACGAGACTTTCAATAATCTCCTCAGATTTGTATTGCTCTACCAGTATATCAAATGCTACCTTTTCATTATAACTTTTGCCGGCTACAAGTATATTCTGTTGGATCAGAGTGTTTTCAATCTTTCCAATCAATCCATAATCAAATACCATTTGGATTCTTAGAAATAGTTTCGCTTCGACAATCTTACCTTTTTCAATCGCCTCTCTAGCAGTACCCGAATACGCTCTAGCAAGTCCTCCTGTACCCAGCTTAATTCCCCCATAGTAGCGCGTCACTACCACAGCGATATTAGTCAGATCTGAATTCTTGAGATAATTGATTATTGGAATCCCTGCAGTACCGTTTGGTTCACCGTCATCTGAATATCTTTGTATCTCGGTCTCCAAACCAATCATATAAGCAAAAACATTATGGGTAGCATCCTTATGCATGTTTTTAATATCCTGGATAAATCTGTTGGCTTCCTCATCGTTGAAAACGCGGGCACAATGACCTATGAATCGTGATTTGTTGATAATGATTTCCGATTGACCATTTTTCAGTATTGTTTTATAGTTTTTCATAAACTTTTTCTCTGGTTTCAAACACGACCTTTATACCATCTTCCAGATATTCTCTCTCAATAATATTGGTGTTGTTTTCCAGAAAACTTAATTTTGCATGGTCTGAATAGTTTAACCCGACAGTATAAGTCTTTGATTCGCCATATAGCAACAGCAAGACCCTTTCAATAAGCTTGTCCATGTTAAGACCTGTCTTGGCTGATATATATATGCCTTGAGAGTCATCAAAACTGACTTCCATTTTGTCTATTTTATTGTAGACCTCAATCACAGGAATATCCGTTGCCTTAATCTCTTTCAGGATTTCGTCAGTAGTGTCTTTCTGTACATTTAGATCATCATTGGTCACATCCATGAGATGTATTATTATATCAGAAAAATTGATCTCTTCAAGGGTGCTTTTAAATGATTCAATCAGTTTCGTAGGTAATTTGCTGATAAACCCAACGGTATCGGTAATAATCGCCTCGTATTTGTCCAGAATCTTGAGCTTGCGATTTTCGGTGGTTAGCGTTGCAAATAGCATGTCATAGACAAAAACTTCTTTGTCTTTTTCTACGCCGTATAGATTAAGGAGGGTATTGATCAGTGTGGATTTACCGGCATTGGTATATCCTACAACCGCTATAACCGGTACATTGTTCTTTAGCCTGCTTTTTCGGTTCACTTCTCTGACTGTCTTGGCTTTCTTCAGTTGCTTCTCTATTTCATGGATATTGCTTTCTATATGCCTTCTGTCTGTCTCTAGTTTTTTTTCACCGGGTCCTCTCGTGCCAATGCCACCACCCAGCTTTGACATCTCAATCCCCTTGCCTTTTAATCTAGGCATGGTGTATTTCAATTGAGCCAGCTCAACCTGAAGCTTGCTTTCTTTTGTTTTAGCTCTGAGGGCGAATATGTCCAGTATCAGCATGGTTCTGTCAATGACCCGGACATCCAGCATCTTCTCGAGATTATTAATCTGAGAACCGGTTAACTCATCATTGACCACAACCAATGTTGCACCCACCTCTTCGCATAATATTCTGATCTCTTCAACCTTGCCTTTTCCAAGATATGTTGAAGCGGTGTAGTTATCCTTCTCCTGCACCACAGAATACTCTACAATGCCTCCTGAGGCTTCTACCAATTGCTTCAACTCTTCCATCTCATAGTCTATATCAGTTCTCGATTGTTTTATTTTAACGCCTGCAATTACACATTTCTCTATCAAGCTAATCTCCTTTGATTGTTATTATTTGCCAAATATGCTATAATTCAAAAATCGTATATTCATCCTAAATTGATTCAACTTATGTTATCACACAGTTTTTTTTATGACAAGAAGCTAATATAAAATTATCTTAATAATTTATTAATATAATTATGGTATAATGGAGTCTTGAATAATAGCTTTGGAGGTTATTAATGACAATCAACAACACTGATAAAAATACAAATAAAAACAATGCCAACAATGGCGCTAAACGCAAAAAAAGAACGAAAAAGAAAAGGAAATTCAGCATATTGAGATTTATTCTTTTATTGATAGTAATCGCTATTTTTGCTACAGGCGGTGCCGTTATTGGAATTGTAGCCGCATCTGTCAGAAATGCACCCGACATTGATCCCACTATTATACTTTCCATGTTATCAGAAAGCTCGACTATTGTCGACGATAAAGGCAATGTCATTGAAATGATTCAAAGCACTGAGGATAGAAAGATAATTTCAATAGAGGAAATGCCTGATTATCTTACTGATGCCTTTATTGCCATAGAGGATCACCGATTTGAAGAGCATCCAGGTATCGACATTAGAAGGATCGTTGGTTCGGCAATTCACAATATTCAAGTTGGAGACCTTATGGCTCAGGGTGCCAGCACTATCACCCAACAGCTTGCTAAAAACCTTTATCTAACAAACGATAAAAGCTTCGACAGAAAGCTCAAAGAGGCTTATCTGGCAATTGAAATGGAAAGAAAGCTGACCAAGGATCAGATATTGGAGTATTATCTTAACACCATTCCGTTGGGACAAAGCAGCAATGGTGTGCAGGCAGCTTCATTCACTTATTTTTCAAAAGATGTAAACGATCTAACTTTGGCAGAGGCAGCTCTACTGGCTGGAATACCTAAGGCGGATTCTAGATATGCAGCATTTAACAGAGTTGTAACTGGCAATGATACTGATGTGGACCCTGAAGACATAGTAGGATACGTATACGTCTCAGGTACACAATATACTTGTGTCTATAATCCCGTATCGGTACAAAGACAGCAAATTGTTCTTTCAAGAATGCTTGAGCTTGGACGAATCAACCAGGCCGAATATGACAAAGCGATGGCTCAAGATATACGTGCCAGTTTGAAACCAGGTCAAAAAATGAACACTGAAATTTCTTCGTATTTCACCGACTATGTAAAGAATCAAGTGGCCTTGGATTTAATGGATGAATATGGATATACCTTCGAACAAGCAGAAAATCTACTATTCACCGGTGGTTTTACTATTTATTCCACTATGGATCTCTCAATCCAAAAAATATTAGAAGACACCTATGCAAATTTTGCAGAAATGCTGCTAGGTGATCTAACCAACGAGAAAGTTCCATATATAACTGAATGGAGCTACTTCAGATGGAACGCTGATGGTAAAAGCTCAGGAAACCTGGATGGCAACGACAATATTTTAAACGAAAACGGTCATATTGCCTATTACAGGAAGGATCTGATTTTCAATGAAGATAATCAACTTTACCTGACGCCTGAGGAATATGAGTTCAATGAAAACGGTGATTTAGTGATAACATCAAAAAAATTCAATCTCTATACGACCACTATTGATGTTGTAGACTTATATGTTATAAAAGATAATTTCCTTTCGGTCCACGATGTTGGTGGGTTGAACATTGGTGATAATTTTGAAGTTTTGGAATCTAGAGCCAATAAAGGCAAGTTTGTAATAGAAAAATCGTATCTTGATACCAAAGATGATTTTTATAGTCTAGATGAAAACAATAATCTAATCATTAATAATAGCTATTATTACTTTGACACACTAGGCATATTACAACCCCAATCCTCTGCCGTCATAACAGACCATAATACAGGGGCGATTAAAGCACTAATCGGTGGAAGAAATATCGAAGTGAGCAAATCCTTCAACAGGGCCACAAGAGCAACCAGACAACCGGGCTCTACCATTAAGCCGTTGTCCTTATATCTACCAGCTATTGATACGGGACTCACTGCAGCCACTATCATCGATGATGTTCCGAGATATGACGACAAGGGTGAAATGTGGCCCAATAACTGGTATGTAAATCAGCCCTACAAGTATTGGGGTCTCACTACCCTAAGGAAATCCATCGAGCAATCAATGAACGTCAATGCCGTTTACATGCTTGAGAGAATTGGTTTTGACACATCTTTGGAGTATTTGGATAAACTGGGTCTTGTGGATCTGAGAAATCCTGAGAACGATAATTTTGTCACTCCTGAAGAGAATCGTGCTTACAACGACCTGAATCTGGCAGCAATGGCTTTGGGCGGATTAACCCAGGGATTTACCAACTTGGACATGACGGCTGCCTACGGCGCTATTGCTAACGATGGCGTTTACATAGAGCCTTATGCCTACACAAGAGTTGTTGATAGAAATGGTAAAATAATACTCGATAAAGAGATTAAGAGCAACATCGTAGTTTCGCCTCAGGTTGCGTTCCTTATGCAGGATATGCTAAGAACAACAGTAACCAATGGGCTATCCCATAGGGCTGCACTACCTCGAGATTACAATATTGAAGTCTCCGGTAAAACCGGAACCACCTCTGACAATGCCGATATATGGTATATTGGATCCTCGCCTTATTACACAGGTGGCATGTGGGTCGGAAATGACAATTCGCAAATCAAGGTCAGTACAGGTAGTGGTTCAGTTTCCAGATTATGGGGCAATATTATGGTGGAGGTTCACAAGAACTTACCTCCTGCAGAGTTTGTCAGACCTGAGGGCCTTGTCAGTGTAAGTATATGCTTGGATTCAGGATTACTACCTAGTGAATTATGCAGCCATGATCCTAGAGGAAGTAGAATTAAGAGCGAATTATTTGTACGAGGAACTGAACCCACAACATTCTGCGATGTTCATGTCCATGAAACTGTATGTCTCGGATCCGGACTGTTGCCAAATCCTTATTGTCCATTGGACCAGATAGGAGAAGGCGTCTTTATCAGCAGACAGAATGTCTTCAATCCTATTTTCCATGGTGGTAATCAGAGTGCTTATGATTTTTATATAACGGCAAGAGATACCATTTACAATTCAGGCACAAATCTTACAGATGCCCAGCTTGAAGAATTATTTGACAACAGGATTGAAATAACGAATGGGGTTATTCTTACAGTTGATGGAATTGCGGTGGTGGATCTCTACCATAGTGGATTAAGAACACAAGATTATCAGTACCAGGTTCCAGTCAATACATGCACGATACACAACCTTTATCATTGGAATATGTACATGCAATCTATCGGTCAACCTCAGATACCAATCGAGACTGAACCCGATGAAAATGCAACGACAACACAAACAGATGAAAACGGAAATGTCGTCACAGACGAAACTACAGACGAGACCTCACAAACTAATAACGGCAATAACGGAAACGGCAATGGAAACAACAGACCTACGGAAACAACCGAACAACCGACTACTGCACCAACAACATCGCCAACTGAACAGACTACAGAAGGAACTACAGAACAGACAACAACACCTTAGATATGCAAACGGGACGTCATGATAAGATCATGATGCCCCGTTTTTTATTTTCATATATTAATCATACAAACAATTACCCAGATAATCAATGACCACAATTACAGGAAAGTCCTTTACCTCAAGCTTATAGATAGCCTCAGCCCCCAAATCCTCATATGCAACTAATTCCTTGGAAATTATTGATTTAGCGATAAGAGCAGCTGCTCCACCAACTGCCGCAAAGTAGACAGCTGTATTTTTCTTGATGCTATCAATAACAACCTGACTTCTTAACCCTTTTCCAATCATCCCTTTTAATCCAAGTCCGAGTAGAGTATCTGTATATGGATCCATTCTATAACTGGTTGTCGGTCCCGCAGATCCAATGATTTGTCCAGGCTTAGCTGGTGAAGGTCCCACGTAGAAAATTGTCTGATTTTTTATGTCAAAGGGTAACTCCTCGCCTTTTTCAAGAGCCTCAACCATTCGTTTATGAGCCGCATCTCTGGCAGTATACATAAAGCCTGTGAGCATAACCCTATCCCCTATTTTAAGTGTTTGGACTACTTCAGTTGACAATGGCAATGATATGCATTTAATGTTTTTCATTCTCAGACCTCCTATATCTTGGTCGTAGCATGCCTGTAAGCATGACACCCAATATTGACTGCAACAGGCATTCCGGCAATATGAGTCGGAAAATGATTGATATGGACTGCCAGGCATGTGGTTTTACCTTTTAAACCTGCCGGTCCGATTCCCAGAGTATTCACTTGATCAAGCAACTCGAGCTCCAGCTCTCTGTATTCCCTATTCTCTGATAATTTTCCAATCTCCCTCGTCAATGCCTTTTTTGACAGGATGGCTGCCTTTTCAAAACTTCCGCCTATTCCGATACCAATCACTATTGGTGGACAAGGATTGGGACCGGCTTTTTGGACACACTCCATTACAAAAGACTTCACACCCTCAATACCATCAGCTGGTTTCATCATTCTGATCTGGCTCATGTTTTCTGATCCAAATCCCTTTGCGGCAACAGTAACCCGTACATTGTTTCCTCTTGTGAATTCATAATGAATCACAGCAGGTGTGTTGTCGTCGGTGTTTTTTCGAATAAAAAGCGGATCGTCCACGATGGATTTTCTTAGATAGGCTTCCTCATAAGCCTCCCTCACACCCTGATTGATTGCATCCTCGATAGGTTCACCTGTAAAGCAAACTTCATGCCCTATTTCTATAAAAATAACAGCTATCCCCGTATCCTGGCACATCGGTACCAGATCAGTTCTGGCAATATGATCGTTTTCTATTATCTGACTGAGCACATATTTGGCTGTCTCATTGTCCTCGTTCTCTTTCGCTGCTTCTAGCATACCCAGCATTCGATCCCCTATATCATAGCTGGATTGTATAAACAATGACTTAACGGTGTTCTTTATTTTGATTGTATCGATATTTCTCATTTATGACCTCCTGCGAAATTCTCAAATCTAAGGTTAGGTTCAGCATTTAGAGTATAATCAGATAACTGATTCTTCAGAAATTTGTAGTATCCTGCGCAGGCAATCATTGCGCCATTGTCAGTGCAAAGAATGCTTGGCGGATAAAGAAACTTCAGACCATTTTTTTGGCATTCCTGCCCCATCAGTTCTCTAAGCCTGCTGTTAGATGCGACGCCACCAGCCATTGCAATCGTATCGACTCCAAATCGTTTTGCTGCGTCCATGGTCTTTGAAACAAGAACGTCTACCACAGCCTCTTGAAAGCTTGCTGCAACGTCTGCCACATTGATTGATTCGTTTTTCATTCGCATGCTGTTCTGATAGTTTAGTACAGAGGATTTTAACCCACTGAAGCTGAAATCCAGAGAATCCTTTTCCAAGGTGACTCTTGGAAATTTAATCGCGTCTCTATTTCCCTGCTTTGAAATCTGATCAATTAAAGGCCCACCGGGGTAACCCAATCCAATGGATCTGGCAACCTTGTCAAAAGCCTCTCCTGCTGCATCATCTCTGGTCATTCCAATGACTTCGTAAGAACCGTAATCCTTCAGCAATACAAGATGTGTATGCCCCCCAGATACCACCAGTGTAATGAAAGGTGGTTCCAAGGTCTTATGGGCAATATAATTGGCAGAGATGTGTCCCTCAATGTGATTGACAGCAATAAGAGGTTTATTAATGGAAAAAGCCAATGCTTTGGCAAAATTAATGCCAACAAGCAGGGCTCCTACCAAACCGGGGCCGTAGGTCACCGCAACGGCATCTATGGCCGTTAAATCCATTTTAGCAGCTGTCAGGGCTTCCTCGAGCACCTGGCTTATAACAGCGATGTGGCTTCTCGAGGCTATCTCAGGAACCACTCCTCCGTATACCTTGTGGGTGTCTATCTGTGAATTGATAATGTTGGTTAACACTTCCTTTCCATTCTTTACGATTGAAATTGAAGTCTCATCACACGATGTCTCTATTCCCAGTATTATTATATCTTTCATATCATGTCCTCAATTTTTGTGAATTCCGCAGCCAGTATGTTGACCATCAAAAATGTTCTTTTTGATTCTCTCAAATAACAATAAGCACTAATCCTGTCGCCTTTCATACTCAAAACTCTTATATCTCGTTCTGTGATTGTGCCCTTATTATCGTATACGATGCGTATCATTTTATTGTCTTCCATTGACTTTTTTACAAAATACTCTATCATGATTTCACCATCCTAAATGCTTTTTGACATGATGTAAGCATCCTCAGTCGGTTTTCTGTAGTAATTCTTTCGGACTCCAATAATTTCGAATCCGTTTGATTTGTATAGCTTTAGAGCAGCCTCGTTGGATTGTCTAACCTCTAGTGTGACTTCTTTGATGTTTTTAGCCTTTAAGGTCTCAATGGACTCAATCAGTAAATAACTGCCATAGCCGCTGTTCTGGAATGGTTTGTCGATTGCTATATTATTTATGTTTGCAGTGTCCAATACCAACCACATGGAGATATAGCCTACCATTTCATCATCCTTCCAGAGACATAAAAAATGAGTATCTGGATTTAATATTTCTGAAACCAGCATATTGATGGTCCATGGATTCTCAAAACACCGGTTTTCTATACGTAGAAGATGACTCAGGTTATTGATGGAACAGGCTCGAAGTGTAAGAGTTTCCTTATCATTTGTCATTAATTAGATTCCTTTCAGCCTGAGATGGCCTCAGATAATTTGGCACATATTCTTTTGAGTTTACATAATTTCCTTCTAGAAACCTTTGATAGCCTAAAGAACAAAGAGAATATGCCTTTATAACATCATCATATAATGAAGAAATCAGGCAGTCTTTTTTGTTATCAGAAAACGTGGTGATTATACGGTCCATGTGTTTTTTGGACCCATCTCCCAAAGCTATAGCCTTATCACTACCACTAATCATAGTCTTCAACAATAGATCTATGGTGGTCATTTGAGGCTCTTCAATACACGTCATTATAGTGTCTTTATACAAATAGGTACCATAATAGACCCGATCTCCTCTGGCGTCTATTACAGCGTATATTGGTGTACTCTCTGCCTTAATGTTGAAAGCCAGAGCTTCAGTTGACGTCAGACTCACGATTGGAATATCTTTCTGATAAGCAAATCCCTTGACCAAAGCAGCCCCGATGCGAAGCCCGGTATAAGATCCCGGTCCCTCATCTATTGCTAAGAGATCGATGTCTTTTATTGTCAACCCCAAAGAATCCAGAAGATCAGCAATTAAAGGCATCAATTTTTCTGAGTGCGTTAATCCATGGTTCAGGGTATATTCACCCAGCAATCTATCATCTGATGTAACGGCACAACTTGCAGCTGTGTTTGAGGATTCAACTCCTAAAATAATCATAGTTTTCCAACTCCCTTGTCAAACAGTCGAAGGTCTTTCCCTTACCTAAAAGAGTTACTTCTCTCTTATCAATATCCGTACCGGTTTTCAGAATAAGAGAGACAATGTTTTCAGGTAAAATATCTCTAATTCTATCGGCCCATTCAAGTACAAAAACACCATCCGAATAAATATAGCGCTCTATATCAACTTCATATGCCTCATCCAGTGATGTCAATCGGTATGCGTCCATATGATAGAATCTGACATCACCTTCGTACTCCTTCACAATACTGAAGGTAGGGCTGGTAATGGTTTCCTGTATATTCAAATACTTTCCAATAAACTTTGTAAGTGTAGTTTTTCCCGCTCCTAGATCTCCATCAAGGCATATAGTTGAACCCGGTATGGAACAATGGGCGATCAGCTTCCCCAACTTCTCTGTTTCCTGGAGATTGTTCAAGTAAAATGTTGTCATTTTAACCTTCCTGTGTTATCAATGTTTTGACTAAATACATTATACATACAATAACTGTTAACATCAATAAAAACAAAAACAGCTGACTTCCGATCTACATTAATTCAGAAATCTACTGCTTAGTATTCTTAATCTTAACTTATTGAACTCAATAATAATCACTCAACATTTAATCCGATGACTAACAGTGCTAAGACTCCCACTTCCATAAGTGGGAGATAAGCACTGTAGAGTCGTCTCTAAGGTTCAGGTGGCGTTTCAAACACCATCTGAACCCAAGAACCCTGTTGATAAAACTACCGTTATTTTAAATCTTCTTTGTTTTCATAATGAACATTACCATAAAAACTACATTTATAAAGATAAAAATATGTAACAAAATATGGTATAAATCTGGAAAAATAATAAAATCTGAAGTTTCAATTATACGATATGTATTAGAAAAAAGTCTATTATATGCTAGAAGTTTCTTTTCAGAAGCACCAAAAATTGTATAATACCAATGACTAAAAAACTGTGTAACAAGCCATAACGAAAGAAAAACTGTTAATAAATATTTGTAAGTGTACAATACATATGTGACAAAAAAGAATAAAAAATGAAAGGGACTCTGTTATAATGTTAATCACGACAAAAACAAACATAACGGAGGAAACCCCTTTCATGAAGTCTATTGTAACAGAAGAAATCAAAGAGTAGGCGCATTGATGAAAATTTTTACAGAAAGACCTA
>CAKMKB010000165.1:0-5877 GCA_927435965.1 uncultured Clostridia bacterium
ATCGCAATTCAGCTGGGTTACTGGGATGTCTATCTGAGTTACTTCATGTATTATCAAAAACCGATTCATTTGTTAAACAGCGGAGATAGATTGCAGGTTAATGAACAGTTTTGCTACAATAGTGGAGGCGAAAAGGTTGTAAGATTTTCCCAACAGATGATTCAAAGGATCAAAGACTTTAGCCAAAAGGGTTATTATCCTGTGAGTGGTAGCGTTCGATTAATTGTGTTTTGGAAAGCAGAAGACAGCGATAAGGAAATCAGGATTGTATTGCCTGAGGTTGTGTTTAAAAGGAAAGATAGCCTGATTAATTGATCAATTAATCAGGCTATCTTTGGATCTTATTTTTCAGCATAACAATCCCATGGTGCAATGTCATTATAGGGTGTTTAAAAAAATATCTCTTACTGCTGTATTTCATGACCCGTCGAATGGCGTTTCTATGGTCTGAATCATAGCAATGGGTTTCACAAAGACTGCAGAAGCTTTTTGTATTCCTGTGAGGGCAAATCTCCGATTTCTTAACTGCATAAGATAGAAGTTCATCACATTCTATGCAAGGCTTTGAATGATTCATACCTGAACAGTATATTGAAATCATCTCTTCCAGCACTCTAATTTCTTGATCGAGTTTATTCTTCATAGGTATTACTTCCCTGTAACCTTTTTATGTGCGGATCTTTTCAAACCTTCAACACCATAGCGGTGATCAAGTTCATGGCAGCTATATGTGAACTTAATTGTATGCACATCTCTTGAAGACAAACACAGGACAATAATTTCTTTCCAGTTGAGGGATATAGACTCTTTCTCCGGCTCATGGTATGTCAAATCCTCTACTGTCAGCAAATGCGCGAGACAGCATGTTGTATAGATATCAAATGCTTTATCAAAATCATTAAAAAACTTCTTGAGATTAACTAACGCATGTAATCCGGTGATACAATGAAGGACAACAATACTGGAGGATTGGTCAAAAACTGGAAGAAGCAATGATATTAATCCTTTAATCTTTTCCTCTTCTGATCCTTCCATTATAAATCCCATTTCCATAAACGTTTTACTTTCGTATAACGCTTTCATCTGCCTTCCTGTAGAGGGTTGTGCTTCAAGTAGTTTTCTTATCCTTTTATGGTTAATCAACTGATTCATATCGCTGAAGATCTCAGAAATTGGTATCTTTCGATTCAAGACATCTGCTTCACGATAAGCTGTGACATAATAAGCCAAGGCGCGCGCAACCTCTTCTTCGAGCTTCTCTTCCAGTTCAGCTCCTTCAACTGCATAAGCTAGTCTAATCAGTACATGAAAAAGACCAGATGACATACCTAGGGGATATTGATTCAAAACTTCTCTCACAAGATTGTGTGTACCTTCCTGCTCTATACGCTCCCTGATCAGCATCAGACATGGTTCATACAATTCTCTTTTACCAAGGCAAGATTCAAGTGAATCGGCTTTGTGTTCATTTTCTTTAATCTGATTTATCTGAAACTTTTCTTTGAAATAGTCTGAGTAGTTTTTTACGAAATCCAGATTACCAGATAGTTTGTACAATGCCAGTTGACCCATTGGTAGGTGATTCACCAAATTCCCCATATAGGGTGTATCTTGCTTACCATATTCGATTATCAGTTCTCCAATTGTCATAATCTGCTCCTTTTATTAAATTAGATGCATTTTTATTCTACCATAGTTGCACTTGTAAAATCAATTGATGGGTTACAATGTTAAATACTATTGACAAAAATAAAACACAAGTGTAATATATACATATACCCATAAAGGAATATGAAATCATAAGGAGCCTCTATGAATCAACTAACGAGTATTTTTAAAATATTATCCGATGAAACAAGGCTAAGAATGATGGTTCTCCTTTATCAAGAGGAACTATGCGTTTGTGAGTTAAGTGGTGTTTTAGACGTACCGCAACCAAGGGTATCTAAGAATCTTTCCAAGCTTAGAGATCTGAATCTGGTGGAAGATGAAAGAAAAGAAAAATTTGTATTCTATAGACTTAAGGAAGAAAATCAATTGCTGATGGAAACCTTGAAGAGTATATCTGATAAGCTTGACACATACCCACAACTGGTTCAGGATCGCAAAAGACTTGCTTTCAAGGAAGAAATATTAAATAAATGTTGCATTATTTGTGACTAATCTAATTACAAGGAGCATAATGATATGTTTATATTTACATGGTTAAATAACCAGCTGCTGAAAATGGAGTGGCTTTACGAATTAGTAAGAATGCTGGTCGAGGATGTTTTTGGACTGGACATCACAGAAAGACTTGGCGGTAGCATTCATTTCTTTGTGTACGATGTCATCAAAATCTTTATTTTGTTGTCAACACTGATATTTGTTATTTCTTACATTCAAAGCTTTTTCCCACCTGAAAGGACTCGAAAGATACTGGGGAAATTTTCTGGTCTTTCTGCCAATATTCTGGGTGCTTTGCTAGGAACTATAACACCGTTTTGCTCATGCTCCTCTATCCCCTTGTTCATAGGGTTCACAAGTGCTGGGTTGCCCATTGGTGTCACTTTTTCATTTTTGATTTCTTCTCCACTAGTTGATCTTGCTTCAGTTATACTGCTGGCCAGCATATTCAACTGGAAAATAGCCTTCGCTTACGTGGTTGTTGGATTGATACTTGCCGTTATCGGCGGTACCATCATCAGTAAAGCAAAACTTGAAGGCTACGTGGAACCATTTGTCTTCAATAACAAAATGGTAGAAACCGAGCAGGAAGAGTTGACCAGAAAAGAAAGAGTAACCTTTGCAGTTGATCAGGTAAAAGAAATAGCCGAAAAAGTATGGCTATATATACTCATTGGTGTCGGCATAGGGGCCGCAATCCATAACTGGATACCTGAAAGTGTCATTACAGCGGTGTTGGGCCAGGATAAATGGTACTCTGTATTGCTTGCCACTCTAGTAGGGATACCAATGTATGCTGATATTTTTGGTACACTTCCCATAGCGGAAGCCTTGGTTCTGAAAGGTGTCGGAATAGGAACAGCATTATCCTTTATGATGGCTGTAACGGCTCTATCCTTACCTTCGATTATCATGTTGAAAAAAGTTGTAAAAAATAGATTACTATTTGTCTTTGTGGGAACCGTCGCAATTGGGATTTTAATCATTGGATATGTATTCAACGCGTTCAGTTATTTGTTGTTGTAATTGATAAAAAAGTATTGAATAGTTGATTGTTTTCTGATAGTATATGAGTGAAATCAAATATAAGCATATAGTCAAATAAAGAGGTGAAATGGTTGGTTGAAATATTTAAGGCTTTAGGTGATGAAAATAGATTGCGAATTCTGAATATTCTGATGCATCATGAATTATGTGTATGCGAGTTGGAGGTTGTTTTAGATCTTAGCCAATCCAATGTATCCAGACATTTGGCTAAACTAAGGCAAACCGGTATTATAACTGCTTCAAAGGATGCTCAGTGGATCCATTATAAAGTAAATGATAAGTTTTTAAAAGAGCACAAAAATCTCGCTGAATACTTGAAGCTAATGTATTCTGCTGGAGAAATGTATATAAATGATCTGAACAAATGCATCATTTATAAGAACAGTGTTTATACTTGTCAAAATATAACCAATGAAAGACAAACAGTCGTTGGATATATAAATCAGTCATTATAATTATACATACTTTTTAGGAGGAATGAATTTTGAAAGAAGAGAAACTTCAGGGAATAAGTTTTTTTGAGAAGTACTTAACAATATGGGTTGCATTGTGTATGGTGGTGGGAATATTGATAGGAAGATATCTACCAGGAATACCGAATTTCCTAGGTCAATTCGAATATGCCAATGTATCCGTTCCGATTGCCATCCTGATTTGGATTATGATATATCCAATGATGATGAAGGTTGATTTTCAGAGTGTCAGAGATATCAGGAAAAACCCTAGAGGACTGTATGTCACATGGATAGTTAATTGGTTGATAAAACCTTTCACCATGTTCGGGATAGCCTCATTCTTCTTTTATGTGGTTTTTAAATCGATCATACCAGCCGATTTGGCGAAATGGTATCTGGCAGGAGCAGTCCTTCTGGGCGCGGCACCTTGTACAGCAATGGTTTTTGTCTGGAGTCATTTGACTAAAGGAAATGCAGCCTACACAGTAGTACAGGTCGCTACCAATGATCTGATAATATTAGTGCTGTTTACACCTATCGTTGCATTCTTGTTGGGTGTTGGTGGGGTACAAGTTCCTTGGGACACATTGATTCTGTCGGTAGTTCTTTTTGTAGTCATACCACTCACAGCAGGGGCGTTGACTCGTAAATCCGTCATAGAAAAGCATGGTATTGATTATTTTAACAACACATTCATCAAAAAATTCAACAATGTTACAATTGCAGGATTGCTGTTGACGCTGGTCATCATATTTTCATTCCAGGGCAAGGTCATATTAGAAAATCCTTTGCATATATTATTGATAGCAATACCGTTGACGATACAGACATTTCTGATATTTTTTATAGCTTACTTTTGGGCCAAGGCCTGGAAATTACCTCACGATGTTGCCGCTCCCGCAGGGATGATAGGGGCATCAAACTTTTTTGAGCTGGCTGTTGCAGTTGCTATCGCTTTGTTTGGAGCCACCTCTCCGGTTGCATTGGCGACAATAGTCGGTGTTTTAGTCGAAGTGCCAGTAATGCTTACATTAGTAAAGATAGCAAACAATACAAAACATTGGTTTGAGCCGATCAAAAAAACTGCGTAATCATTTTAATAGGAGGATATACGATGAATAGAAAACCTAAAGTAGCATTTATATGTGTACATAACTCATGCAGGAGTCAAATGGCAGAAGCGTTGGGGAAGCATTTTGCAGGCGAAGTGTTTGAAAGCTATTCTGCCGGCACTGAGGAAAGATCTCAGATCAATCAGGATGCTGTCAGATTGATCAAGGAGATATATTCAATCGATATGGAGGAGACTCAACATCCGAAGTTGTTGCCGGCTATACCAGAGGTTGATATTGTCATCAAGATGGGTTGCAATGTGATTTGTCCGTTTCTTCCCAGCCAGCATGAAGAGGACTGGGGACTGGATGATCCATCGGGCAAGAGTGATGAAGAATTCAAAATCATCATAGATAAAATAGAAGAGAATGTTAAGGAACTATCTAAAAAAATCTCTGATGGGAGTATTACTTGGAGTTAGAAAGTCATCAATACTTAATCTAATCTAGTTTAATAGGAACGTCAATCAATAAATGTCAGTCTTTAGCGCTGGCATTTATTTTATTGCTCAAAAATGCATAATGATAAGTTAAGGTATTAACCAAGAAACACAAGTGATGATTGGTAATACAATAGACAACAGCCACTAGAGTATGTTAAAAGATTATCAAATTTACTTTTTAAACCTATATTAATTGGCAACTTAATATATATAAATCTTTACAAACTAATAGAGTTGTATTAGAATATAAAAAAAGAAAGTTGAGGATAACAAATTGTTCTGTTTTTCTCACAAATATTAACAGTTTATCAGTAATCTGATTAACTAATGAATAATTTTTCTAAATTTTCAGCAATAGTCTCTATACATAGACGACAACAATCATTGTTTAAGCGTTTATGCAAATATAAGGGTAGTGTAAAGTAACGTATCTGGGTCAGCAGACTATCCTTGAACGCCAACAGAATACCCAGTCTTCCATCTGTTCTTAGATTTGAGCCGGAGGAAACTTCCAGTCGCCGAAATCTTTGATTTCGGTTTACCCTTGACAGCAAACCCTAGCACTGCTGGTAAAAAATACCGACGGCGATCACTCAAGAACAGATAGCACTCATCGCGTCGTTAAGAGACAGTATAGCATTGCGATGGTTGTGC
>CAKMKB010000166.1:0-9214 GCA_927435965.1 uncultured Clostridia bacterium
TAACAATCATTGATAATTAATAGGAGAGATAAAAATATGAAATACTGTAAAATGCATGATCAACTGTCAAAGGTTGGAATTATTATGGGAAGTGAATCGGATTTAAAAGTAATGAAGAATGCCGCATTGATAATGGAAGAGCTATCAATACCATATGAAATTAAAGTTGTTTCCGCACATCGAACACCCGAAAGAATGTTTGAGTATGCAAAATCTGCTCAAAGCAGAGGGTTAGAGGTTATCATTGCAGGTGCCGGCGGTGCAGCTCATCTGCCTGGCATGGTTGCATCTTTGACTCAACTTCCAGTAATTGGTGTTCCTGTTAAGCTTAAGGAGTTGGATGGATTAGATTCTTTGATGTCGATTGTACAAATGCCCGGTGGTGTTCCAGTAGCATCGGTTGGAATTAATAACTCTAAAAATGCAGGACTTTTAGCTGCGAGGATATTAGCCATAAAAAATGATAATCTGTATAATAAATTAAATGAGAGATCTGAACAAATCAAAGAAACACTTATATATGACTTGAATGAGAAACTTGAGGAGAGCTTGATTTCTGACGATATATCAACCCAATCAACAGGGTTCTTGGGTTCAGGTGGCGTTTCAAACGCCATCTGAACCTTAGAAACCGTTAGTGTTTTTAGAGTTGCTTTAGAAAGTGGGATGGCTTGTTACTTGCATGATTATCATGGTAACTATAATTGTGTTTTTTACTATGTAATAGCATAATGCATTCTTGGCGTTGTTCTATACTAGTTTTCGCTCAACCATCTGTTTGACTATAAATGTAGCCACATGATTAGCGAAGGATCCCGGACCAAAACCAGCATCATAACCTAATTCCTGAGCCAATTCATGTGAAAGTCGAGGACCTCCTGCGACCAATACAATTTTATCTCTGATTCCCTCGGCTTCAATCATCTCTACCAGCTGGGTGAGATTTGGAATATGAACATCCTTCTGGGTCACTACCTGAGAAACGAGAATCGCATCTGCATTGAGCTCGATTGCTTTCGCAACAAGATCCTCATTAACCACTTGACTACCAAGATTGATGGCCTCTATTCCTTTATATCTTTCCAGTCCGTAGTGTCCATCAAAACCCTTCATGTTCATAATGGCATCTATACCGACGGTATGAGCGTCACTACCTGTGCAGGCTCCAATGATAACTACGTCTCTTTTGATGTTTTCTTCAATATACTGCTCAACGCCTTCCTTATCCATAAACTCCAAATCTACTTTTGGTACTTCTATGACAGAGTAGTCTACAGTATGGCTGCAATTGCCGTACATGATGAAGAATGTGTAACCAACACCCAGATCATGAGAATGGACAACACTTGCCTCTGACAATCCCATCTTTCTAGCTAGTTGCTTTGCGGCTTCATCTGCTTCATCTCCCTTAGGCACAGGGAGTGTAAAGCTTAGTTGCATTTTCCCATCGTTCAGTGTGTCCCCATAGGGTTTTATTTTAGTCAGATCAACTTTACCTAAAGACATTATTTGTCACCTCCAAGCATCAATTCGATAAATGGATTAAAATAGTTTTCGGATTTCTCAACCACGCCTCTCAATCCTTTTCCACCTTCAAATGCCCTTTTTACACCACCGAATTTACCCTTTTCGATAGTGGCGAAAATACCTTCTTTTTCTATATCAATAAGCATTTTTTCAGCATCAGCCAAAACAGACTGGGCTCTTTTCTGAATCATGCCATCCTGCTTAAACTCAATCTCTTCTCCCAGATCTCTAGCATTATTAAAGATGTATTGTGCATTCTCTATGGATAGCATCCTGTCATGGAGCAATGGTGTATGGATTGCTTCAGTCAACATCCCCAATAATTGTATTCCCTGTCCAGTCCAGATAGAAATGAGATTGAACAGTGTATCCTGGACATGTCCTCTGAAAATATTGCCTGTCATAAATTTAGTCGGTGGCATGTATTTAAGAGGCGCTTTCGGAAAGATTTCCCTAGTCATCTGGGCTTGTGCCAGTTCCAGCAAAAATCCGTTCTCCAGCTTTGGATTCATCTCAAAGGCATGTCCCAATCCCATCTGTTCTTCAGGTATTCCAGCTAAAAGCGCGTATTGCTCATTGATAAACTGGGAGGCCAAAACAGTATGTGCCTCTTCAACAGCATCTGCCGTTGTCAAATAGTTGTCCTCACCTGTGTTGATGATGATGCCGGCATAACCGTTGATAACTCTTGAAAAGAATTGGTCGATAATGGTCCTTTGCATGTTTATGTCCCTGAACAGTATGCCATATAAGGCGTCATTCAGCATGACATCCAGCCTTTCCAGAGCACCCATTGCGGCAATCTCAGGCATACACAGTCCGGAGCAGTAGTTGCATAGTCGGATATATCTACCGACATCTTTGCCAACCTCATCCAAGGCCTCGCGCATTAGTCTGAAATTTTCCTGTGTTGCATAGGTTCCGCCAAATCCCTCAGTAGTGGGTCCAAATGGAACATAATCAAGTAGACTTTGAGCTGTGGTTCTGATAACAGCTATGACATCTGCTCCTTGTCTTGCGGCAGCCTGTGCCTGAACAATGTCTTCATAAATGTTTCCTGATGCCACTATGACGTATAGATAAGGCTTTTTTCCTTCTCCTACATTCTCTATGAAGTCTTCTCTGATTTTCCTGTTTTGCTTAATGCCAGCGGCTGTTTTTTCAGCGATTTCACGAACTGTCTTGTATATCTTGTCTTTGTCCGCTATCGGCAGTTTGGTCAGGTCAATTTCACCTGTGTTCACCTTTTCTGCTATCTCCTGGGGTGATAAACCTGTATTAACTATGGCATTTCCAATCCAGAATGCCGCCCCCTGTGACAATCCCCCACCATCTCTGATATTGTCTATGACAACATTCGGCAATGGTTTTTCAATTTCGTCTACACCGTCTATCCCTAGCAACCTCGCAACTGTACGCTCTACTGTTACGGTTGTATTCTTGTCTATAAATCCTTGCGTCTCTCGGGCTATATTTCTCGCTGCTGTTCTTGCTCTCTCAATGACTTCAGGATTCAGACCCAATTTGCTATTCAATAACATCACTTCCCTTCAATATATTTTTTTGCTTGATCCACAATTTCCTTTTGCATTCCCATCAGCTCTGCAATATTGATGGCATCTTTAGGAACCTCATCGTAATCCTCTGCCGGAATCAAGTGATAATCCATGTTATCTGTTATGATATCCATCCCCTTACCCGGGTTTTCCAAAAGCTCCTGTTCCAATTTCTTCAAATCTATTTTCTTAAGCCCCGCTACTTGAAGCTTTTGAACTTCTTGACTTGCGGCTTTGTCAAAATGTGTCGTGATGACTGAAATCGAATTCTTATCCGACAGATAGCCAACGATACTTTTTGTTATGGCAAATCCTTCTACCGGATTTGTCCCTCCAGCCAACTCGTCTATGAGTATGAGGCATCTGTCATTTACATTTTTAAAGGCCTCTGTGAGATTTTGGATTTCAGCTCCAAATGTTGATAAGCCCTTCTCCACTGACTGCTCGTCACCAATGGAAACGAAAATCTTGCCGGATAAACCTATGGTACATGCCTCTGCTGGCACATAAAGCCCTAACGCAGTAGCACAGGCAATCTGTCCAATCATTTTCAGGGTGACTGTCTTCCCCCCCATATTGGCACCTGTTATTGATGTTGCAGGTCTGTCCAATTTGATGGATACAGCTGTATAGCTTTTATTTTTCTTAGTCAGTACCTCTTCAGTTTTCAGGTGTCTTCCATTGATTATCTCTATTCTGTGCTCTTTGATAATGGTTGGCGGTCTCGAATCGGTTGTTTTAGCCTGTCTCAATTTAGCCAAAATTAAATCTATTTTACCTACAGCACTGAAATTGTTTCTGAATTTTCCACTTCTTATACCGACTTCTTTGGACAAATATTTCAATACTTCGTATTCCTCATCCTCTTCACGAGCTTTGAGATTATTTATCTGAACATCAAGCTTATACAACTCATCTGTGTTCTTGATGCTGTATACGATCTGTGAAATAGTTTGGTCGGAGCAGTAGAGCCTTTTGTCTTCATCCATCATTCGGATGAGATCTTCTTCTGATTTATTGAGATAAATATCACCCTTTAAACTTAGTTTAACATTGTAGCTCTCTTGAATCTCGTCTTTGATTTCTTTCTTTATTTTTTTGATTAAATGGCTTACTTGCGTTTTTTCGGCTCTTATTTGCTTTAGCTTTTCTGAATATTCATCATAGATATAGAATGTATTCAGCTTTTCTCCTGCCGGATCCAGAAGCTCAATCACATCTATCATTCTTTCAATTCTTATGTCATCATAAAATTTATTGTCTCTAAAAGTCTTATAAACCCGCATGGTATGCAAGACGAAATTCTTTATCTCAAATAGCTCAACAGCTGTCAGGACCTCCCCTGATTCCGCTCTTTTAACTGATTCGGTGATATCTTTGACATGGTTTAGCATGGAAATCACGTCCCTATCCAGATAATAATTATCCAGATAAGCCATCAGATTGTACTCCGTCTTCAACAAATCCTCTTGCCCGGGTTTGTATATAGGCATCTCTTTCTTTTTAGCTGTGCCATAAGGAGAAAGAGGTGTTATTTTGTTGAGCAATGTATTTATACCTATCTTGTCCTGTGAATTTTTATCAATGAAAGATTCCATCTATACACCTCCACCCAACACATCTATTACCTTGATTAGTCCCACCTCTTCCCCAATCATCCTGACTAACTCATCACTTGGAAAGCTATATCCAAATGGTGCTGTCGGGTTGACTGTTATAGCCTCAACCCTGATGGGGTTCAGAACTTCAAGTCTCAATCCCTTTTTCTTCAGGCTGTTAAAACTATAATAATCAGAAAATACTTGGGTTCCATCATCAATCAAAATGATGAAGTTGGACTTTCCGAATATCAGATCTTTTAGCATGGACGTTGTAACTGCTCCGGATAAATAGATGTATCTGGTCTTTTCATCTGCCATTGATGTCAGTGTTCGACCCTGTCCAAGGCTCGTTTTGATTTTGGGATAAGTCAGATGATATTCATCGTCTATGATACAGGTTCTGTTCAACTGGTCTTTAAGTCTGATTAGCTCCAAATCCTTAGTGCCTGGCAGCATGAACACAGAAGCATAATAGGCCGTCTGTGACACCACTTTTTTAATATCTCGACTTAGCACGGCTCCTGTTGCGATTATGCAGGCATCTGTTATGCGGGGAGAGGCAACGGCTTTTCTGTCGATGGCTCCGTCAATGACAACCAAGTCTACCCCATAGCCAAGCATTTTTTCTTTGACTAAAAGTGTGTCAGATGCGTTTGAAGGCCCAGCAAGTTGAACATTGCCTTCTTCTTTGACTCTGCACAGCACGATATTGCCAAGAGGGCTTGTGAATTCTGTTGTCTCCAGAATCTCAAGCCCTGCATCTCCAATTTCCAGCATGGATATGGCTGTTGCTATAATGGTATCTTCACCGACAAATATAGCCGGTTTATCTGTCTCGGTAACTAGGTCCAGCCTCTCGCCGTCTCTGCCGGTTGAGGTCAGACCCAATATAATATTTGAATCGTAGGCTTGTTCTATAAGATAATTCAAGGTCACAGTTTTACCTGCATTCTTGGCGAGTCCAATAATCGATACAGAATTGTATTTCTGATTCAACTCTTCAATTAATCTCATAGAATACTCCTCGTGTTTACTCCAATAGTCTTACTTGTTACGCTCATTTCTGTCAAGATGGGTCGGTTCGAGATTCAATCTCTCTCCTGCCAGCAGTGAGGCAACTCCTGTCAGATGGCTTTTCTTCTTGCCTTTACACACATCACAAACACAATCGATATCAGAAAGAGTGCTAGGCTCAGTGTAGGTTGTGATGACACCCTCGTAGTTTCTGAGAATCAGTCTATGTGGTGATCTGGATATGACATAATCCGGCATAACAGGTATTTTCCCGCCACCACCTGGTGCATCTACCACAAATGTTGGAACAGCATAACCAGAAGTATGTCCTCTAAGACCTTCAATGATTTCTATACCCTTGGCTATTGATGTCCTGAAATGCTCAATACCAAGTGACAGGTCACATTGATAGATATAGTAAGGTCTAACCCTGTTTTTCACCAGTTCATGCATTAGATTTTTGGTAACGTGAACACAGTCATTAACGCCCCTCAGTAATACCGATTGATTCCCTAAAGGTATTCCCGCATCTGCCAACTTTCTGCAGGCTTCTCTTGTCTCGTCAGTCATCTCTTTCGGATGATTGAAATGAGTGTTTAACCATATCGGATGGTATTTTTTCAACATATTGACCAAATCATCTGTGATTCTTTGTGGGCAAACTACAGGTGTTCTAGACCCGATTCTGATGATTTCAACATGGGGTATCTCTCTCAATCTCTTGATTATGTATTCTAATCTATCATCAGAAATCAAAAGTGCATCTCCTCCAGATAGCAGTACGTCTCTTACCTGAGGTGTATTTCTGATGTATTCGATTGCCTTGTCAATTTTTTCGGTCGGTACAGCATGGTCAGCTTGCCCTGCGAATCTTCTCCTGGTACAATGTCTACAGTACATAGAGCATTGATCTGTCAGGAGCATTAGCACTCTGTCAGGATATCTGTGTGTCAACCCTGGTGTCGGAGAGTCCTCGTCTTCGTGTAGGGGGTCCAACATATCCGCATCACTGACGTGAGTTTCTGCGATTGTAGGCACCGCCTGCATCCGGATTGGACATCTATGGTCGTCCTTGTCCATCTGTGCAGCAAAATAAGGTGTAATCCCCAGTCTGAATTTCTGAAGAACCTTGTTGATGTCATCCTCTTCCTGTGGTGTGATATTGATGATTTTTTTCAACTTTTCAACATTGTTTATTCTATTCCTTACCTGCCATTTCCAATCGTCCCATTCCTTTGGTGTCACATCTTTATATAGTTCTATTTCATTATAATAGGCCATTTCTTTATTCTCCTTTTTACTCTTATATCAACAGGGTTCTTGGGTTGTATAAATAGAAATTTCCCTTAAAACTGTCTGCTATGCATAGATTTCGCTATAAAGTTTTTTAAGTGGCTCACTTTCTCTCATGATCTGAAGTGCTATCTCGGCATGATCTTTAGTATAGCCATTTCCTATTATCATATTGACATCCTTGCCAACCCCTTCAGCTCCCAAAGCTGCTTTAGTGAATGATGTCGCCATAGAGAAGAAATAGACTGTTCCGTTGTCTTTGCATGCCAAGATACTTGACATCTCACAGTTTGGTCTGCTCACACAGTTGATGACTATATCGCACAATTTCCCGTCTGTCATTTTAACTATTCTATCATATACGCCTACAGCATCTGTGGCATCTCCTGCAATATACTCATCAGCCAGATTTAAATTTCTGACTCTATCCAATGATGATTCACTATGTGCCATGCAGATTACCTTGCCTGTGATACCTGCTCTTTTCTTAGCTTCATATAGGCATAGGATACCGGATTTTCCAGCTCCTCCAACTACCAAAACCGTATCTCCAGGTTTAACCAACTTGGCTGTCTGTGCCGGTGCACCTGCAACATCAAGTACTGACAACGCCAGATTCTCAGGCAAGTCATCAGGCATCTTGGCATAAATACCACTCTCGAATAGAATTGCCTGACCTTTGATGTCAACCTGGTCTATGTCCTTTCTGATTGCCAGAATCTCTTCAATCACTAACGGTGTCAATGACAATGAGACAAGTGTTACAACCTTATCCCCTACTTTAAGACTTGTTTTCCCCACAAGTGCAGGTCCAATTTCTTTAACAGTACCGGTAAGCATGCCTCCTGAACCCGTTACAGGATTCTGGTGTTTCCCTCTTTCTGCTACAATACCCTTCATGATTTCCTTGATTTTTTCCACGTCACCTTCTGCTTGATCCTTTATCTGTGTAAAGCTTGCAGAATCAACGTTCAATGTCTTAACGTCTATCAAAATTTCATTGTCATAGATTTCCATGGTGTTGTCGATTTTTAACGCCGGTTGCGGCAGCACACCTTTTGGTTCGATAACCCTGTGTGTTCCGAATGGATTTCCTTTTTTCATTGATATTCCTCCAAATATTTTATTTAAATAGTCATCATAAAAATGCATATACCTCTTACATTATCATTTGCAATTAGCGTGCCATGTTTCTTTTCATAATTAATTATCAAAAATCAGTATTTTTCAACGTTTTAAAATTCATAAAACACTTAAAAGCAAACGAGTGCCCAATTTCAGGCAATTAATTGCCTAATTTTTGTCAATTTTGCTGTTTTTTTAACAAAAGCTGTGGTAAAATACAGAAAAGGGGTGGAAAAATGAAAGATATAAAGATTAAAGTCATCAGCACACAGACTTCAAAGGGTGAAAATCCACTTATTACAGAGCTAACAACTGAAGGTAACTTTTTTATGGATGACGGTCACTACTGCTTTGAATACATAGAGTCAGAAATATCAGGAATGGAGGGCTCTGTCACCAGACTCATATCTGATGGTGGCAAAAAGCTGACCATGAAAAGAAGTGGTGTGCAAGCATCTGCGTTCCTAGAGTTTCAAGAGGGTGAAAAATCCAAAAGCAGTTATGTTACGGAGTATGGCACTTTCGCAATTGTTTTAAACACAACAAAAGTGGAATGCGGTCTTGACCAATTAGGAAAAGGTAAGATTTACCTCGAATATAGGATGACCTTTGGAACCGATTCCGAGACAATCAATAAGCTAGAAATAACAACCAGTTAAGAGGTGCCGAATTATCGGCATGGAGGTTTGTATGGATGAGAAATATTATGAATCAATACTGAACATTTTGGACTATATTGATGAGGGTATCCAGATAATTGATGATAAGGGCAGGATTATTTACTATAACAAATCTGCCCGGATCGTCGACAGCATAGAGGGCAAAACCGCTATTGGAAGACATGTCCTTGAGATCTATCCGTCATTGACACATGAAACCAGCACATTGCTACAATCTATGGAGACTAGGAGCACCATCATCAACAAGGAGCAGGTATTTATCAACTACAAGGGTGATAAGATATCCACAGTCAACTCCTCATTTCCAATCAAGGCCAATAATAAGATTATTGGTGCGGTGGAGGTATCCAAAAATATTACCCAGGTCAAAGAACTATCTGAAAAAATTGTCAATCTACAAAGCGAATTGTATAAACCT
>CAKMKB010000167.1:0-2804 GCA_927435965.1 uncultured Clostridia bacterium
AATGTGTTCAGAGGGAGAGATAAAAATGTTGGAGATAAATAACCTATATAAGCATTTCAATAAGACTAAAGCTGTGGATGGTATTTCATTCAAACTGGAGAAGGGTGAAATACTGGGGCTACTTGGCCCTAATGGCGCAGGCAAATCGACGACCATCTCTATGATTGCGACTCTGATCAAGCCTGATGAGGGAACTATTTTGTACAAAGGCGATGATATCGTTAAGAAACCGAAGAGCATCCAGTCCAATCTGGGATTTGTTCCTCAGGAAATCATTGAACAAACCTTCAGCCTCATTCATATCAATCAGCTCTTCGGGTGCGATATCTGGTATAACAATATTTTGTTCCATTTCATTATCCCAGTTTTCCTGGCTGATAACAACCGTTCTTTTATTCACTTGGCCTGGTTTAGAATCATAGTTCTCAAAATGTATTTCTATGGATTCGTTAACTATATAGCCATCAATATCGATGAATGCTATGCTATTGAATGTAATTTTTTCCATTTCTTCAATGTCTTGCTCCACAACATCTACCAATGCATCGAAATCTAAACCCCCGTCGGTATTTGCAAACTGAATGAACTTCTCCAATGCGTCTTTTTCAGATCTTGCAATTGCAATTATTTTCTTAATAAATAACCTCAACTGATCCTCTGTAGGTTTGACAGTGAATCTCGTAACTTTAACTTCCCCGTCTTCAGTTGTCATGATTGATTTTTCACCCTTAACAACATTCTCCGTTTCCAGTAGTTCTGTCCATTCCTTTATAACCCTTCTAACCAGACTTTCGGTTCCTGTTGTGTCTATTGCTGGTGCCATTTCCAAGTCATTAAGATCAATTTCAATATACTCGTTGACCATAGGTATTTTGATGTATGCATAATCTTCCATTGAATAGATCATAGAATCTATGCCCATTCCTGTTAGATTTAGATAGACATCGTTTATTGACTTCGCTTGATTGTTATCGAAACGTGAAAGCAAAGACATTTCGATTTTCTCAAAATTTTTCAGATTATTGATTGCCTCTTCAGTTAACCCAACAGTGTTAAAGCTATTATCGACCTTAATGGATAAACTCATTTTTCATCTTGTGATATTCTCTGTTTTCTGAACTGCATTATTGTAATCCATTAACGCATTAGTGCTACATCCTGATAACAGCATCATCAGTATCAATACTATAACCAGTAATTTCATTGTTCGTTTGTTTTTCATAATAAACACCTCTCCAATTGATATTCTATAGTCACATTATATGGTTTCACTGGAATAATACTATCTACCATAGGTCATTTCATACCATGACTTTTTGCACATTTGTAGTAAGTGAAATAAAAACATCCCTTGATTCTCATCAAAGGACGTTTTTATCTATTGTCAACAGGGGGGAAATCATTTTTTATTGGTGAAATAGTATCCTGCTATAATCAATGTACTGATACCCATACCTATGTATAAAGGGTCGATTGTTGTTAGCTTAAAAACACTTAGGAGAATCGTTACCACAGGTGCCACGATCATTGAGAGAAGTCCGGCCTTCCTCGGTGTTTTGTCCTTAAGCACTAATATGGCAATCAGAGGCATAAACACCACGGTACCTCTTAGGGTCATGGATAGGAATGACCACTGCAGTATTAGAGAATCCAGATTAAACAGCACTAGCAAGGTTGTCAGCAATAAGACTCCCAGTACCGATAATCTCAGTGATAAAAGCTCTTGTTTGTCCGTTGCATTTTTATTAATCAGTGTTTTATAGATGTCTCTACTAAACATGGTGCTGATGCCCAATGTCAATCCGGCACCCGTTGCAACAACAGAAATAATCAAGGTTCCAATTACTACACCGCCAATAGCTGGATTCAAGTAATTGATGACAAATAACGGCAACGCCTGTTTGGAGATGATTTCCGGATAATTGGCACGCATATACAATCCGATCAATGTGGACATTAAACCAATTGGTGGAATAAGAAGTGCTGACAGAAAAGCCCCTCTGCGGGATTCCTGGGCAGTCCGCCCGGAAAATATGGCTTGCAGATAGGTCTGTGTCGAGCAGACACCTATTACTAGGGCAAATCCTTGAGCCAATGCTGTGGAGACGCCCTCGCTGAAGAGATTGAACCAAGGATCTCTTGGGAATGTTGCCACCAATCCACCAAAACCGTTAAATCCTTTTAGGACGATATAGGCGCTGATGGATAATGTTATGTATAGCAAAACAGTCTTGATTGAACCCACTAGACTGGATCCAAGAAATCCGCCGAAGAAAATATATGAAATAATCAGCATTACTGTAATAAAAACCGCAATAGTCTCACCGATAAGAAATAGGGTGGTAAATATGGCAACAGCCGCAAGCACCTGGCCAGTAATATGGACAAATATGGCAATGGAAGAAATTATGCTGGATGCTGTTCTGGCAGTGTTACCATAGTATTTGATCATATATTCGGGAACTGTATATATATTGGCTTCTCTTAATGGCCTAGCCAGAAACAATCCCAAAAACAAGCAACCTAAACTGGCCCCCAGTGTAAACCACATACCGTTTGCACCGCTGACAAATGCCGCTTGTGCTGTTCCTATGGTTGATGCACCGCCTACCAGGGTTCCGATAATACTGGTAGCTACGTTAGAGCTTGAGAAGTTTCTACCACCAATAGAAAAATCCTTTGAATTCTTTATTTTCTTGCTAGAGTTGATCCCCACATAGGATACCACCATTAAAGTCAAAACTGTGCTGATCAGATACGCTCCATTTTCCAAATCTTTTCTCCTTAATTATTCTGATAATAGA
>CAKMKB010000168.1:0-7383 GCA_927435965.1 uncultured Clostridia bacterium
TTGGAATACTTGCTACTTACTCAGGCGTTGATATTCTAGGCGCCATAGCAAATACAAGAGAAATATCGATTATACTTGGTGGGCTGCTCGGAGGACCTTTTGTTGGGACTGCAGGTGGACTGATAGCTGGCATTCATCGATACGTAATAGACCCTAATGGTGTTACTTCTCTACCTTGTGGTATTACTACAATCATAGGAGGAGTTTTTTCAGGGTATCTATATAATAAGACTGAATTCAGAGAAAGATGGAAGTCTGGTATTCTAGCGGGTCTAACAATTGTATCACTCAATATGTTGCTGGTTCTTCTCATGACAAAGCCATTTGAACTGGCTATTCAAATTGTTAAGACAATACTGATACCTATGGAACTGATTAATACCGTAGGAATCGTAGCGATTTTACTACTTACTGAAAATATTTTCAGGGATAAAGACGCCAGCGCTGCCAAACAAGCTGAAATAGCACTCGATATTGCTGATAAGACCCTGCCATATTTTTTAAATCCAAGTAAAGAATCTTATGTTGAGATTTGCAGGATTATCAGTAAATATGCAGAGGCTGATGATGTATTGATTTCAAATAAAACCAAAGTAGTGTCATCATCCAGACTTTTAACACAGGAGGAAAATGATACAGTCATCGATATCATTAAGAATGTGGAAGCTCTTCGTTCTGAAAAAGTGATTCAGATAAATGATCTAACAGAAAAGTACAATCAGTTCAAATATAAGAGTCTTGCAGCTTCTCCTATCTATGAAAACAATAAAATCATCGGATTTCTTCTTATACTTTTTAGCCGCAATGAAAAACTAGCCTACAAAGAAGAGGTTCTTTTTCAAAGACTTTCAAGACTGATTTCCACTCAGTTTGAACTGGTCAAAATTCAGCAATTGAAAAAAGAGGCTTCCAGATCTGAAATAAAGGCACTTCAAAACCAGATAAATCCACATTTTCTGTTTAATGCGCTCAACACCCTGATTTCTTTTGTCAGAATCAAACCGGAAGAAGCTAGGGAACTTGTTGTGAATCTCTCAGATTTTTTGAGATACAACATAGAAAACTCGATGAAACTGATCAATATCAATGAAGAAATCAAACATGTCCAATCTTATGTAAGTATTGAACAGGCTAGATTTGGTGAACGGGTTTCAGTTACATATGATATTGATGAATCTTTGGTGTGTAATATACCAGCACTTTCTATTCAACCTCTAGTAGAAAACTCCATCAAACATGGTATGAATGTTAACACCCAGGCGGAGATTAACAGAAAAATCAAAATTAGGATTTCTGTTCAAAAAAAGGGTTTCGATACCGTGGAGGTAGTTGTTGAAGATGATGGTATTGGTATTTCCAGTGTCGTTATCAACAATCTATATTTAGATAAAATGAATGAAAAAAATATTGGTCTCTCAAATGTCCATAATAGACTGAAGCTGATTTATGGAGAAGGGCTGGATATTGTTAGACTTGATAAAGGCACTAGAATATCCTTTAACTTAAAAGAAGATAGTGTAGATGAATATATTCTGTCAGGAGTCAAATATGAACTGTTTAATCATTGACGATGAACGACCCTCAAGAGAGGAACTTAGATTTTTTATTGAAAACCACTCTTCAATAGTAATTGCACAAGAGTTTGAGAATTCCATTCAAGCACTTAAGTATTTAAAGAATACCAATCAGGTGGATTTGGTCTTTTTGGATATTAACATGCCCAATCTGGACGGCATGGAACTAGCGAGGATAATCAGTGGTTTTAAGATCAAACCTGAAATAATTTTTGTAAGCGCTTATAGAGAATATGCACATGATGCATTTGAGGTAGAGGCATTTGATTATTTGCTCAAGCCCTATGCCGCAGAAAGGATAATAAAACTCTTAATGAAGCTTGAGAACAGATTCATGGTCAGTAAAGAGCATGGCAAATATCTCAATGATAGTAAGATTACCCTTACTAATGGAGAGAAAATTCTTGTGCTCAGAATGAATGAGATTGCTTTCATAAAAGCTAATGAACGAAAGACAGAAGTTTTTTACAATAATAATGAAAAATTCAATGCAAATATTAAACTTTCAGAGCTTGAAGAAAAAATCAATTCTAAGAATTTTTTTAAGAGCCACAGATCCTATTATGTTAATCTAGATAAGATCAAAGAAATTGATATATGGTTTAACAATACATATTTGTTGACTATGGAAAATACAAATGAAAAAGTGCCTGTCAGCAGGAGTTTTGTTCAGGAATTCAAAGAACTGATGAACATTTGACCAGTTATTTTTAATGTATTTCATGTATAAATAACCGCATTTCATGCATTAATTATCTTTAATAGTTGAATCAGTGATAGAATAAATATCGTGGAGGATAATTGAATGACATATGAAACTTACCTGGAAAATGTTTCCGAAAAACTAAAGTATAATTTTGACTTCATTGAAATTCCTGAGTTCGAGGGCATCAAATTCAGTCTGGCAGCCAAATCAAATATTAGAAACGAAAGATTCGTTGCAACAAAAGGAACAGTCATTTATGCCTATGAAAATAATGAATATTGTTTCATTAGAATAATGGATGATATAACCACAGAAGGGGTAGATGAGACTTTTAATGTTTTAAAAAAAGCCATGGATGATTTTGTAGTACCGAACGATGAACACATGTCTACCGTCTTCACAGGTATATTGCTAACGATGGGAAATGTGGATGCTGATCTTGAAGACATCATCAGGAGATTCAAATATCAAAAATCATATAAGTTCGGTTTTCACGGGTGGTCCTCCATAAGACTTGTAGTTGTTGAAATAACTTCCGGCAAAGTAATAACAAGCCGGGAAGCAAAAAAAATCAGCAAATTCTACAAGCCCTTTTAATAGTGAAATCATTGGGTATGGCCGCATACTCTTGATAATAAATTATTTAAGGAGGTATTAAAATGGCATTAATTCTTATTCTAGTTGCAATCTTTGCTTTTATTATTGCTTATGTAACTTACGGATCCTGGCTTGCCAAGGAGTGGGGAGTCGACATTACAAGAAAAACACCAGCCCATACAATGACAGACGGGGTGGACTATGTTCCAGCAAAGGCACCTGTTTTACTCGGGCACCACTTTGCATCCATAGCTGGCGCTGGACCGATAGTTGGGCCTATAGCTGCATCTATGTTTGGCTGGTTGCCTGTATTCCTTTGGATTGTTTTGGGGTCCATTTTTGTAGGTGGAGTTCATGATTTTAGTTCTCTGTTCTCGTCAATAAGACATGAAGGAAAATCTATCGGACATGTCATTGAGAAGAATATCGGAATGACAGGGAAAAAACTTTTCAATATTTTTGCCTGGTTGACACTTGCATTGGTAATTGCGGCATTTGCCAATATAGTCGTCAACACATTTGTAGCTGTTCCAGCTGTTGGAACAACTTCTATCCTGTTTATCATTTTAGCTGTAGGCTTTGGTTATGCGACCAACAGGTTAAACGTTCCTCTGGGAATAGCGACAGTAGTTGGTGTTGCTCTTCTTATAGCTTGCATTTGGCTAGGACTGATATTCCCGATTGTATTGTCATTTAACGTTTGGTATCTAATAGTTCTTGCTTATATTTTCATCGCATCAGTAGCACCGGTCTATATCCTACTTCAACCTAGAGATTATCTGAACTCATTTCTTCTGTATGCCATGATAATCGGAGCGGTTCTGGGGCTAATCTTATTCAGACCAGGCATTCAATTACCAGCGGTTACATCGTTTAATGTAAACGGTAGCTGGATGTTCCCAATCTTGTTTGTTACCGTAGCCTGTGGTGCTATATCAGGTTTCCACTCTTTGATTTCCTCAGGTACTTCTTCCAAACAACTTGACAAAGAAGGTGACGCTAAACTAATAGGATATGGATCAATGTTGATTGAAGGTGTTCTAGCCGTTATAGCGCTTATTTCAGCAGCATATCTTGGTGCTGATAAGCTAGCAGAACTAATATCAGCTGGTGGACCTAATAACGTATTTTCAGATGGCGTAGGCACGTTCATGGTTTCTTTTGGGGTTCCACATGCTGTAGGTAAATCTTTCGTAGCACTTGCAATATCGGCTTTTGCTCTAACTTCTCTCGACTCAGGTACTAGAATAGGGCGATTTGTATTCCAAGAGTATTTTGAAAAAGAGATTAAGGCTGATATGTCTATACTGACGAATAAGTTCGTAGCAACTTTCATAACAGTCGGTGCTGGCGGACTATTAGGTGTAGCCGGTTGGTCAAAGGTATGGCCGGTATTTGGATCAGCCAATCAGCTTCTTGCTGCCATTGCACTGATGTCAGCTGCAGTTTGGTTGAAACATCAAGGCAAGAACATCAAAATGTTCACAATACCTATGGTATTCATGTTCACGGTCACAATGCTTGCGCTGATATTGCTAGTCAGAAATAACTTCATAGCTGCCAATTATCCATTGGTAATAATCGGATCAGCTCTACTAGTTCTTGCTCTTATACTTGCAAAACAGGCATATGGTGAGTTAACAGCCAAAGCAAACGATAAAATAGCATAAAAATATAAAGGTAGTGAATTTATGAAAATTGTTATTACGGACAAGGCTAAGAAGTATCTGGGGAAAAAAGGCGAAAAGGTTTTTACTATTGATCTATTAATTGCTGGATGCTGTATAGAGATTGCAGAAACCATTGCTAAAATCGGACCACCAAGTAATGACCAGCATAAATTCGACGTATTAGAAGTTGATGGATTCACAGTTTATTGTCTAAGAGGTATTGATGCCATAGACGATTGTCTCACAGTCACCATAAGCAAGTTTTTTGGCATTGAAGCTCTCGAAGTCAAAGGAATCAAACTGCTTTGATTATTCAAAAGATATATGAAAGACTTATCCAATAAAAATAAAGGGAGTGATTTTGTGAATTTTGATGGTAAGCAAATCTTATCTACATTTGTAAAGATGGAAGAAGGCGTGACTAAATACTATGCGGAACTTGCAGATAATGCACCTGACGAAAAATCTAAAGCCCTGTTTACGAGGTTATCACTCGAAGAAGAGAATCATCGAAAAATGTACGAGGCGTTGTTGGAAAAGCATCACGGTGATTTGGACAGAGAGTTTTCAGAGGAAGAGATTGAGTATACAAAATCTTTGATCGATGTAAACATAACTGGAAAACACAGCTTTGATAAAGACATGAAATTGAAGGATTCTTTGGAGCTTGCGGAGAAAATGGAAAAGGATGGCATATTGTTTGTCCATCAGATGATGTCCATGTATCCTGATATTGCTGAAAAAGAAATGAAGGTTATACTTAAGGAAGAGAAAAGGCATCTCCAAATGGTCAGAGAGAGAATGAACTTCGGACCAATCAGATCTCTGGGACTATAATTAGCATTCTATAAAAAAAATCAAAAATAATGCTTGCATTATATTTTAGATAGTGTATACTTGAAAAGTAATCTAAATTGTATTAAAGAATGAATAAATGGAATTGAGAGTTTGATCGTATTGATTAGCGCCAAGATTTTTATTTATGTCACTTCTTCAACAAATTAGAAATAAAATTTTGGAGGCAGTCAATATGAAAGGTACTGTTAAATGGTTCAACTCAGAAAAAGGATTCGGTTTTATTACTACGGAGGAAGGAACTGATGTGTTCGCACATTATTCACAAATTCAAAAAAGCGGATTTAAATCATTAAACGAAGGCGAAGAAGTTAGCTTTGATGTGGTTAAAGGAAACAAAGGCCCACAAGCTGAAAACATCACTAGTCTATAATAGTTGATTTGAGAGACCTGAATTAAAATTCAGGTCTTTTTTTTATTTAATTAAACTACAAAATGTGGTAATATGTATTCTGATATAAAAAACTTGCAATTAATATGAAAATGTTCAAGAAAGGAAACAAAATGAGAAGAAGCACGATATTGATTGGCATAATCATAGCTGCAATAATAACTCTATCCGCGTGTGATGCGGTAGGTGTAACAGAAAGCACAACTAAAACGGATGTAACTACAGTTACTACAGAAACCAACAATCCGATTGAACGAAAAATCATTGATATCGAAGGTCTCTCTGGCACCGTCATGTCTGGTGATGAGATATTTGTCAGGGTACAAGTCCTTGATAAGAATAACCAGACTCAATGGCATGAGACAGGTTTTGAGTTTGATTCTGATTCAGACACCTTGAGCTTTAAAGATAATGTGATAAAAATACCAGAACAGTCACTGACTGACGATATTTTTAACATCAATATTATTTTTGAGGAAATGAAAAAGGGTGTTGTATTGAAAGTCGCTAATTTATTGAGTCAAACCATAGATGATGAAGGTATTGTAAAAAATCACGCTTCGTATGATATAGTGATCAATAAAGAAAGAAGTCTGCCTACTGACTACGTGCCAAATGATTTAGTGTTTGTGGATGTACCGACCTGCCTGCCAAATCCGGAAATAAGACAACTGAGAAAAGTCGCTTCAGAGGCTTTGTCGGATATGTTCCAGGCTGCTTTGGAAGAAGACATTTCCTTGGTTGCAAGGTCTGGATACAGGTCTTATGCAACACAGGCTTCCTTGTATAATGGATATGTAGATAAATACGGCCAGGAATACGCTGATAAATATAGCGCTCGACCTGGAACTAGTGAACATCAGACAGGACTTGCTATGGATATAACTGCCGAAAGTGTCAATCTTCAATTGGATGACAACTTTGGAAAAACCAAGGAAGGTCTATGGCTTGCGAGTAACGCTCACAGATTTGGGTTTATTATAAGATATCCTGAAGGGATGGAAAATATAACCGGTTATTTTTATGAGCCATGGCATGTTAGATATCTGGGTGTCAATCTTGCTACAAATGTTTATAACAGCGGGCTTACTCTTGAAGAGTATTACCTGACTTTGGAAAATCAATAATTTTTGGCAATCATTAGGAGATGTATATTTTGAATCTAGTTAAAATTAGAGAATTATATAAATCATATGGAGATAAAGTATTGTTTAACCATATCTCCTTAAACATTAACGAAGGCGATAAAATAGGCCTTTTGGGAGTTAATGGCACCGGAAAATCGACATTGTTGAGAATTATAGTCGGGCAAGATAATTACGAGACTGGAGAGATCAATGTTTTAAGTCATATAAGAATGGAATATTTGAGTCAAAATCCATATTTTGATAATGATAGCACTGTTTTGGATCAGATTTTTAAAAGCGACACAAGAGAAATCAAAATTTTAAAAGAATATGAAAAGGCATTAAAAGAAATGGATAAGGGTGGAAAAAGTTATCTCGATAGACTCACTAGGCTTCAAAATGAAATGGAACTCTATAACCTATGAAGTTTTGTCAGTATACTCTTAATTTCACTTTCAAAACT
>CAKMKB010000169.1:0-2540 GCA_927435965.1 uncultured Clostridia bacterium
AGGAATCTATTCGTGGTTTGGAGCAGAGATGCATATGTCTGAAAGATTGAAATTGATCAAAGATGCAGGCTTTGACTCAACCATGTTATGGTTTCCAATCTGGATATGTTCAATGTCCTTTGTTGTTTTTCCTCGGATGAAGCAATCCTAAGCAATACACTCTCTGTCATCTTACTGGTGTTCTCCATCAATATTAGTCTCAGATCGCTTTTGATATCTTTTGCAAAATCCTTTTTATCAAGTTTTGTTTGTTTAACCAGTACTGCTATGATTCATCCCATGACTGGTTAAAGGACGGATCGAAAAGTGAAATGATACTAAAATACGCAGACAGGCTTCAATACCTCCATTTATCGGATAATGATCTTGAGTTCGATAGGCATTGGATCCCAGGAGAAGGTCTGATTCAGTGGGGAAAAGTTGTCGAAAATCTGAAGTTAGCCAAGTACAACGGAACCATTTCTTTCGAGGTATGCCCCTTTGATTATGCTGTCAATGGCAATGAACTATTAAAGAAGGTCCATGAATTTGGAAGAAGCATTGCACAGCAACTGGAGATAGCGGGGGTGGCTTATGATAATTAGTCTTGAATGGATGATACTTTATGCTTTACTAGCACTAGTGGTTCTATTGGTCATAGCAGTACTGGTTAAACAAACAAAACTTGATAAAAAGGATTTTGCAAAAGATATCAAAAGCGATCTGAGACTAATATTGATGGAGAACAACAGTAAGATGACAGAGAGTGTATTGCTTAGGATTGCTTCATCCGAGGAAAAACAACAAAGGACATTGAACATATCCAGATTGGAAACCATCGAGAAACTGCAGAAGAATACCAACGAACTTACAGATGCTTTTTTAAGATTTCAGAATAATACGTCCACTAATATCAATGAGTCCAATCTTCGATTGACTGATAGTATGACCTATAATTTTAATGGTTTGAATTCAAAAATAGAAGAAAATTTGGAAAGAATAGGCAAAAAAGTGGACGACCGTCTCAATGAAGGGTTTGAAAAGACAAATAAGACATTTAACAGCGTCATAGAAAGACTATCAAAAATTGATGAGGCACAAAAAAAGATAGACAGTTTATCCACCAATATTATCTCTCTGCAGGATATTCTGACAGATAAAAAAAGCAGAGGGACATTCGGAGAGGTTCAATTAAACGGCCTGTTAAAATCAATTTTTGGAGAAAAGAACGATAAAGTCTTTGAAATACAGAAGACCTTGCCAAACGGTTCAATCGCTGACGCTGCAATCCATATCCCTGATCCTATAGGGCTATTGTGTATAGATTCCAAATTTCCATTGGAAAATTACCAAAGGATGATTGATAAAAACATCAGCAGCTTTGAAAGGCTTAAATATGAAAGGGATTTTAAAACTAATGTTAAGAAACACATCAATGACATTAGCTCTAAATACATAATTGGTGACGTAACATCTAATCAGGCAATCATGTTTGTACCTGCTGAGGCAATATTTGCTGAAATCAATGCCTATCATGTGGATCTAATAGAGTTTGCCAGGGATCAGAGAGTCTGGATGGCTTCCCCTACAACCTTGATGTCGGTTCTTTCAACCGTCCAGGTAGTCTTGAAAAATATAGAACGGGACAAATACACTAGTATTATTCACGAAGAGCTTAAAAAACTTGGTGAGGAGTTTGGAAGATATAAGTCAAGATGGGATTCTCTTGCAAAAGATATAGATAAGGTGTCTAAAGATGTTAGAGAGATCAACGTAACTTCAGGGAAAATAGAAAAAAGATTCGCACAGATATCCAATGTGGATATTGAAACAGGCGATGAAGAGATTTTGCCAATACTGGAGATCAATAAAATTGAGGAGGAGTTTTAAATGGCAGTAAAAGAAGAGATTTTCAAAAAAGGGACAGAAGCACCAAATTTCGAGCTAACAGGAAATGACGGAGAGGTCTATAGATTATCTGATTACAAGGGTAAAAAAGGGGTTGTTGTTTTCTTTTATCCAAAGGACAACACACCGGGTTGTACGACCGAGTCCTGTGAGTTTAAAGAAATCTATGATGAAATAAGAGCACTTGGATATGAGGTATTTGGCATTAGTAGAGATGGTCTCAAATCTCATATAAATTTCAGTCAAAAGTATGAGTTGCCTTATATCATCTTAAGTGATGAAAATAAAAAAACGCATTTGGATTATCAGGTTTGGACTGAGAAAAATATGTATGGTAAAAAAACCATGGGCTTAGAAAGATCGACATTTATTATTGACAAAGAAGGAAAAATATTAAAAGAGTATAGAAATGTGAAGGCTAAAGGGCATGCTCTTACAATATATCAATACCTGAACGCTCTTAGTGAATAAAATCAATATATAGTATATTTATAAATAGCAAAGCCTGGTTTCAACCAGGTTTTTTTGGCATTTAGCATAACCAAATTCTCTTGAAGAGATATTAAGTTAGGAATCAGACAGATGATTTATTAGCGATATCAATAAATATATTAGATTAAGTTATGAAGAAAATGACTTTTTCTTGTAATTGT
>CAKMKB010000170.1:0-4524 GCA_927435965.1 uncultured Clostridia bacterium
TTTACCCCAAATTCATTAAAGTGTAGTATACTATTGTACATAAAAAGAAAGCTCCTTCTGTTAGATTTTGTTGCCAAACTTATCATAACATGAAAGAGACTTTCTTTTTATATTTTTTTCCTACAATAACTTTACGCTAAGCATTTTTTAAACAATGTTGTGTATTTTCGTGGTTTTATGTCATAATATAATTATGTGAGGTGCTAAAAATGTGCGGAAGATATCTCTTGTCTTATGATTTGAAAAGCTTGATTGAACTCCTTAAAAACAGATGGGACATAAAAAATCCCAACATAGACTATTATGAACCAGATTATAATATCGCACCGGGACAAACTGTTCTGGCTATTTATCAAAATCAGGATTCTGATTTTCTATTAAGCGAGTTTCAATGGGGTTATTTACCTCATTGGTCAAAAGATTTGTCAAAGAAAATGATAAACGCTAGAAGCGAGTCTATTGATAAGAAACCATATTTTAAAGACTCATTTCTTAACCGAAAATGCCTGATACTTGCCAGTGGCTTCTATGAATGGCAAAAAGACAAATCCAAGACGCCCTACTATGTTGGTATTAAAGATAGTAATCTATTTTCTTTCGCTGGTATCTGGGACTTTCACCCAATGCAACCCGAGTTGAAAACCTGCGCTATTCTGACCACCACCGCCAATAGTGCTCTGTCACCAATACATGATAGGATGCCCGTTATGCTTGAGTATGACAGTGAAAAGGAATGGTTGACAATTGGCCAAACAGATTATACAGACATATTTAGACCTCTTAATGCCAATCGCATGAGAATCTATGAGGTTTCCAACTATGTCAATAATTGGAGAAATAACTCAAGGAAATGTATAGAACCATTCAGTAACGAACAATTAAAATTTTAAATCATATGAATATAGATAGTTTTTTTGGAGGGTAATATGAAAATCGGAATGATAGGTTTAGGTAAAATGGGCTATAATCTGGCCTTGAACATGCGTGATAAAGGTTTTGATGTTCAGGCCTACAACAGAAGCAATGAAAGTGTTGATGATATAATCAAAGATGGGGTTAGTGGACATTATACAGTTGAGAGTCTCATGGCAGCTCTCGATGACAGGAAAGTCGTCTGGATGATGGTGCCTGCAGGTAAAGCAGTAGATTCCGTTATTGGGGAGTTATCACCCTACTTAAAAGCCGGAGATATTGTTATTGACGGTGGCAACTCAAAATACGAGGATACAATAAACCGCAGCAAATCCTTTATTGAAAATGGAATCTACTATCTAGATGCCGGTACATCAGGCGGCACTGATGGCGCTAGAAACGGTGCCTGTATAATGGTTGGCGGTGACATAGAAGCTGTGGGATATCTAAAGGAATTCTTTGAGGCAATTACTGTGAGTGATGGATTTTTACATACAGGTGTCAGTGGTTCAGGACATTATGTCAAAATGATTCACAATGGAATCGAATATGGTATGATGCAGGCAATAGGAGAGGGTTTCAATATATTAAAATCATCTCGTTTTGATCTGGACTATAGCGCTGTTGCTAAAGTATGGTCTAATGGCTCTATCATAAGGGGCCTGCTGATGGAGCTAACTGAGCAAGCGTTTATCAACAACGGCAATCTGGAAAGTATAATCCCGATAATTGACGCTCATGGTGAAGGTCAATGGACAGTCGAAGAGGCCATAAGACTAAACGTTCCTGTCCCAGTCATAGCCAACAGTCTTTTCGTCAGATATGCGTCCAAGGATACGGATAAATTTTCTGATAAAGTTGTCGCTGCCTTACGTAATGAGTTTGGTGGACATAAATTACATATTAAGTAGGTGAATGATGAATAATTCATTTGTTTTTGTCATATTTGGAAGCACCGGTGATCTAACAACAACCAAGCTTATGCCGGCATTTTATCATCTGATACAAGAATCTGATTTTTCAACGTCTTTTAAAATAATTGCCATTGGTAGAAGAGACTACACCACCAAGGACTACCTGTCAGAGATTTACGGAACCATCATCAACAAGGTCAATTTGTTTAAGGATGAAATCTGGAAACGACTTTCAGATAGTATAGAATACCTAAAAATGGACCTTACTGATCAACACGATTATAGCCTTCTTAAGAAATCACTTGCCGGATGCCATGAAATAGTGGGTACACAGAATACAATTTACTACTATGCCACTGCTCCGGAGTTTTTCCCTTTGATGAGTCAAAATTTGGTTCATTATGGATTGAATAAGTTCAAAACAGGTTATCAGAGAGTTGTGATTGAAAAGCCCTTCGGATACGATTTATCTACAGCTTCATATTACAATCAAACCTTAAATAATGCATTTTCAGAGGAATCAATTTTTAGAATTGATCACTTTCTTGGTAAAGAGATGATTCAAAATATCTTTTATTTAAGATTCACAAATATTGTTTTCGAGAAAGTGTGGGATCAACACTGCATCAAGAGTGTTCAGATTATTGTTGATGAGGAATCGGGAATTGAAAATCGAGGCGGATACTATGACAAGTCCGGTGCATTGAGAGATATGGTTCAAAATCATCTTCTGCAAATGCTTGCTTTGGTTGGGATGGATCCACCTGATAGTTTGAGTGACAAAAACATGGTTGCTAAAAAACTCAAAGTCCTTGAAAAGATAAAAATATCAGATGAAATTGTTTTTGGGCAATATAAAGGCTACTCTGAAGAGAAAGATATCACACCTGATTCAAATACAGAAACATTCGTATCATTAAAATGCTTTATAGAGAATGACAGGTGGAATACTACTCCCTTTTTCCTACGAACAGGCAAGAAATTGGATAGCAAGTCTACAGAGATTATTATTGAGTTTAAAGATAATGAAGGCTACATGTCATTAGGCAATATCAAAAATAATGTTTTAGTAATTAAAGTGCAACCAGAAGAGGGACTCTATTTCAGGTTTAATGCCAAGCAACCCGGTGTGATGAATAGAATTCAAACAAATGCACTAGATTATTGTCAAACCTGCAATATAGACTATCGGTCTCCCGAAGCCTATGAAAAATTACTCGATGAAATCATCAAAGGTGATCAGACCTTGTTTTCTAGTTGGCGAGAACTTGAGATATCCTGGAAAATAATCGATCAGATTTCTGCTAAAAAGTCTTCTCTAATTGTACATACATACGATAAGGGTAGCACAGGACCTGCTGCTTCAGATTTAATGATGAAGAATAACAATACCATGTGGATGAAGGATGTGTTTATATGAAGATTTATGATATTTCAATACCAATCAGTGAGGATATGATAGTCTACAAAAATAGAACAGAAAAGAAGCCCGTTTTTAGGATCGTGGCAGATTATGACCAAAATAGCGTCTACGAAACAGACATCTGCTTGAATCTACATACAGGGACACATGTCGATGCCCCGCTACATGTTTTTGAAAATGGACAGATGGTCAATAGTTACCCTCTCGAAAAATTCTACGGTGATGCGATTGTCATTGATCTATCTGGTGTTGATGGATGTATAGAAAGAGAACATCTGTCAGATAAAAAAATCCAAAAAAATGATATTGTTATACTCAAAACTAAAAATTCAGAGGATGAATCATTTAACTTTGATTTTGTCTATCTTTCACTTTCAGGTGCCCAATATCTTTTAGAGAAAAAAATAAAAACCGTCGGAATAGACGGTTTGGGGATTGAACGAAATCAAGCTGACCACGCAACCCATAAGGAGCTCCTTCGACAAAACATTCCAATCATTGAAGGGTTGAGTCTCAGAAATATATCGGAAGGTCGTTATCAATTCATAGGATTTCCCGTTAGTATATTAAATGCTGAAGCATCTTTATTGAGAGCCGTGCTGATTGAAAAATAACTGCCTTTCGGCAGTTATCCTCTAAATAGATTAGCTTTATCTTTTTCAGATTTTAAATTAACTTCAGCTCTGTCAAGCATACTGTCTAATGTTTCATTCATATTATATTGGGAAATTCCTATATTTACCCAGTAATCCAATATTGTATTATCGAGTTTAACTTCCCATTCTTTAATAAAAAACTTAATCTTTTTAGCAACTACTTCAGCATCGAAATAGTAACAATCCGATAGTATTGAAATGAACTTATCTTCTGACCATCTTGCTATGGCATCCTCAGATCGTAGAAGCCTCATCAGATTGTCAGCAAAGTCTCTCAGAACCATATCTCCAGCAAAAACACCATGTTGCTCGTTGATTTGGTTGATGCGATCGATGTCAATCAAAAGAATAGTGAAAGGTTTTTTACTCCTGTCTGCTCTGTTTTTTTTGTAGTGCAAAATGCTTTCAATAGCTATCTTGTTATATAAACCTGTCAGATCGTCCTTGAAGCTCTCATTCCTCAACATATCCTTAAGCGCGTTTATTTCTCTGTTAAGATAATTCACCTCATCATTTTTCTTTTTCAGTTCAATTTCAAGATCTGTAATGGTTTTTTGCAGTTCACTCAATAAAACATCATCCTGAGACATCAATATCATCCCTTTATCAGTTATTTGCA
>CAKMKB010000171.1:0-6669 GCA_927435965.1 uncultured Clostridia bacterium
ATTTTAGGATTAAGTAGAGGCTCCAACAAAAATCACATCGTGCGAGCAACACTGGAATCCATTGCCTATCAGACAAAAGACGTCATAATAGCTATGATGGAGGACTCCAATATCCCAATACTTAAGCTCAAGGGGATTTATATTAGCTTTTGAAAGTGCATCAGTTATTGTGAATAATTGGGATTCTAATAATTCTATCGGATCGTGCTCCACCCATCCTGATTTGGGATAGATCTGCTTGAATTTCTTTTGTGACATACTGATAATACGACTTTTTTTGTCGAATATTATCGTTCGTGAGCTTGTGGTTCCTTGATCCAAAGCTAAAATATATTTTTTCTCCATATGACCTCCTAAGCGAACAGTTATCCTTTCGATTACATTATAGCATAATTTTTTTGTGTTAATCGATTAAAAAAAGAGATTTGAGATCAAAAGAGAAAATGGAGAAATTGTTGAAAAAAAGTATATTTTATTGTAGAATCATTTGATATTAATTGTTATGATGGATTAATCAGTTTGATTCTGATAAAATAATGGTTAGAATAGTGCAAGGAGTTATGAATGATCAAATTATATGATGAGTTAAAACAGAGTTTAAGTGGAAATGTATATAAAGATTATCCGATTAAGGATAATACATATTTTAAAATAGGCGGACCAGTAGATATTTTTGTTGAACCAAGAAATGAAGAAGAGTTAGCTAAAACTCTTTCAATTATTGGTGACAATATATCATTCTATATCATAGGCAATGGAACCAATCTTCTGTTTTCAGACAGGGGATATAGAGGTGTTATTATAAAAATCGGTAGCTATTTCAATGGTATCGATATTGAAGAAAAAAAAATTACTGTGGGAGCAGGTACACTTTTATCCTTGACTGCCAAATATGCAGCTGATAATGAACTGAAGGGAATGGAATTTGCCAGTGGAATCCCAGGGTATGTAGGGGGAGCAGTTGCCATGAATGCAGGGGCATATGGCGGCGAAATGGTCAATATCGTCAAAACCGTAAGATGTATGGACTATAATGGAAAGGTCTTTAGCTTTACGAATGAGGAAATGGAATTTGAATATCGAAACAGCCGAGTTTTAAAGAATAACCTGATCGTACTGTCAGCTGAGCTGGAGCTAGAAGAGGGCAATAAAAAAGAAATATACGACAGAATTAATCACCTCGCAGAGAGACGAAGGACAAACCAGCCTCTAGATAAACCCAGTGCAGGAAGCACATTCAAAAGACCAATAGAGGGATTTGCAGCTAAATTAATTGAGGATTCGGGACTAAAAGGTTTAAGGTTTAGAGGTGCTATGGTTTCTGACAAGCATTCCGGATTTGTCATTAATGACAATAATGCGAAAGCAGATGAAGTTTTATCTTTGATGAGAATCGTGAGAGAAACTGTTTATCAGAAGTTTGGCATAACCCTTGAACCAGAAGTGAAAATAATAGGTGAAGAATTCTAGGAGCTATATGAGAATAAACAAGGATTATCATATTCATTCTAAATATTCAAAAAATGGACATTGTAAAAACGAAATCGAGACTATCGTACAAAAAGCCATAAGTATTGGATTGGATGAAATAGCGATTTCAGACCATGGGATTAAGCATGTCCTATATGGGACCAGTGAAAAAAATCTGATTAAAGCAAAAAATGAAATCAGGGATTTAAATGAAAAGTATAAAAACATCAATATCAAACTTGGCATTGAAGCAAATCTGATTAGCTTTGATGGATTGACTGATATAACTGATCTAGTTGCTGAAAATTGTGAAGTTATTCAAATGGGCATACACTATGGTGTGATTTTTAAAGGATTAAGAGGATTAATTGAATTTTTCCTGCTCAATTTCCTAGCAAAATTTATCTCCCCAATCAAGGAATACATGATTAGAAGAAATACAGATGCCATGATAAAAGCTATGGATAAATACAATATTGATATCATTACGCATCCTGGAGACAAAATACCTGTGGATATAGA
The DNA here is from genome assembly GCA_927435965.1 of uncultured Clostridia bacterium. Lineage (GTDB taxonomy): Bacteria > Bacillota > Clostridia > Tissierellales > Dethiosulfatibacteraceae > 38-11. The sequence continues at coordinate 1,993 of CAKMKB010000171.1, forward strand.
CAGGTTATCAAAAAAAGCGGCAGAAACCAATACAATGCTTGAAATTAACAATTCCCACAAACACCTGACGAAGGAAGAAATCATTCTAGCAGCAAAGTATGGAGTAGTTTTTATTATTGGGTCTGATTCACATGACTATGAGAATATTGGAAAGTTCTCAGATTCTTTAGATAGAGTGATTCAAGCAGGATTGCCGATGGATAGAGTGGTAAATTTGGAGGTGTGATATGAAGTTTGTAATTATAACTGGCATGTCAGGAGCAGGTAAAAGCTTGGCGGTAAAGGCATTTGAAGATATTGATTATTATTGCATGGATAATCTTCCACCAAGTCTATTGCCAGATTTTGCGAAGTTGTGGCGAGAGTCATCAAAAAATATCAACGATGTTGCTATAGTTGTTGATATTAGAGGTGGTGTTTTTTTTAAAGACCTTTTTACTAGCTTGGAGATTCTTAAAGGGGAAGGACTTAGATATGAGATACTGTTTTTAGAGGCCTCAGATGAAGCCCTGATTAAGAGATTTAAAGAGCACAGAAGACCACATCCAGCTGATCCAACTGGAAGGATGATAGACGCAATAACTCTCGAGAGACAAATACTCAAAGATGTGAAAGAAAAGGCAGATCACATCATAGACACAACAAGCTTGACCAATGCCATGCTGAAAGAAGAGATAAATGAAATTTTTTTGATGGGACACGTACAGAAAAAGATTACAATCTCAATAGTGTCTTTCGGTTTCAAGGCTGGTATACCGATGGATTGTGACTTGGTTTTTGACGTCAGGTTCTTACCAAATCCTCATTATATCGAAGAAATGAGAGAAATGAATGGAAATGATCAGATAGTGCAGGATTATGTCATGAATTTCGAACAAAGCAACGTTTTTCTACAGAAGCTAGAGGACATGCTCAAGTTCCTTATTCCATATTATCAAAAAGAAGGAAAGACACAGCTTGTCATAGGAATTGGTTGTACTGGTGGAAAGCACAGATCTGTGACCATCAGCAATCTTCTAGCAGAAATAATTGAAAAAGATGACTATAGGACAATTATAACTCACAGAGATATTTATCGATAATAATGAGGTAAAATGGAAAAAAACATAAGAACTGCAAATAATCTGATAAGCGGCAATATTACAACTGCTTTGTTCAGACTTGCCATACCCGTAATGGGGACTTCCTTCATACAAATGGCATATAATATGGTTGACACAATTTGGATAGGAAGACTTGGCAGCAATGAAGTTGCTGCTGTCGGAACAGCTGGCTTTTACATGTGGTTGGCGTTTGGATTTATAGTATTGGCAAAAATTGGGGCACAGGTAAATGTGGCCCAGAGCATTGGCAAAAATGATATGGCATCAGCCTCAACCTACAGTGCCGCAGGGCTTCAAAGTGCAATGATACTTGGGTTTCTTTACACCTTATTGGTCTATTTTTTCAGATATAGACTAATAGGTTTTTTTAATATTGATGATGCCTATGTTAATGAAATGGCTGTGAGGTATCTTCAAATAGTAGTTTTTGCCATATTTTTTGCTTTTATCAATGAAGTGTTTTCAGGTATTATTATAGGCAGTGGGAATAGCGAGTTTCCTTTTAAAGTCAACATGGTAGGATTGACAACCAATATTATATTGGATCCCATATTGATATTTGGTTTAGGAGTCATACCTGCTATGGGAGCAAGAGGAGCAGCCATTGCAACATTGATTGCCCAAATAACGGTGACCCTAATATATATCATCTTTACAAGGAAAAGAAACTTTGGATTTCTAAAAACCAAGCTATTTAAGAGGCTGTTTTTAAAAGAAATTATCGAGAATGTTAGGATAGGTTTACCAATCAGTTTGCACAGCATATTCTTTACGTTTTTCACAATGACGCTGGCAAGGATTGTCGCTTTCTGGGGACCGTTAGCAATTGCTATACAGCGGGTCGGGGGTCAGATAGAATCTATATCATGGCGAACATCTGAGGGGTTTTCTTCCTCTTTGAGCTCGTTTGTCGGACAGAATTTTGGTGCTGGAGAAAAAGAACGCGTCAAGTCAGGTTATTTGACAGCGATTCGAATTATGACCGTGTTTGGTGTTTTCACAAGTATATTGCTGATTGTTTTTTCACGTGGAATCATGAGCATATTTATACCTGAAGCTGAAGCAATAGAATTAGGAAGCTCTTATCTAAAGATACTGGGAGTATCCCAATTATTCATGTGCATCGAGATAACCACTCAAGGTGCTTTTGCGGGAATGGGAAGAACAAAACCGCCAGCATTGGTGAGTATAGCATTCAATGCCGCAAGAATACCAATAGCATTGTTTTTGTCGAAAACATTCTTAGAGTTGAATGGTGTTTGGTGGAGCATCAGTTTGACTAGTATTTTTAAAGGGATCATACTGGTTGTGTGGTTTGCTTTTATTCTTAAGAAGTATTTAAAAGATTCAGATACAGGAGGTAGTGATGGCCAATTTATGGAGCGGTAGATTTGAAAAAGGCATGGATAAGCTTATGGAAGAGTTCAATGCTTCAATTGACTTGGACAAAAGATTTTATGATGTAGATATTGACGGTAGTATAGCACATGTGACAATGTTGTTTGAGCAAGAGATAGTAACAAAGGCAGAAGCTGAATTAATCATAAATGCTCTTGAAAAAATAAGAATGTTGATTTCAGAGAATAAAGTTGAATTCTCTACAAGACTTGAAGATATTCATATGACAGTCGAAACCTTATTGATAGAAGAGATTGGAGAAGTCGGGAAGAAGCTTCATACCGCAAGAAGCAGAAATGACCAGGTGGCTCTTGATACGAGATTATTCATGCGCAAAGAGCTGAAGGGCATAATAGAAGAAATAAAAATACTACTGGAAGTTATACTTGAAAAAGCAGACGAATATAGAGCTGATATTATGATTGGTTTTACCCATTTACAGCATGCTCAGCCTGTAACTGTTGGCTTTCATTTGATGGCATATTTCCAGATGTTTAAGAGGGACTTAGAGAGAATTGAAGATTGCTTAAAAAGAATGGATTACAATCCGTTAGGATCTGGAGCATTGGCAGGCACTACAATCAATATAAACAGACAGAGAACTACCGAGCTATTAGGTTTTGGCAATATTAGTGAAAATGCCATGGACTCGGTTTCTGACAAGGATTTTGTTTTGGAGTTTCTAAGCGATGCAGCCATTTGCATCATGCATCTTAGCAGGTTTGCTGAGGAGTTTATCATCTGGAACTCTCAGGAATTTAACTACATAGATATTGATGATGCCTTTTGTACCGGTAGCAGTATAATGCCTCAAAAGAAAAACCCGGATATTGCAGAATTGATTAGAGGTAAAACAGGCAGGGTTTATGGCAACTTGGTTTCAATGCTGACGGTTATGAAAGGAACACCTTTGGCTTACAACAAAGATTTTCAGGAAGACAAGGCTGCTTTGTTTGACACCATTGATACCTTGAGAATATCGCTGAAAATATTTGGTAAAATGCTGGAAAACACAAAATTTAATTCAGAAGAAATCTGTAAACACCTGGACAAAGGTTTCTTGGCTGCCACAGATATTGCTGAGAATATGGTGAAGCTGGGCATGCCTTTTCGGGAAGCACATGAAATGGTAGGCAAAATGGTTAAGTTTTGCGAGATAAATAAAATAGGACTGGATGAGATTAAAGATGAGAATCTTTATGACATCAGTCCGGTATTAACAAAAAACATGATTCCTGATTTATCAGCCAGAGCCTGTGTTGATCGAAGGGATTCTTATGGAGGTACAGCAGTCAAAGAAGTTGAGAGACAGATAAAATCAGGCAGAGATTATTTGTCTAGATAGTCTGCTAATTCATTTAAATCTTCATCTTTATTGATATAATCAATAAAGAAATCATCAAGCTGACAAGCAGTCTTAGCATCTAAGATTGCTTTTTCTTTATTATCAGTCAACAGATTCAAGCAGCTTCTGTGATAATATAGGAAAGCCTCTTCGGGGTTTTTGTCTATGCCTCTGTTCAGCCATTGGATTGCTTCATTATACATTTTCATTTCCTTGTAATAGACTGAAAGGTTCAGATAAACAAAGGGGTTAACGGGATCAAGAGACAATGATATGTTATAGTATTTTTCGGCCTTGACCAAATCACCCTTTTTTCCATATATCACGCCTAGATTGAAGGATGATGTAGGGTTATCTGGGTTTATACGGTAGGCTTTTTTGAATAAACGCTCGGCCTTGTCGTCCATATCATACTCTTCATAGAGTGATCCAAGGTTAAGTAAAGACCAGTAATCCTCCTTATCCATTTTGATTGCCTTGAGATAATACTTTTCGCTATTTTTGAAGTCATCTATTCGTTGGTAAACACCAGCAAGAAAAAAATAAGCCTGCTGATATTGCTTATCAATTTTTATGGCGTTAAGGTATGATTCGATTGCTAAATCATAAGTCTCAGAATCTTCATAGATTAAACCCAACCCAAAATAAACTCGAGATTCATCGGGATTGAGTGTCAATATTTCTTTAAACAATCTTTCAGCTAAAATTAACTCATCCTTTTCATAGTAGATAAAGGCCATATCAAGAAGCATATCAATATCTTGATATGCTCCTCCAAATTCTTTCGATTTTTTGAAATATGTTAATGCTTTTTCGATATTATCCTGTTCA
>CAKMKB010000172.1:0-2427 GCA_927435965.1 uncultured Clostridia bacterium
AGTTGTTCTGTTAATGCCTAATGCATTACTAAGCTCTTGAGCACTATAAGAGTACGGTTCTTTGGCGAATGCCTTTAATATCTCGATTGTTTTACCGATGGCTGTAAGCTTATCATCCATAATTTCTCCTTGTTCACTATATGAACTTATGTGCGTATTATGAACTTTTAAATAATTGTAACATGTCATCAGTATGATGTCAATATCTGACAGGTCCAACGTTTAGTGCTTATTCATTATAACATTTCTACATATTTTTATCAAAATGTTTGATTGCTAGTTTGATTTATAGCTCATAGATGGTTTCGTGCCATTCCGGATGTAAAAAATCGGTTCCCGTTCCCTCCATAGCTTTTTCAAATGATATTTTTTCCTGATTCTCATCAATAGCTTTTAAATACTTGATCCGATAATCAATTTGCTTCAGCAACTCAGTTTCATCTTGATTGGTTTCTCCATGACTTGTCAATATGTAATAGCTTGCATACTGTTTGAGGTTTTCTAGAGAACTTAGTTGTCGTTTGATTTTAGTCTTCCCTACTAATGGTATAACCGATTCACCATCATTCGAAAACATCAGCTCATCACCTACATGCAAGTACTTGTCATTAATTAGTGTCAGCATGCTGCATTGAGCATGCCCGGGAGATCTCATCAGTTTAATCCTGAAACTGCCGAATTGAAATGTGTAATCATCATGAATTGCTATAGTAGGTTTATAAAAAGATTGCTTTTCCTTGTCCACATATATGTCCAAGGCCTCCTGATAGGAATCGCTGCCTATAATCTCCACCTTATCCAATGCATTTAATCCATTGATATGGTCCAGGTGAAAATGTGTGAATATGACCTTGGTAATAAAAATACCCTTCTGAGCAAGATAATCCTTCACTTCAGATGCATGCTCCCTGAACCCTGTATCTATAATCAACGCCTGGCTTCCATCAACCAGCACATAAAAATTGTATCCAAACTTCGTTTGTTTTCTTGGTCCAAAGATAAATCTATAAAAATTCTTTTCCATTTCCTTGACTATCATATTAGTTCCTCCCTAAATAAGTCTTCAGGCACTCATGTACTTTATATCTTTTTTGATTGACTTCCTCTAAAGTCTTGCCGGTATGCATAAATGTACCTATCAGTTCCTTGTCACCTGCTTTATAGTCTGTGATCACCTCATCTGCTCCCATAAAACCCTCATTGTGCAACAATGGCTTCCTGATTGACATGTAATGCTCTCCTACATCTTTTATAATACCATTTTTTACCCATAAATGCTCGTATACCGTATGTTTGGTTTCATTAGAATTTAGTGTCTTCAATCTTCCTTCACAAAAAAGATAATATAATTCATCAATTAAGTTGATTCCGGTAGCATGATACACTGCTGTAGGTGTCTGGCTGGGAATTCTCGCATCTATCTCCAGAACCTTGGGTATGCCTTTACTTAAAATCACTTCTACGTCCATGATTCCTTTCAAATTTACTTCTTGAGCTAGTTTTATGGCTATCTTTTGTATATCCTCTTTAATTAACTCCTCAATCTGACAGGGTGCTGTAACACGACAACAGTCGTAGTTTTGATCTATGTGAATTTGTGTTATTTCATAGGTTTTGTAAGCTCCTGGTCTTCCAACGACCTCTATGGAATATGAATCTCCTTCCAGATACTCCTGTATAACCATTTCTTCAGGGTTAGCTTGTTTGGCTAAAATGATTTTCAGCTCTTTTCGAGTTTTAACCAATCTCACACCTTCACTGCCGCTTGAATGATTCGGTTTTATAATATATGGTGGATTAGACTCAGGGTAATAAACAGGTGCTGGAATCTGATGGGTAATAAAAAGATTATCGGACGAAATCTTTGATGAAGAAATTCGATAAGCATCAAAATCGAAGGCAATGTTTAAGACTTCTTTTTGTCCAAGCTTCTCCAAATAATCGAGAACGCCATCATTTTCTAGCGCCGGCAATATCAAATCACTCTTTTTTAAGAAATTGATTAAAACATCACTAGGTTTCAAAATATCAATATTTAAAAATTCATCCGCCATTAATGAAGCTAAGGCGTCTGGATTTTTATCGATTAGAACAGTCCTTATACCTGCCTTTTTGGCAAGATAACAGGCTTCAACTCCCTGGAGCTTACCCCCAATTACAACGATCATCCTCATAATCCTACACCGGTATCAAAATTTTCTTTTAACTCTCTTAGAACATTTCTGTACTCCTGCGTGGTAGCAACCTGCAAACCCTTATGAGATAGTATGGCAGTTACTTCTCTGACTGTTCTTCCACCTGCCTTTTTGGCAAGATAACAGGCTTCAACACCCTGGAGTTTACCTCCAATTACAACTATCGTCCTCATAATCCACCCCCGGATTGGTTGGAGTAGCTCAAAATACCATGGATGTTGATGCAGGTGGA
>CAKMKB010000173.1:0-4084 GCA_927435965.1 uncultured Clostridia bacterium
AGAATCTAAAACTGATCAATAATTATTACGAGACTCCATGTGATCATATTCTTGATTTGTTGGATCAGGTGGGGTTGATGAACGCCACCCGGTCACATAGCTGCTCGGCAACTTCCATATGATGCGTGGTTAAAAAGACAGTTGCCCCTTTATGCTTTAAATCTAGAATCGAATCTTTTATGATTTTTGCATTGACAGGATCCAAGCCCGATGTGGGTTCATCTAGAAATAGAATCTCCGGTTTATGCATGATTGAGCGTATAAAATTCAAGCGCATTTTCATCCCTTTGGAAAAATGCTCCACCCTCACATCTTTTTCTTTCAACAACCCCACCTGATCCAACAAAACAAGAATATGATCACATGGAGTCTCGTAATAATTATTGATCAGTTTTAGATTCTCATATGCGGTTAGTTTCAAGTAGAGATTTGGGAAATCAAATGCCACGCCAATCTTTTCATAAAAATCATTGCCCCATTGGCTGCGTTCTTTTCCCATCACATGGATGTGGCCTTCGTATCCCTTCAGCAACCCAATGATAAGGCGTTGTGTCGTCGTCTTACCTGCACCACTTGGTCCCAAAAAACCAAAGATCTCCCCCTTATCTATTTCAAATTGGAGATGATTTATAACCTTTTTCTGCGTAGCGGGGTATGTAAATGATACATCCTTTATTTTGATCATAAGTGCTCCTTTATCAACAGGGTTCTTTTCAGTTATTTTAGCACTATTTTCTTTTGGCGTCTTGATTTTCATCATTTTCTAATTTACTTTTAATGAAACATGATTTTTCTAATAAAAAAATGCTCCACCTTGCAGTAGTCAGTAGTTATAACGTTTACTGTCTATTACAAATGGAGCACATAAACTTGATTTATGATTATCTAGAGTGCATATGTTCTATATTGTATGGCCTCAACAGGACAAACCTCTGTACAAGACTGACATTGATGACAGATGGAAGAATTCACAGAAGCTTTTTTGATATCCACATCCACTTCTATAGACCTCGATGGACATACGGCCTCACATTTTTTACATCCAATACATAAAGAATGATCTACCTTAGTTGCAAATTTCGCATGCTGACCTGTCAGACGTAGCAATGCGCCATAGGGACACACGTGATTGTGAAAAACCCACTCTTCATAACGCAAAGTCACCAATACAGACAACACGATCAGAATGATTAAGATCGGCAACTCCCGATGCAGCACTCTTTTGGAAAGAATCACACTCGCAGCCATCATTGCCAAAACGATCCAAGGCAATATCCTGCTACTTAGAAATTTTGGTACTTTATCGGTCTGCCATTTCAGTTTCTTGGCTATTTTACCGGTAAAACCCATTACTGTATTCATCGGACATAAATAACCACAGTAAAACCTGCCAAACATAGCAGCTCCCAATAGACTTAATAAGAAGATTCCCAACCAAAGCACCATATTGCCATTTTTGATGATAACCAAAAATATTCCCAAAAAAATGATTTGGATCAGAACGCGAGCCATCTTCATGCGACTGCGCCTCCTTTCTCTTTAGCAACAATGGCATTTACAGGGCATTTATCAGCTGTTTTAAGAATCATGGCATCATCGCCTGATTTAATGCCACCTGCTTTGACATGCGCCTTTTGGTCAATCATTTCATAAACTTCGGGAAGCATTTTTACACAAATCCCACACCCTATGCAATAGTCATGATTGATTACAATCTGTTTATCTGTTACTACTGTTGATGTTATCAGCATATCTTTTTTAGAAACCAGTTTTTCAGTAATCCAGGCCATTATCAGTATGGCAATGACCGTCAATACCCAACGAACGCCCATAAATGAAACCCCTAAGAACTTGGCTTCATTAGCAAGCATCGGTAGCTTGATGACCGCCCACGAGCTCAGAATAATGACCACATTCGATACGCTGGCCCCTTTGGTCAGCAACATTTTACTGATTGGAAATGCTGCATAGATCGGTCCTGCAGAAATACTCCCTAATATCAGTGACAAAATGTTTCCAAGAAAACCTGATTTGGCACCCAAACGTCTCGTAATCATCTCTTTAGGAACCAACGCTTCAATGACGACTGTCAATAGGAATATGATCGGCAACACCTGAACCATCTCGATTAGGTAATATACGCTATTCCCCATTGCTTCCGCCGCTTTATCCGGCATGAACACAAATATAGCAAGATATATCAAGGCAACTATGGCCATCAGCTTATTCTTTTTTAAAACCTTAGTGATTGTCATAGGATCACCCCCATAGCCATAGCAATGACCAAGGCAGCGACAAAGCTCAGCAGATTTCTAACCAATGCAAATTTAAACCCGAACTCCTTCTTCTCAAGGGGAAATGTCACAATTCCAACCATCGTCAAAGTGGTTAAAAATGCAACTGCTGGAATGATGCTTGCCCCAACGTTTACAAAAGATCCAACTAACGGGAAAGCCACAAAAGCCGGGATAAGTGTAATACTTCCCGCAATGGCAGCGATTATTGACGATATAAAAGTATTCTCAGAACCCAATACTGATTTGATTGATTCCGGTGGAATGAAAGTCAGCACCAATCCTATCATGAAAATAATGGCGATAATTTCGCCAAGCATATTCCCCATCATGCCCCTGGACTTTTTCATAGCCTCAAACGTCTTTTCTTTACTTTTAGCCAATGAAACCCCTGTCAAGGCTAATGATATACCCCAAAATGACAATGTGAACACATCCATAAATTTTTCTCCTTCCAAACTTAATGGATTGATTATATAATAATAGCAACATAAAAGGTGTTACCGAGGTAACACCAAAAGGAGTATTTATGAATAATCTATTATCCATTAAAAACAGTTATGCATTTTTGAAATATATCCCAGACCAATTATTAGAAGAATACCTAAAAACCAAAACAATGAATATCAAAACCTATAGTAAAGATGAAATCATCCACTTTGATGGCGATAAATGTACCTATGTTGAGCATATTCTCAGTGGCAAGGTCGTCATTGAACGTATAGACGAGTCTGGAGATCTACTGACCATCACCGAGTTTTATCCTGATGATATTCTAGGTGGAAACCTAATTTTTTCTAAAAACTCTTATTATCCAATGACTGTCACTGCCAAAACCGATACCTCTCTACTGGTGATCCAGAAAGATACTCTGTTTGAATTGTGTTCTACCAATCCAAGCTTTCTACGACAATTTCTAGAATATATCTCCGACAATGCTCTCCTTCTCGGCGCTAAAATCAAGTACTATGTCAACCGCTCTATCCGAGAAAGCATCATAGCCTACATCAGAAATGAACACAAGCTTCAAAATTCAAACAAAATCATCCTGCAATCAACCAAGAAAGCACTTGCCGATCGCATTGGTGTCCAGCGAACTTCCCTCTCCAGAGAGCTGCAGAAGATGAAGAATGATGGACTGATTGATTTTGATGCATTCAGTATCACTATTGTGGATATGAGTATTCTGGCCTAAATTACTGACCAATAGGACAAGACTTATAGCATTCAAAGCAAAAATATTGAAACCCGATAAATCCTGTTTGGTACAACTTCCAATAATGGTCATCTAAAAACATTGCCTTCTGTTCTTCAGGAGAACTACCCACTAATTTTGTCCTAAAAGCTATATCCGCTCCAAGTCCATATGGTTGTGAAACTTTTAGGCATCTGCCCACATGTGTCTTGCCTTCAACATCTAACGCTCTTGCAGGGCAACTTTCAACACAAATATTGCAGTCAATACACAAATCATCTGTAATAGGTGGATCCGACGGTAACTCTAAATCAGTAAGTACAGCTGTAAATACGACTCGAGTACCTAGCTTGGGATGGATAACAAGATTGTGTCTTCCAAACGCTCCCAAACCGGCAGCAACCGCAGCATGACGTAGGGAAACATCGGCTATGGTTCCACCTGTCTTGAGACTCATATCCATAGGATAAGATAAAGATATTGTCATGGCTTTTCCATGAAGCTCTTTTTCAATAAATCTTGCCAGCTTGTAACTGCAGGAGCGAGAAAACTCCATTACATCCAACCTGCCTCCCATGGCAATCTGCATATTGGG
>CAKMKB010000174.1:0-10751 GCA_927435965.1 uncultured Clostridia bacterium
TCTATGTCTTCAATGTTCATTCGCATCATAGATGCTCCACCTATAGCAATCGCTACATATAGACTTCTGACAGCCTCTTTTTTCTTTATGATTCCATTTACGATCAATTATTTCAGGAATAAATCCACATTGAACAAAAAAAGGTGTTATATTGGTAATAGTCAGTGGGTTTTTTTCTGGCAGGTCATTTTGCGACTTGGATTAGCTCTCTAAGCTATACAACAGTATCCAGTTCCACTGTTCTTGTGTCTCTCAGTCCGCTGTTTGTTCAATTTAAAACATTATAGCACTATTCAAATTATTTGACAAAAAACAAAAGGAACCGTCCCTTTTGTTTTTTGTTAGTTTTTGTAGCTGTGAACTGGTGCGGGTATCCTGCCACCTCTTTTTATAAAGGCTTCACTCGAGAAGTTATTGACTGCCATGATTGGCGCTCTTCCCAACAACCCTCCAAAAAATGCTTCCTCGCCGACATCTTTGCCGTAAACCGGTATGATACGAACTGCCGTTGATTTGTGATTGATGACACCGATCGCACACTCATCAGCGATGATGGCTGAAATGGTGCTAGCTGTCGTTTTTCCAGGGACTGCAACCATATCCAGCCCTACAGAACATACGCATGTCATGGCCTCAAGCTTGTCTAAAGTAATAGCACCTGTTCTCACTGCCTCCATCATTCCCTCGTCTTCGCTTACGGGGATAAAAGCACCGCTCAGACCGCCTACATGTGAAGAAGCCATAATGCCACCTTTTTTGACAGCATCATTCAACAGCGCCAGTGCAGCTGTAGTGCCATGTGTACCGCACCTTTCAAGTCCCATCTCTTCTAGGATTCTAGCGACACTGTCCCCTATCTCTGGGGTTGGTGCCAAAGACAGATCCATTATGTTGAAGGGAACATTCAGTCGTCTGGATACCTCTCTTACTAGAACCTCTCCTGCTCTAGTGATTTTAAAGGCAGTCTTTTTGATGGTTTCTGAGACAACATCGAAGGATTCACCTCTTATATCTTCAAGCGCTGCTTTGACCACCCCTGGTCCACTGACGCCAACACTTAGGGATGTCTCGTATTCTCCTATTCCGTGAAATGCGCCGGCCATAAAGGGATTATCGTCTACTGAATTAGCAAATACAACCAGTTTTGCACAGCCCAAGCTATCTTTATCTCTTGTGAGATAAGCAGTGTTCTTGATGATTTCTCCCATCAACCTCACCGCGTCCATATTGATACCCGCTCTGCTTGTTGCAACATTGACAGATGCACATACCTTGTTTGTGCTAGCGAGAGCCTCTGGAATAGAATTAATCAGGATTTCATCGCCTTTTGTAAATCCCTTTTGTACCAAAGCGGAAAAACCACCCAAGAAATCAACCCCTACAGTTTCAGTTGCCTTATCCAATATCCGTGCAAACTCGACATAGCTTCTATCCATACTTGCACCGGCAATCAGAGATATAGGTGTGACTGATATCCTTTTATTGATGATTGGTATCCCATACTCGCGCTCAACATCTTCTACAGTCTTTACTAGTTTCTCTGCTTTTTTTGTAATCTTGTCGTAGATTTTTTGTCTGGCGATTTCACCGTTTTCATGGGCGCAATCGAATAGGGATATTCCCATGGTAATGGTCCTGATATCAAATTTATGCTTTTCCACCATACTTATGGTTTCCATTATATTGTTTCTGTTAATCATATCCTGCCTCCTAAATCTCGTGCATTCTCTTAAAGATATCTTCTCTTTGTACTCTTATGGATAATTGCATTTCTTCTTCCACTACGGATAGCTTCTGTTGAAGTTCCTCGATTGAGATCTCCATTTTCTTCAAATCCACCAGCATGATCATTGTAAAATACTCTCTCATAACTGTCTGGTTAAGGTCGAGGATATTGACCAGACATTGAGCCAAGACCCCTGAGACTCTGGCAATAATCCCTACCTTATCTTCTCCGATGATTGTTAAAACAGCTTTCATTTTATACGCCTCCTTAATAAAAAACGGACACAAAAAGGCCCGCAGAATAAAAAACTAATCTGCCTCTGTCCTTTTACCTGAGAGTTTCACCTTTCGGCTTTCCCCTTCGGTGCTCATATAGAGTCTCTCCAGAGGTTTGTCCAGAAACGGTCATCACATGACTTCCGCAACCTTCAACCAATATTCAATTGAATAATAGTGTTAGTATATGCCATTACAAAAAAAAATACAAGTCTAAAATAAATGAACTATAATGCCTTGGACAATACCTATCATGAAACCAAGGATACCACCGAGCACCTCTATATACCTCAGTTCCTTTTTTGCTATTTCATAGGCTAAAGCCTCGAGCTTACCGAGGTCAAAGGAATTGATTCTCTCTTCCACTATTTTGCTTATTTTTATATCTTCCTGAGCTTTCTCCCCCAGGTCGACAATCATCTCCCTGATTTTTCCCTTGCCTTCATTCTCTATTGCCTTGTCTATGTAACCCAGAACTATATTTTTAAAACCAATCAACAATGGATATTCCATAATCTTGTTGGATATAATCTTTTTGAGATCAAACTTGATTGTATTGAGGAGGCTCTCGATTCGCTCCTCTGTGGCAAATTGCCCAATAATATCATCCAAATCAATCAGTTCGGTTTCAACGGTCTCGCCTATACTAACCGCTATATCAGCCTGTCTCTTAGGTATTACCCCTTGGATTTTAAAACCAAGGATTGGAATCCTTATCTCATTGTAGGGCCTGAAAAGCATTTTAATTGCCAAAACATTTGTTATATAACCAATAGCAGAACCTATAACTGCAAGTATCAGAATCTTTATTAGTATTGTCGTCATTTAGTATCCTTCCTATAGTCTCACTAGATGTGCTTTCCGTTTTCTATATATGGTGATGTTTGCAAATCCTAATTTTTTAATCGTATTGATCAGCGCCTTATGTTTAAAACCTATCATATCCGGTAGATGTGCATCCGATCCGATTATCAGTTTCTCACCACCCATTTTTTTATACATGGTGAGTACCTCCATCTTGGGATATGGTCTGCCTAAAATAGTGTGATAACCAGCAGTATTGATCTCTAGTGCTTTGTCCCGTTTAATCAGTTCTTTAAGGATATCGGAGACCAGATTTTTGTATTTGCTAAATTCCAGATCCATGTAATACCTGTCCTTAAACTTATCTATAAGATCCAGATGTCCAAGAACATCAAAATTATCAAAGGATTTAATGTTATCGAGAATTTCCGAATAGTACTCTTCATAGATGTTCAGGGTATGCTTTTCTGAATAAAATTTCTCGTTGCTCAGATAGATTCCTCTGACTTTGTGAGTCGACAGGATTATCATGTCCAATGGATCTTGTTTGATTATTTCATCAAATCTGGAAAACTGGCTTTTGTCACAGCCTAATTCCAAAGCTGACAACACTTCAATCTCCGGTAGCTTCCTGTTGACTGTTTGGATTTCTTTCCTATATTCATTCAAACCAAAGGTCATATCATGACCTGGAATCTCATTTAACTCGAAATGATCAGCAATATATATCAGTTTTATTTTTCGTTTTATCGCTTCTGTAGCCATTCTCTCTATACTATATTTGCAATCTGCAGAGTATATTGAGTGAACATGGAAGTCATACATAGTCTATCTCCTAACAATTAAAACCCGCTTTGCCGAGGTCCAAGTAATTCATCCCCGCTCATTAGCAGGTGGGTGTCCTGTCATGCATCTCTGATATCCTGACTAGCAGGTTCGTCATCCTTGCACAAACTCCAAACTCCCGTATAAATCATGTCGGTTGAATTAAATGGTTCCTCGCACATCGCAGGCTATTTTCTTAATCCTATTATAATCTAATTTCATAGAATTATCAAATCATCAATCAAATGTATATTGCATACAATGTTCATTTAAGTACAATCTAATCTATCCTAACTGCTTTTGATATACTCAATAAATACAGATAGGACTCTTTGACTCTCTTTCCAGTCAATGCGTCCAGCGCTTCCTTATAGGTGCGAATCTGTGCCCCATAGCTTTCAATCAGTTCTCCTAATCGCTCTTCACTAGTTCTGTCAGTCTTGTAGTCAATCAAAATAATTTCGTCGTTCTCATAAAAGTAGCAGTCAATTATACCTTGAACATAAACTGCTTCATCTAAATTACCGTTCTTTGTTTTAATTATATCACCAACATTCTTCTTTAATATAAATGGTTGCTCTCTTTTTATTGTATTAGATTTGAGCATTCTAGATCCTAAGTCTGAACAGTAGAAATTGAAAATCTTGTCTGTCTCGACTACCTTGGCTTCCTCTTCAGTCAGCTGTTTTCTTTCGACCATATCCTCTACAAATCGATTGATGTAGTCTATGCTAATTTGCTCCTTTAGCTTTATAAGCTGCAAAACAGCGTGTGTTATTGTTCCAACCTCTGCAGGCGTGAACCCGCTCACCTTGCTCTTAAATAATGGTACTTCCTGCATGAATGGGATTTTATATCTGAACTCATTTTGATTCCTTAAATTTATATTCTTGATATCAGTAACAGTTATTTTGCCAGGTAGAGAATGCTTGGTTCTATACTGATATTCCCAATTGAACCGCTTATCAAATGAGGAAAAGACTTCATTATTGACTAAAGTTTTCTCCAACTCTCTCTTTATAGAAGAATAATTATCCGATTTGTTTGCAATGTTGGTGGTTTCAAGATCCGTTATACTGATTTTATTCAAGGCGTATCTGTCAGTATAATGATTCATAAGAACAATACCGATCCAGTCAAGATAGTTTCTTTTTGTAATTATATGGTAATAGTCGCAGGATTCCTCCTTGCATTTTTGAACCCATTTTTCGTAGTTATTTACAGTGCCGACAAGAATCAATTTGTCTATGGCTCTTGTCAATGCCACATAAAGCACCCTCATCTCTTCGGAAATACTCTCTTTTCTCATCTGTATTTTTGAAGCGTATCTGGGTAACGTTTCACGAAAAATTCGCTTTTCCGGATCTATGAATTTTGGCGCAACAAGACATTTTTTACTAATAATAATCTGATCGTTCAAATCTGTCATGTTGAATCTTTTGCTTAAGCCCGCACATATGACGACGGGGAATTCAAGGCCCTTGCTCTTGTGTATGGTCATCAACCGCACCACATTATCGTTCTCGCCCAACAGTTTAGCTGTTGACATATCTCCATAGGATTGTCCTATTCTTTCCAAATAGGTGATAAAATCATAAATGCCTGTATTTCCTTCAGCTTCGAATATGCTGGCCCGATCTGATAATAGCCGCAAATTTCCCTGTCTCATATTTCCATTCGGGAGCATCCCATTGAAATAGTAGTAATTAGTTTCTGTCAATATCTCCCAAATCAGTGACCCTAGTTTGGTATGTCTGCTTCTCCATTTCCAATCATCTATCCTGCTAAGAAATTTTTTACTTTTCTCACTTAAGTAATCATCATAATTTTTGATGTAATGATTTATCGCCTCATGATAATCGCATTTGGGATTAACCATTCTTATTCTAATCATTTCATCTATGGTAAAACCACCTATATGTGATTTCATAACGCTTAGAAGCGGGATATCTTGTTTTGTATTATCCAACAAGTGCAGCAGATTTATCATTACTTTAATCTCCATTGAATCAAAGTAGCTGCTGGAAATATCAGAATACAAAGGAATATCATTTTCATGAAAAACTTCTTCAAAGACGCTTGACCATCTGACAGCGGATCGCAATAGAATGACTATATCCTTGTATTTAAACTCTGACGTGCTTGTTCCTACCAGTTCCTTTATTCTATTAACGATAAAGGTAGCTTCTATCTGATTTGTTTTCAGTTCCTGTAGCTTCTCGTCAAGCTCATCATCAGGTCTTTTTTCCAGTATATTGATCTCTACACTGTCTTCCTTTTCCTCGTAGATTCCTCCACTTAACAAGAAAGCATCTGTATCATAATCTATTTCTCCACAATCCTCATTCATTATGTTCTGGAAAATATCATTTATAAAATCGAGGATTTCAGGTCTGCTTCTGAAATTTCTATTTAAAAGCACTATCTTGTTGTCATTGACATCATTTTCAGATCTGTATTGGTTGTATTTGTCTATAAACAATGTTGGATCTGCCTGTCTAAATCGATATATGCTCTGCTTGACATCCCCTACCATGAAAACATTGTTGTTGCGTTTGATTCTATTTATGATTTCTTCCTGAACGCCATTGCTATCCTGGTATTCATCTATGTAAATATAACTAAACTTGTCTCTATAATAGTTGGCTGCTTCTTCATATTTTAGGACTTTTAATGTGAGATGTTCGGCATCATTGAAATCAAGGCATTTTTTTGAAAGCTTTTTATGATGAAACTCTGAACTGACTTCTCTAATGATCTGAGACAACACCTTCATGATGGGATGCATTTCATTAATCTCTTTAGTCAACTGTTGGAAGCTTTTCTGAGGAACTATTCCTTTTGTTTTATCTAGCACATCCTTGTAGAGTTGTCTTTTTGATTTGATATTATCAATCAATTCAGTCCCATAGATTTCCTTGTTTTTAGCACTTACTGATTTTAATCTTTCATGAGAAATACTGGACAAGTTTTCGCGGAATCTTTCAAAATCACTGTACAAATCGTTTATCAATCCGGTTATGTTTTCATTGTCTTTGATAAGTGCTTCCATATAAGGCATATCTTGTGGGCAAATCTTTATTGCTAGCTGAATTTCCTGTCGTGCAAATTCAATATACTTTTTTACTTCTCTTTTTATGATATCTACCCATATCGTGTCCTCTAATCCATTTTCTCCAGTACCTAGTGTAGCTATGGCATCATCAAACCAGTTAAACGGATCTGGATAGCTCATCAGAATTTTATAAGTCTTGTAGACAATGTCCGTTACCGATGAATCTCCTCTGTTTTCAGCGTATGAATCTACAAACCTCATGAAATCGGGATCTTTTTTTTCGTAATGTCTCTCCAGTACTTCTCCGATGATTTCATTGAGCATCATATTGGAATCATTGGTATCCATTACCCTGAATCCGGGATCAATATCAATCAAGTAAAAAAACTTTCTTAAAACATTAAAGCAGAATGAGTGTATTGTAGAAATATGGCTTTTATGAATCAAACGTATCTGTTTCTTCAAAAAAGAGTATTGAGTGTCTTGATTAAAAATGGCTTCGTTTATTTTGCCTTGTATCTTTTCTTTCATGCTACTAGCGGCTGCATTTGTAAAAGTTACAACTAAGAGCCTGTCAATATTGACTTTTTCATGCATTACCGTTTGAATGATTCTCTCAACCAAAACTGCTGTCTTTCCTGATCCTGCAGCGGCAGAAATCAGCAGATTCTTATTTCTACTGTCTATAGCCATTTTTTGTTCGTCAGTCCATTTCATGGATTTCATCATCTCCTTTCTCCAAGGAATCAATAATCTCTTTCTCGTTTTTTTGCTTGATTTGTCGGTATTGGTTGCCTGGCAAAGACTGATCAAATTGACAGATTGACAAATAATCACAATAGGTGCATGGCTTTCTATCCTTATATTGATAAGGATTGATGTCAATACTTCCTGAAGAAATGCCTATGGCAGTTTTTCTTACAATGTCCTCTATAGCGGCTATTATTGATAAGATATGTTGCTGACTCAATGTCTTTGAAGTGCTACTTAATTCTTCGTTCTGCTTCAGCTTGATTGAGTCAAGAATTTTCGACGATTCTCCTGCAATCAAATCAGTATCCATATTTTTAATAATATCCAAGTCGTCTATGACATAACCCTGCAAAGAAAATCTTTTGAACATTTCATCTTCGATAGCAACGTCTTCAGTTTTGTCTCCATCTATCATGGGATCAAGTACCTTAAAGTAAAACAGTCCCCCAAATGATAGGTTTTCAGAAATAATATCTTTGTTATGAATCAAAACAGCATCAAGGTAGATAAACAACTGTAAACCTATCCCATTTAACACTTCATTTAAATCTATGGTTTTATTGGATGATTTATAATCTAAAACTGTCACATAGTTGGCATCAGTAGAGCTATACAAGTCAATCCTGTCAACTCTTCCATTAATGACCGCCCACTCATCTTCTCCAAACTCAACTCGGATAGGTTTCAGAGTTGCGTTCTCAAAGCCAAATCCAGCTTCAATTATAACTGGTCTGAATTTGCTTTTTTGTAATTGTTTAACAAGATAAGAAGCCGAAATCTCTGCAGTTTTTTGAATCTTACCCTTAATGTATTGATTTCTGAAACTATCGTTCAGGATATCATTTTGGTTTTCTATCTCATCAACTGATTCCTGTGCGATTTTTGCTATTGCCTGTGTTATAGTGCTTTCATCTTCTAAGAGAAAACGTCGATCATTGATTATGCTTTCCGTGACAACCTCCATCGTTTTATGATAGATACTGCCAATATCCCTATAATCAATCTTGTACTCCTGTCTGGGAACCGGGCGTAGGCATCTTTCAGTAAAGTATTTGAAGCGGCAGCTATTATAGCTCTCTATCGCATATGATGACAGTTTCAACGGTCGTTCGTACAAAAGGCCAATTAAAGATTTGTCTTCGATTTCTGCTTTATTGTTATATAGCATACATTCATCTATCAATTGGAAAAGATCCGGTTTGTTCTCTCTTAACCATAAGTAAAACTGCTTTTCAACTCCCTGCAGATCACCACCACTTTTTCTCATTCTAATCATTTCAGACAAATGATTGATTGATGGCTTAACAGCTTCCCCAATCTGACGTTTTTCAATAACTCCACCTTCAATTCTGAGTCTAGGAAACATTTGCTTCAATCTACTGACATGAATAGAAGGTCTTAGCGATTTTCCTTCTATATCACTCAAGGAATAGGAGAAGGATATCTTTTCTGAGTATTCATTTAAGAGATTATTGAAACGATGTCTTTCGACTTCAATACTGTATAAATCTAGGTCAATGTGCGCTCCCAGACTATTTAACATGATTCGTTCATCATTGTACAGGATTCCTTTATCTGCTATGAATGAAGGTATCATCCCTTCATTCATTCCAACCAAGTAGATATTCTTGACTTGGTTGATTGTAGATTTGTTGAGTGTACCTACAATCACGCTATCCTCAGAGGGAGGAATAATGCTTAAACGGTATTCCTCGAACCCGGTTTTGAGGAGATTTTTAAACTCTTCCACGTCAATCACAGCATCCTCTGATATATTGACGATTTGCTCGAATACAGACATGACTGCATTCCATACTTGAGCATTCTCAAACGCTTTTTCATACATTTCGCTTTCTTTTAAGTCTTGCGTAATTTCTTTTGTCTTTTGGTAGACATTCATGTCTTCAAGTATAGTTGTCAGAATCTTGATTTTGTGTACAACGTTGCTTTTTTTCTTTAATCCGTCAAGTGAGACAATGGTTTTTCCAATACTTTGTCGTATCTTTTCTAAACATTCAGTTTTAGAGTCATTATACTTGAATTCCCTTTTCCATTTATATCCATAAACACCATGTTTAATAACATAATTCTCCAACTCCTCGATTTGATCTCTCGATAAATCGATATAACCACATTTCAAGAACCTAAATATATCTTTCGCCTGTTGGTTATATAGAGAAATGTCCAGCATAGCCAAAATGGAAGTGACCAAAGGATGGGATAGTATATCCCTTTTCATGTCAAAAAAATATGGTATTTCATAGATTGAAAATACCTTTTCTATCGTTTTTTTATAAACTTCTTCGTCACCAATGATTATTGCCAGATCTCGCCATCTGTAATCATTATCTCTTACTTCCACAACAATTTTTTCAGCAATTTCCACGATTTCCTCATGAGGATTCAAGGCATAAAACAAATTGATGTGATTTGGTATATCTGTGTATAACTCATTAGTATTTGCAAAGAAATTGCAGCTTAAATAATCGATATCTGTTCCTAATCGAGAAGTGTCTGCTAGCTCGATTCTGTTGATACTGTGCTGTGAGTCATTAGCAACCTCAATTATTTTTCGTAAATTATTCTTAACAATGCTATACTCATCCTCTGAATCAAAAAGATCATCGTTGTAATCATACAAAGCAACATATATGTTTTTTGAAACAGCAGCAATCTGTTTTATCAATTCCAACTCACCGGCATTGAAATCCAAAAACTCATCTATGAAAATTGCTGCATTTTTTACCAAAGACGATTCACCTATCTTACTGGCACATAGCTTAATCAGATCTAAATCATCCAGATAAGTGTTTTCCATAAACTCGCATAGATTCTTGTAAATCAGTTCGATATCCATCAACTTACTTCTAAAGCTATCATCTTCCTTAAGCGTTTTATTCACAGAAGACAAGAACTCAACTGATACATTACGGTTCTTGAACTCATTGATCAAGCTGTTCATCTCTTTCAAAACTCCCTGTTGACTGTGCTGGTCTTTGAAAAGTATAAGCCTGTCTCTGTTTTCATATATGATTTTTCTAAGGAGCATCATCTTTCCATAGTCGTTTATACTCTCGGTTTTGAGACCCCCGGCCTCTTCAAGAACTATATAAGCCAACCTATTGAATGACAGCACCTGAATATTCAAAATACCATTATTATCCAGGTAATTAATCAATTCCTTTTCCTTTTGAAAGGTCATCTGGTCTGGAACGATAAGAATGCATTCCTGCTCAATGTCTTCAGAATGTATTTTAATTCTATCATAAACATAGCTGGTTTTTCCAGAATTATGGGGCGGGGTGGGGGGGGC
>CAKMKB010000175.1:0-4637 GCA_927435965.1 uncultured Clostridia bacterium
CCAGCCACGTTAGAGATGGTGTTTATTTCTCTGGTTACCACCGGTATAAGGGTGTTCTTTAAAGCGTGTTTATACAATACGTCCCATCTGGAGACACCTTTTGACCTGGCATATTTAACGTAATCTTGTCTCATATTCTCCTGCATACCTGCTCTTGTAAGCCTTATCAGAGTTGCTAAATTAACCATAGATAATGTAACAGCGGGTAATATGAGGTGTCTTAAACCATCTATAGTAAAAAGACTGCTTTCGATTCCCAAAAACACTCCAACGGTTCCTCTGCCTGAGGGAGGCAACCAACTAAGTTTGATTGCAAAGACATAAATCATCATCATGCCCAGCCAGAATGATGGTAGAGAAATACCCGCTATAGATAATGTCATAATCAGCTTACTACTCTTTCGTTTTGGATAGGCACCAGAATAAACACCTAATAGTATAGAAAAAATACCGGTAATAACCAGAGAAATAAACACCATCTCTAACGTGGCTGGTACTCGTTCAATAATAACTTTCATAGCGGGTTGATAATATCGATAAGAGATTCCAAAGTTACCTCTTAGTACATCCTTTAAAAATATTCCATATTGTACAGGAATAGGTTTATCAAGCCCCAGATATTCCCTGGCTGCGTCTATTTGAGCTTGTGTCGCATTTTCGGGAACCATAAGTGAAATTGGATCCCCAATGAGACTAGAAAAAATAAACACCACAACGGAAACTGCCAATAGGACAAAAATCATCTGGAGTATTCTTTTCCCCAAAAATTTTATCATTTGTCACCTCGTTTTTCTAAAAGCATAGACCTTAAATCATTTAAGGTCTATGTTATTTGCTTTTATGTGGTTATAATTATTCTATTACTTCTATATCCCAAGCGAATATGTATTTATCCGGTCTAGGATTGTATTGTATTCTACTGCTAGCTGCAAATACATCTTGTTCAAAGTGAATTGGAATATAAGCTACATCGTCAGATGCTATTTGCCATACTTGTCTTATCAACGCTGCTCTTTCATCAATATCACTTGTAGCTAAAGCCTCGTCTATTAGAGCATCTACTGCTTCATTTTTGTAATAACCTCTATTGACACCACCGTATCCCTCTTTCACAGGACCATTTTGATCATGGCTGTAAAGAAGATCAGAAGCTAATGTTACACCTTCAGCACTGCTGTCTGCCCATCCAGTCATTAGGAAGTGTGTTATGTCTCCCATAGGATTTGTTCCTCTAATATAAGTGAAGAAAATGTCCCTAGACATAAGATTCAGATTGACCTTGATGCCTACCCTTTCAAGATAGCCAGCTATTGCTTGTGCTATCTGGAAGTCATTGACGTATCTGTCGTTAGATGCATCTAATGTTACCTGGAATCTGTATCCTTCCAACTCACCTGATGTTTGTACGACATAACCTGCATCATCTAAAAGTTGCATAGCTAACTCAGGATTAAAATCAGGAATCTTGATATCTGGATTATACCCAACAAATGTTTCTGGTGAATAGGAAGCGGCTGGTGTAGCAAATCCATTCATTACTTTGTCTATTATTTCTTGAATATTAATAGCGTGATACATTGCTTTTCTCACATCTAAGCTTTGAAATGGGTTTGAACCATCAGGTGAAATCATTGGTGCTTCAGCATCTGGGCTCGGTGTATCAGTCCATCCGGCAAAGTTCAGATAAATGTTTCTTAAACTAGGTTGTTGAAGTATGTTTATATCAGCATTTGTATTGATAATCTCAACATCACGTACTGGAACATCTACTACCAGATCCACAGCACCTGTCATGATATTAGCTGTCCTAGTTGCTGCGTTGGTTATTGGTTTGAAAGTAATACGATCAATCTGAGGCTTGTCACCCCAATAAGCTTCATTTTTTTGGAAAACAATTCGATCTTCTCTTACATGCTCTTCCAACGTATATCTTCCTGTTCCATTGGGATTCAATGCGACAAAACCTTCATCTTTTCCTTCAAAGGTTTCTTTATCCATTATCATCAAGCCAGTTAATCTTGATAGGAAGATGACATCTGGCGTATTGGAGTATACCTTCACAGTATAATCATTGATTTTCTCATAGCTTTCGACAGTTGCTAATACATTATCCCATTTAGAGAAAGGCTCAACAGCCCTTTGTAACGAGAATATTACATCATCAGCAGTGAAGTCGTTTCCGTTATGAAACTTGACCCCTTCTCGAAGATAAAATGTCCAGGTCATGAGGTCATCGCTCAGTTCCCATTCACTTGCCAATCCAGGAATGATGTTTAAATCTCCATCGGTCATCACAAGACCTTCATACATGTGCTGTAAAACTGCGTTTGATATTGTCTCATTGTATACATAAGGATCCATAGACAGTGTATCACCTGCCAGTCCTACCGTCACCTCAATAGGTCCGCTAGGTGTCGGTTCCCCGCCTTCAGTTGTTGTTTGAGGCTGACTAGTTGTAGTCGCTTGTTGACCTTCGGAACAACCGGCTAGCATACTTAGTGCCAGCATCAATATTAAAGCCATGGTTAAAATTCTCTTCATTTGTATCCTCCTTAAAATATATGTTTACAGGGATTTACCCCGCAACTATCAACTATTTTTTCATATAATCTTCAAACTCGTTCTCTAATTCTTCTATGTTCATTTTGATAGTTTTAAGCTTTTCTTGAAGCTTTCTATAGATGATGTTGGATATAACTTCCACAATGCTAATAGAAGCATGAATCGAGTTATAAAACACTAGAGAATCATTGTCGCTGAAAAATGTGATATCACTGTATTTTTTGAGTGGGGATGTGTCTTTATCTGTAATACCAATTACAGGGTAACCTTTCATATGGTAATACTCACTGAGCTTAACCACCATACCTGAGTAAATAGGATAAGTAATACAGACATAAAGATCCTTTTCTGTAAATTTCAATGATTTAATAAAAAATCGCGTGTCAATATGTGTCAGGTCTACTAACTCAACATCTATACCTAAATTATCCAGCTTTTTTTTAAGGTAAGTTCCTATGATTTGTGAAAGACCTTCACAGAAAATATAAATTTTATTGGCTCCGGTAATAAGTTCTACAGCTCTCTCCAACTCACTTTCTGTAAGTCTTGCCATGGTAGCTTGATGATTTTTTAATTGCTGATCAATTGTTTTGATGAAAAAGTCATTTTTTATTCCTGACTCAGTTAAATCCTGAAATAGTTTCTGTGTAGGACTTGATTTTTTTAACATCTGTTTTTGAAACTGATGCTTCAGTTCAGAAAAACTCTCCAAACCAATAACCTTGCAAAAGTTGATGACAGTAACCTCAGTCACTGTATTTTCTTGGCTAATCTCTTTCAAAGTCTTAAAACTAATATCATCTTCATTTTGAATAAGATAGCTAGCTATCTTTTTTTGTTTTGTGCTTAATTCATTATAATATGTCTTAATACGCTCATTAATATACATAACTATCTTCACCCCATGTTAATTATTTTATAACAATATTCCATGATGTACAATATATTTTTATATTTTTTAATATATTTTATTTGCTTAATATTTTGTTTTTATATCTTACACTATATTTATAAGGTGTGTTTCAATTTCATACATTCTGTTTTTCTGTTTGATTGTTTGCCGCTGTGGCGAATATTTGGCGAATACAGTGCTAAAATAGTGTTAAATCAAAAAAACAAGGGCATAAAAGCCCTTGTACATGTAATATTTTGGTGCACCCTGCGAGATTCGAACTCACGACCCCTTGATTCGTAGTCAAGCACTCTATCCAACTGAGCTAAGGGTGCCTAGATTCAGTTGGAGGCGCCACCCAGATTTGAACTGGGGGTGAAGGAGTTGCAGTCCTCTGCCTTACCACTTGGCTATGGCGCCTTGTTACTCCAATCTCTACACTATTAAGCTACAAAAAAATATTTGGGGTGGATAATGGGGGTCGAACCCACGACTTCCGGAACCACAATCCGGCGCTCTAACCAACTGAGCTATATCCACCATAATGTCTACTGTTACATATTTAATTGCTGATATCTTACATTACCAATATTATAATATTTAGTGCTCTATTGTCAATATCTTTTAGTAGTATATTAAATGGCGACCTGGAAGGGGCTCGAACCCTCGACCTCCAGCGTGACAGGCTGGCATTCTAACCAACTGAACTACCAGGCCGCGTTAATTGCGAATATTTCATTTTTCACAGTCTCGCATCACAAATTTGTTCACTCCCTTTGGGTCGTGCAAATTTGGTGCTCGGTGCGTTTAACCTACTACCAATTTACTAAAAACGTAAATCGAGTTAGGTTATAAAAATGGTGGGCGTAACAGGGCTCGAACCTATGACCCTCTGCTTGTAAGGCAGATGCTCTCCCAGCTGAGCTATACGCCCATCTAAAAATACGTTATGGTGACCCTACTGGGAATCGAACCCAGGTTACCGCCGTGAAAGGGCGGTGTCTTGACCGCTTGACCATAGGGCCTTGATTAATATTGGTAGCGGGGGATGGATTCGAACCAACGACCTTCGGGTTATGAGCCCGACGAGCTACCAATATTAATCAAGGCCCTATGGTCAAGCGGTCAAGACACCGCCCTTTCACGGCGGTAACCTGGGTTCGATTCCCAGTAGGGTCACCAT
>CAKMKB010000176.1:0-14838 GCA_927435965.1 uncultured Clostridia bacterium
GCAATGTCAATTGCTGAAGTAGGTGATGATGTTTACGGTGATGATAATACTGTAAATCGATTAGAGTTATTGGCTGCTGCAATGACAGGAAAGGAAGCAGCCCTGTTTGTTCCCTCTGGAACAATGGGAAACCAAATAGCCATTATGACGCATACCAACCGTGGAGATGAAATAATTGCCGGCGTCAACTCACATATAGTCCATTATGAAGCAGGCGCACCAGCCATTCTTTCCGGAGTCAATTATGCTTTGGTTAACAATTCTGACAACAGAATATATGCTGACGATGTTGAGCGCTTAATAAGACCAGATAACGTTCATTTTCCAAGAACATCTCTTCTGTGTCTAGAAAACGCTTTAACAGATGGTAGTGTCGTGCCACTAGATGTCATGCGAAACAGTTATGCAATGGCTAAAAAACATAATGTTCCAACTCACCTTGACGGGGCTAGACTGTTTAATGCCGCAGCCTCTCTTGGAGTCGATGCCAAAGAAATAGCAGACTGTTCTGATTCTGTTATGTTTTGTATTTCTAAAGGGCTATGTTCCCCTATCGGTTCCTTACTATGCGGTTCTTCCGAGTTCATAAAAAGAGCACGATATAATCGAAAAATCTTAGGCGGTGGCATGCGTCAGGCTGGAATACTAGCCGCATGTGGCATCATATCGCTGGAAAAAATGGTTTCAAGACTGCATGAAGATCATGATAACGCCATATATCTGGCAAATAAGTTGAATGAACTAGACGAAATCAGCGTCAATCTTGATAAGGTTCAAATCAATATGGTTTTTTTCAAGATTGAGATACCGTCTTTTGATTCCAATCATTTTGTATCTTACATGTATGATAAAGGGGTTAAGATGACTGGCATACGTGTTAATGAATTCAGGTTTGTCACAAACAATGATGTCGGCAAGCAAGATATTGATTACGTTATATCTGCTATAAAAAAATATGTTGAAGAATAGAATTTACAGGGGGTTTTAATATGCAATACTCAACAGGCGCTATACTATTTGCCTTTGGTTTGACCCTATTTGCCGGATTATCAACAGGTATAGGAAGCGCATTGGCTTTTTACACCAAACAGACCAATAAGAAGTTCCTTTCTGGTGCACTGGGTTTTTCTGCAGGGGTTATGATTTATGTATCATTCATTGAGATATTTCCTAAAGCTAAAGAGTCACTTCAGGCTGTATTGGGCGAGTCACAAGGACTTTGGGCAACTTCCATCGCTTTTTTTGGTGGCATCGCACTAATAGCTTTAATAGATAAGTTTGTCCCAAGCTATGAAAATCCTCATGAGATTCACGACTTAACAGATGTTAAGGAATTGAAGGATCTGGTTGAAACGGAAGGGTATGAGCTTCCGAAAAAAACAAGCAATGAGGATAAAGAATTAATGCGCATGGGTCTTTTTTCAGCCTTGGCAATCGCTATTCACAATTTCCCTGAAGGTATGGCGACTTTTATGTCCGCTCTTGAAGATCCAGCTCTTGGAATCAGTATTGCTATAGCTATAGCAATCCACAATATTCCTGAAGGCATCGCTGTGTCGGTTCCAATTTACTTCGCTACTGGTGACAAGAAAAAAGCTTTTAAATACTCTTTTCTTTCAGGTCTATCTGAACCTTTGGGTGCTATCGTAGCGTATTTCGTACTCATGCGATATAGCAGCGATTTGTTGTTTGGGATTGTATTTGCAGGGGTTGCTGGAATTATGGTTTATATCTCTTTGGATGAATTGCTTCCAACTGCAGAAAAATATGGAGAGCATCATATAGCCATATATGGTCTGATTGCCGGTATGGCTGTTATGGCTTTCAGTTTGGTGATGCTCGCCTAGGAATGTCGCATTCTATACATTGAAACGCTTGAACAGTTATGTTCAAGCGTTTTTTTACTGATCTGAGTAATTCTTATATCCGATTGCTGGAGTTCAAAACACTTTTTATTTTATGTTTTACCATGTTTTTTATCGCTTCTCTTGCTGGACTCAAGTATTTTCTCGGATCAAAATCCTCTGGGTTATTAGCCATGTATTCCCTGATTGATGCAGTCATGGCAAGACGAAGATCTGTATCAATATTTATTTTGCAGATACCCATCGTAGTGGTTCTGAAAAGCATCTCTTCTGGAACGCCTTGAGCACCCTTTATTTCACCACCAAATTGGTTGCATTTTGCAACAAATTCCGGTAAAACTGTAGAAGCACCATGTAAAACCAGTGGGAACCCCGGAAGCAACTTGGCAATTGTCTCTAAACGAGCAAAGTCCAAGCTTGGATCTCCTTTGAACTTATAAGCGCCGTGGCTGGTGCCAATAGCGATAGCTAGAGAATCGCAGCCTGTTTTATGAACAAATTCTGCAGCCTGGTCTGGATCTGTATAGCTAGAATCCTTAGAGCTAACTTTTACATCATCCTCAACCCCAGCCAGTCGTCCCAGTTCAGCCTCTACTACTACACCCTTTGCGTGGGCATACTCGACTACTTTTTTTGTCAAGGCTATGTTCTCTTCAAAAGGGAATTTTGAGCCATCTATCATAACAGAGGTGAAACCACCATCGATGCATGATTTCGCAATCTCAAAATCTTCACCATGATCCAGATGAAGGCAAATAGGTAAGTCAGTGTCCTCTAGAGCAGCCTCCACCAATTTCATCAAATAAACGTGCTTCGCATATTTTCTTGCACCTGCGGAAACCTGGAGAATTAGGGGTGATTGTTCTTCCTTTGCTGCTTCAACAATACCCTGAATGATTTCCATATTATTGACATTAAACGCACCAATGGCATATTTACCATAAGCTTTATTGAAAAGTTCTGCTGATGTTACTAACGGCATTATAATTACCTCCCATTTTTATTTATTTTTGTTATTCTTTATTCAGTAATTTTGGCACTTGAGGAGCTCTTAGCCATGAAGGCTGTGGTAGTCCTGAGCCTAAAAGTGGTCTGACGTAAAATTTGAACTCATCTGTTACATCGTTCCCCGCCTTGTTTATGAATTCATCAGGCATTGTTTTTGTTTTGCCGGCAATCTGATCAAATAACTCAAGACGATAATCAACTGAGTAATTCCCGGTCCTTTTAATTGCTATCGAACCATCGACATCATTCCACATCGCTATCTGTACAGCGCGCTCACCAACCTCACGAGCCTCATGCTGATCCACATCAGACACACAACCGAAGAAAGACCTCTGCAGATAGCCAAATGTATCGCTGCGAACACGTGAAAGCTTGAGTTTATCCTTTATCTCAGCTGATAGCAAATCCCCCAAGGCACCTGTTCCGGACAGCAATATGTTACCGTGAGCATCCTTCTCTACTTCCTTCCCGAGTTTGGTGACTATCGGTGTTCCGTATTCATCTGTTATACCCTCTGAAACAGCTACTACACACATGCCATGTCTGTCATGGACCGACTTGACATCTGAAAGAAACTGATCCATGATGAATTTTCTTTCAGGCAGATAAATCAGATGGGGTCCATCGGCATCATATTTTTTTGCAATCGCAGAAGATGCGGTCAAAAAACCTGCATGGCGACCCATAACAACACCAATGTATGCACCTTTTAAAGCCCTGACATCGAGATTAACACCCATAAATGCCTGAGTGACAAATCTAGCTGCAGATCCAAACCCTGGTGTATGATCATTAAGCATCAAATCGTTGTCTATGGTTTTAGGCACGTGAATCACTCTTAGTTCATAATTTGCATTTTTAGCTTCTTCATTGACAATTCGCGCAGTGTCTGAAGAATCATTCCCTCCAATATAGAAAAAATACCTGATCTCGTGGGCGCGCAACACACGAAATATCTCCTTGCAATACTCACTGTCAGGCTTGACTCTTGTGGACATCAAAGCCGACGCTGGTGTTAAAGCTACCTGTTCCAGATTATGTGAGGTTTCTTGTGTAAGGTCCAGGAACTCTTCGTTGATGATTCCCTCCACACCATGCATGGCCCCATATACCCTTTCAACCTGGGTATACTTTCTGGACTCCATCACGATTCCAACCAGTGTCTGATTGATAACAGCAGTAGGACCGCCACTTTGAGCAATTAAAACCTTTCCTTTTAGTCCCATATCTACCCTCCAAATAATAACGACATGTCTATATAAGTAAACTAATATTTTATAATTATATCAAATTATACCTCAACTCACAAGCACACAGCAAACAACACAAAGGGACGTTTTTTTATGACATCATCAAGTTTATCCATTGTGGATGTAGTTAATATTTGCTTTTGCTGCCAATGAAAGCTGGTCTTTCCGTTCAATTCTGTATAGACGATTTTCCTTGACGAACCTGGAGCCTGTCTGTTTGAAATTGAATGAAACTCCTTTGCCAATACACTGTCTTCTAATGTCAAGAACCCAATCATATTGACATATTCTAGCTTCAGAACCTGATTCTCCCCCTACTGTCACCTCTTCAATTGACTCATCAAGCCAATTTGAAATATCAATTCTGCCAAGAAGTGGCTCGCAGATCACTGTCTTATGCCTGATCGGCAATTCCAATAGAATTGGCATCCTATAATCTGCCATTTCCTGATTTTCACAAGTGACACAGATTGTTACATTTTCGTACCCTTCATTCCAATCTTCTGGAAGATTCACGTTAAATCGTTCGATTCTTTTTGTGATGATATAAAAATCGAGATCGGTTCTAAAACGCATTATTTTCCAGGCTTCAATACGCCAGTCATCAGCTTCTTCAATAAAAAAATCAGAGCTGAGGCATGTATAGATTGTCTCATCGGACTTCAACTTATACTCTCCATTTCTTGATTTTTTTAGAGGCAAATCAAAGTTCCCCGTCTTTGCAATAACAGATGAATCTCTATTGAATCGTGCATCCATCCTAAAGACATAACAGTTTTTACAACCCGTACTTATTTTTTGGCATCCATGCCATGGATTCCATAATGTCATAATTATCATCCTTGTTTAGATTTGTTTAAAAGACAATTTTGCGTTTTAATTATACCACGAATCTAATTTTCTGTAATCGAAAAAAGAGCAACTAATCCATGAAAGTGATATAATTAAGTCGATAAATAAACAAGGAGGAAGTGAAATGAAAAAGCTTTTAATCCTAACATTAATTGTACTTATAATTGGATTACAACCTATACCAGCATTTTCAGAGGAGATATTACCGAATGATTCCATCGCCTTGCATATAGGAAGTCCGCTGGTTTTAGTCGGTGATACCATGAAGTCTCTCGATTCGGATAATCCTGATGTAGTGCCGGTTATCCATAAGGACAGAACTCTAGTACCCTTAAGAGCTATCAGCGAACATTTCGGAGCAGAGGTATCATACAACGAGACAGCTCGCGAGGCATCCATTTCATTCAATGGTAGGACATTTGTTTTTCCAATAGACAAAAATTACTATACTATAATGGAATCCGGCATGATCGAAAAAACAGTGACTTTCGACACGGAATCCCTAATCATACAGGATCGCACTATGGTACCCTTAAGAATAATTTGTGAAGATGTGCTCGAAAAAGTTGTGGGATATGATTCAAAGGTTATAACAGTGAGTGCACAAGCAATTGTTCTTGAAACTGTCATGGTTGATGAAATCAAAACTAAAATCGGACAGGCAATCAAGATCAGCTCAATGATGGAACTGAACAAAATCATGTCTGGAATGACCCTTTATGCAACAGAAAGGGATTCTAAGAACGAGTCACTTGCACCGACCGCTGGAGACGACTATTCCTCGACAAATGAACAGGTTGCGGGTGTAAACGAGGCTGATATCATCAAGACTGATGGGAAGTATATCTACGTGGCATTGGGAAAATCGATTAAAATCTATCTGGCGAACAATGGCAACCCGATACTGACTGATGAAATTGAAATGTCAGTGGACCCCGATACCGGTCAATACATCCAGCTAACAGAGATGTATACGGAAGGTGACAGATTGGTGATTTTAGGTGCACGCAACACCTTTTATGATTGGATTAGACCTATTCCAGAGCCTATGGAAAGCACCGAGAGATCAATTATGCCATATAGGGAAAATATGAGCTACACCTATTGTGGTGTCTACTCTATTGACGAAAACGGAAAGAGCCACTTAATCAAGGAACTGGAGATTGAAGGATCCCTGTTATCGAGTCGAAAAATAGACAATGTGGTATATCTTGTCACCAATAAATACTTGTACTACAACGCTAATTCGGACAATTTCATACCAACTTTCAGAGATAGCACACAAAATAACGAGTACAAACAGATTCCAATAGACAAAATCATGTATTATCCAAATAGATTATCATCTAACTACTTGATTGTATCAGCAATCGACATCTCAGATGACAAGGAACCAGCAAGCATCAATGCTTTTCTCGGAAGCGGTAATCTGGTTTACATGAGTAATGATGCCTTATACGTGGCTGGCAATGATATCTACACTATATGGGGAACCATAACCAATGTCAGCAAATTCAACGTGGTTGGAACTAAAATCGGTTTTGCGGGCGGTGGAATGGTAGATGGTTCAATCCTTAATCAATTCTCCATGGATGAGTTTGAAGGCAACCTCAGAGTCGCCACGACAAACTGGTTACAGGACAGCAAAAACGCAGTCTATATTCTAGATGGAAGCTTGAATCAGATAGGAAGTATTGAGAACATTGCACCGACTGAGAGAATCTACTCCACTCGTTTTATGGGAGACAAAGGCTACATCGTAACATTCAGGCAGATAGATCCTTTGTTTGTCTTGGATTTGAGTGACCCCACTTCGCCTGAAATAACTGGAGAACTGAAAGTTCCTGGTTTTTCCAACTACCTGCATCCTATAAGTCAAAATGTCCTTCTTGGCATCGGACAAAATGTCGATGAAAAAACTGGAACCCAGTTAGGCATTAAGCTGTCGTTGTTTGATGTTTCGGATCAGGGAAAACCGAGAGAGATAAGCAATCTTGTCCTCGGAAGCAGTGGAAGCTTTGCTGAGGTTTTAAACAATCACAAGGCATTGATGCTTCATCCGGATAGGAATATGATTGCTTTTGATGCAAGCCTTAGCAATATAAGCGGTGACTATCAGAAATCTTACTTCTATGGCGCTATGATCATCGAAGCGAGAGAAGATGGCACTTTAAAAGTATTACAGCAGATTTCAAATGAAGGTCTTTACGGATCCCATGTCAAACGTGTTATCTATATTGGAGACATACTATACTATGTCCTTGATGACAATATACGGGCTTTTAATATAGACACCTTTAAAGAGATACGATAATCACAAGACAAGCAATATGATCATGAAAAAAGCCACATAGGTTGACCCTAACAACGGTTAACTTGTGTGGCTTTTCATTTATTAATCTATTTAATTTTAGACTGTTTGGTCGCCATTACCGTTCCTTCTCCCTCGACCACTACTTCACCTCTTTGGTTGACTATTGTAGTTTTAAGATAGGCGATTTTTTTCTCTTTGATGATTCTAACAACCTCTCCACTTGCGGTGATGGTGTCTCCTATTTTTACAGGCGCAACGAATTTGAGTGTCTGCCCAAGATATATGGCATCTGCTCCAGGTATGCACATGCCAACTATTGTTGACAGAAACGATGCTGTCAGCATTCCATGAGCAATCCTTTCTCCAAATCTTGTTTGCTTTGCATACTCGGCATTGACATGGACAGGATTGAAATCCGCTATCAGCCCTGCAAATGTGTTGATGTCGGATTCGGTTATTGTTTTGCTGATGCTAGCCTTTTGTCCTATAAACATCTCTTCGATGCTGTAACCACTCATATTTAGGCTGTTTTTATCAATGTGTTCATTCATTTCCAAGATATCCCCTTTATAATAAGATAGTTTTTTGACACTTCTTCTTTGATCAATTATATGACAAAGATAGGTTAAGTCTCATTTTCAATATTCAAAACTAAAAACCATAATCCACTAAATATAAGTCGGATGGAGGATAATATGTAATGTGCCATGTTTTGTTATTGGATTTATAATCGTTATATTCGAGAACATATTTAGGTAACAGTACTGATATGCGACCAGTGTCATCACTAATAAATCCGTAGAAATAATCATCAAGATACAACGGCTGATCTTTGTCTTCCACCATTACATTCCCCACTAAGTGACTCTTTGCCTCGCCCACTTCCGAAAGCTCTCCAAAAACAATGACTCTATACATTCTTTGATCATCATTGAAAGAAGTAGGTAAGTCTGATACGAGTGTATCCTTGATAATCGGAAGATTTGATTCTTCAAATGTTTGTGTGGTCTTTATAGCATCCTCCATTCTTCGTTGTTTAAAAAAGTCAGAATTCATTACCCAAATGCTATTTACTTCATATTTATTTGATAATGGGTGCTGCGCATAGCAATTCATTATGAGCATCTTATCATTGGATGCAAAGTGCCATGCTGTATCACCATAAGTATTCCTATCTCTTTTAGATAAGTATTGATTAAACTCACTATACGCGGTTCTATAATTGGTAATTCCTGACAACTCGCACATAAGTTTCAACGCATCTTCTACAAGATATTCTTCAATGGATTCTTTAAAAATCTGTCTGGTGAATATATTTGTCTTGTTATCTTTACTCATACTTGAAAGGGCAAGTGAAACATTACTATCACTAATAGAATTTAGTCGATATGTCTTAAGATGATTTTCATCACTTGATTCCATTGGTTCAACTTCCCATTCAGTTTCGAGTACGCTTAGTGCTTCTTTGAGACCTTTTAATGTATGAGGAACTTCGTAATAATTTGGACTATTATCATAGAGGAAATAGCTGCCTGCTATTATGACAAAAATTATTAACACAACCAATAAAGATTTTCGTTTATTCATTTATTAATCAACCCACCTTTCAAAAAATTCATATTCCATACTCAAATGATACCTCTAGCTACAAATGAGTATGGAATATAAATAAATACCGTTACATTTCAAACAAAACGAACCTTATAAGGTAATTACTTAAGTTTCGGGAGGCACCATGTCTTAACCCTAACACATCGTGATATTTATATCAAATATTTTCCTTAGATATGAAATGAAAATCAATTAAAAAAGCCACAAATAAGCTAAACGCTAAATGTGACTCAGGGGTTGGTGCGGAGAAGGGGACTTGAACCCCTACGCCATTAAGACACACGCCCCTCAAACGTGCCTGTCTGCCGATTCCAGCACCTCCGCATGCTTATGCTGTCTTGTTGATGCTTTAGACCGCTTAATTATTATAAGAAATAAACATAGTTTTGTAAAGGATATGTTTATGATTATATCAATTTCTTCAGTTTATCATTTGAAACCATTCCCGGCAATCTACCTCTCTTGGAAATTGGTTTGTCATTTACTTCCTTGATATCCATAGTCATATCGATAGCCGGGGCTCCTGAAATATAACTGCCAACACCAAACGCATCTGCTCCAGCTGCTCTGAGAAGTCTTATCTTTTCAGGGTATAATCCTCCAGATACGAATATTTTGACCCAGGTATAACCATTAAGATCCAGATGCTGTCTGACCTCATTGACAAGCTCAGGGCTTACTCCCCCTCTTTCGCTCGGTGTATCTAGTCTGATGGCAAACAAATTCTTGCCCAAAGCTTTCGCAACTCTAAGAGTCTCCTCAACTTCATCTTTAAATGTATCGATCAGCACAATCCGTTTGTGTTCCGGCGGCATCAATCTGTCATAGGTTTTTGCCAATTCCACGGTATCCCCTGCAATCAAAAATGCCGCATGTGGCAAGGTTCCCATGGGTTCCATTCCCATCTTTTTAGCAGCCAGTACATTACTGGCACCACTGGCACCACCGATTATCGCTGCCCTTTCCATCACCGGTGACACAGCAGGATGAAGGTGTCTTGTCCCAAAAATCGTGAAGCTTGAATCTCCACAGGCTTCTTTTACCTCTCTTGCTGCGGTGGCCCAACCCGAAGGGCTTGCCAGACATCCGAGAATGATTGATTCAAAGATAGCGAATTCACTGTATTTACCTCGTATTCTGAGAAGCGTTTCTTTCTCTGCAAACTCAGATCCTTCTTCTATCGCCCAGACTTCTATATCCTTGTCTTTGAGGATTTCATATACTTCGTTAAGCCCAACTAGAATACCTTTTTTCCGTGCAAAAATTTCAGCTGTAACAATGCTGTCATCCAGCTTCATTTCCTTTAGAATATCCAAAGTTCTGATAAAATATATATCAGTGGTCAACCCAGCATAAATTTCCTCGTGACTTGCTGAAAACAGCCTTCTATTCTCTTCTGTCAACTTGATATTTTTTACATCGTCTAAGCTTTCAATTTGCTTCATTGATTCCTCCAATAGTAAGTTCTTTTTTGTTTTTGAGTTCCAACAATGTGTCGACCTGTTGTTTAAGTGTCTCTATAGATTTTGTATTTTCTATGATGATATCGACTTGACTTCTCTTTTCCTCGATATCCATTTGTGCATCAAGAATATTCATTGATTCTTGTTTGTCCCTTTTATCTCTTCTAAAAAGTCTTTCTATCTGTAGTTCTCTGGTTGTGTAGACGAGCCATATCTGATTGTATGCCAATCCGAAATTGATCAGATTATCTTTTTCTTCCAGCATAAGCGGAATGTCGACAAAAATGGTATCTCCTTTTGCCTTAGAGATTTCTTCGTTGATTCTCTCTATGACTGCCTTATGGACTAAAGCATTGATTTCTTTTCTGATGTTTTCCGAAGAAAATATAAACTTGACCAGCTTTGCCCTGTCAATTTCGTTTCGTTCATCGAGAATTTCAATTCCTGCCATTCTGATGATTGATAAATAGACACTGTTTCCCTTTTTATAAAGATTATGTACGATATTGTCAGAATCTATGACCTCATAACCTCTTTCACGAATATGATTTGTGACGGTGCTTTTACCGGTTGCGATTCCGCCTGTTATTACGATGATGTTTTTATTTTGTGTCATACCAAGTATCTCCAATATTCAAGTCTACAACGACGGGAACCTTGAGCTGAACTGCGTTTTCCATTTCTTCTTTTAGCATTTTTTTCACTTCTTCTACTTCATCTTTATAAGCCTCAACTATCAACTCATCATGAACCTGTAGAATCAATCTGGATTTCATGTTTCTCTTGGATAGCTCATGGTCCACATTGATCATAGCTTTTTTTATGATATCAGCGGCAGTTCCCTGAACCGGTGTATTGAGAGCCAGTCTTTCTCCAAATGCTCGAATGTTGAAATTTCTTGAGCTTAGTTCCGGTATGTATCTCCTTCTCCCAAGAATCGTCTCCACATAACCGTCTTTTTTTCCCTTGCTGATGATGTCATCCATGTATTTCTTAACGCCGCTGAAAAATTTAAGATAGTTTTCGATATATTGCTTGGATTCTTTTCTAG
This sequence comes from uncultured Clostridia bacterium, assembly GCA_927435965.1. Taxonomy (GTDB): domain Bacteria; phylum Bacillota; class Clostridia; order Tissierellales; family Dethiosulfatibacteraceae; genus 38-11. The sequence goes on from CAKMKB010000176.1 coordinate 11,415, forward strand.
GAATATCCAAATCACGGCTCAATCCGTAATCGCTAATACCATAAACAATACCAAAATTTACAGCCTTTGCCCTTCCCCTCATGGTGGAGGTTACTTCATCTTTAGGGACATGAAATACCTGTGAAGCTGTTTTGGTATGAATATCCTCGCCCATTCGGAATGCCTCAATCAAGTTTTTATCATCAGATAAATGCGCCAAGACGCGCAATTCAATCTGTGAATAATCCGCATCGATCAATATGTAATCCTCTTCATGTACGAATATCTTTCTGAGTTCTCTTCCTTCTTCTGTCTTGACTGGTATGTTCTGCAGGTTGGGATCTGTCGAACTTATTCTGCCTGTTGAAGCTATGGTTTGCTTGAACGATGAATGCACCCTTCCTGTCTCTTTGTCCACCACATTCAACAATCCCTCAACATAAGTAGAGTTTAGCTTTGTCAATTGTCTATATTCTATTATTTTTTGTATGATAGGGTGTTGTGTCTTTAGCTTCTCAAGAACCTCAACATCTGTTGAGTAGCCTGTCTTTGTTTTCTTCATAACTGGGAGATTCAGTTCTTCAAACAATATTTGACCCAATTGCTTTGGTGAATTGACATTAAATTCAGATCCTGCCATTTCCTGAATAATCAGTTCCAGAACAGAAATTTTCTGGCTCAGTTTTTCTCCTATGCGTTTTAACTCATCTGTATTGATTTTGAAACCCAATATTTCCATAGAGGCCATTATTTTTACAAGCGGTAGTTCAACCTCTTTAAACAGATTGTCCATATCGGTTTCCATCAGCTGGGTTTCCATAGGGGATTTGATGGACCAAATACCTTCAAGATAATTGGACATATATTCTTTTCTTTGGTTTTTCTCCAGTTCCTTATAGCTTACTTTTTTGACGCCTGTCCCTAAAAAATCCTTTTCAGTTTGCATATCCGTATTGTGGTATTCGTAAACCAATCTGTCAATATCATAGGATGCTTCTGAAGGTTCCAGTAGATATTTGGCAATCATAGTGTCAAAGGCTATACCTTCCAGGCTTATATTGTACTTGTTGAGCATGATGATTTCATCTTTTATATTATGTCCTATCTTTTCTACGGCGCCATCTTCAAAAACAGGTTTCAGATCAATCAATGCTGTTTCTAAATCTTCCTCAATGTAGTAAATCTGGTCTTCTTTTGTCATGATTCCAAGAGCAATAGGTGAAGTGTATAGAGATCGATCTCCGTCATAAAAAAACTTAAGACAAAGCTTCCCTGTTCTTTTTGCGTTGTCAATAATCTCTTTTGCTCTAACTTCTTTGATAGCTTCAGTTGGTTTATTTGACACTTCTTTTTCAGCACTGGATAAACCATCTGAAAAAAGTGTCATTTGTCTGTCTTCATCTGGTTTTATACGATTCATAAAAAGCCTGAAATCATACTCCTTGTACATTTCAAGCAGTTCTTTCTTGTCAGGTTCTTTGTATTTCAGCTCCTCTATTGTCAGATTCAATGGCAGATCCACAATTATTTCAGAGAGTTCCTTGCTCATGTAAGCCTGAATCTTTTCTGATTCAAGTTTTTCCCTCAACTTACCCTGAATTTGATCGATGTTTTCATATATGCCATCAATTGAACCATACTCTTTTATCAATTTCAGACCTGTCTTTTCGCCAACACCTTTGACGCCTGGAATATTATCGGATGAATCTCCCATCAAGCCCTTTAGATCAATGAACTGCTTTGGTGTAATGCCATATTCATCAAACAAGATACTTTGATTATAAGCAGCGACATTGGTGACCCCTTTTTTCGTCAATAGCACGTTGACTTTTTCTCCAACCAACTGCAAATAATCCTTATCGCTTGTGACAAGATATACATTCATATCTTCTTGCGAGGCAAGATGCGCTAAAGTCCCGGATATATCGTCTGCCTCATATCCCTCTATCTCAAGATGCCTGATTTTGTGGACATCTAGTATGTCTCTGATCAATGCAAACTGCATCACCAACTCATTGGGTGCCTGAGCTCGACCTGCCTTATACTCCTTAAACCTCAAATGTCTGAACGTCGGCTTCTTGTGGTCAAATGTTGTACATATGTAGTCAGGCTGATACTCATCAAGCAGCTTGTATAGCATGCTAAGAAATCCATACAATGCATTTGTATAGATGCCGTTCTTATTTTTAAGGGGTGGCAATGCATAAAAGGCCCTAAATAGAATACTGTTCCCGTCAAGTATCATGATTTTTTTGTCATTCATTGTTATCTCCTGTATTAAACATGGGAATATTCTAACATATATCAAAGGAATAATAAACACATACTAAAGAATACAACCAAAAGAAAAGGGCTCATATGGTTTTTGCCACAGAGACCCGAATACTTCATTATCATCTTTTCTATTTAGTTTGTTTGTTTTTTCTGATTTTCTTGATAACCAAAGCCACTATGATTACAATAACCAACACTATCAATATAACCGGTATAGCAGCAAATGCATATACTACCAGATTTTCAAATGCTTCTATCAGACCATTGATGGACTTGGTAAAGCTTTCTTTTGCCCTTTGCCATAGATTATCATCTACGGGTCGGATGGTATCTTTGCCTTGTATTTCTCTTATCTCAAGCGTAATCGTTGCCATGTCGGCACGGTAGCTGATGTCTTGAAGCTCCATGGTGTAAGAATCGATCTGGCTCCTCACTCTAGCGAGTTCACTCTCAATCTGCATGATTTCAGTTATGTTTTCAGCTCTGTCGAACAACTCTCTCAATCGTTCTTCTTGAATTTCCAGGTTTTTGACCTTGTTTTCCATATCATAGAAGTATTTGGTCATATCTGCTTCGTTGGTTCTCTTGCTGACAACTTCTCCATTCTCTGCAAAGAAATTGAATCCTTCATAAAACAACTCTTGTGGAATCAGTATTCTCATGAAGCCGTTCTTCAGGTTTATTCTCTTGTTGGTTCCGGAATCAAAATAGGAGTATTGATTGGTATATGTTTCTGACACTTCAACAAATCCACCGTATACCTGCACTTGCTGAGTGACTAAAGTTAATAACTCATCATAATTCTCTGTTTCCAGACTTAAATATCCTGTTTTAATGATTTTTAAGTCTCTATCTCTATAGTCGTCTCCTGTACCAGAAACTACCAAATTTTCCTTCTCTTTATCCGTTAAGGTTGGTGCTTTTTCCATAACATCAAAATCTTCGCTAGCACCACCACGTCCATCGTCCATATTCCATTCAGCGGGCGCTTCAGCATCTCCATATTGTGGATAACTCTGCATTCCTATTTCATCGGAGGAGGTTGTTTTTGCTCTAAAATTTCCTAGACCCATCATATCCAGCGCTAACGGCACCATCAATACGAGCATCAAAGCTGCTGCTACCAAAGAATATTTTCTCCAGTTCCAGTTTATCTTTGCTTTTTTCTTGG
>CAKMKB010000177.1:0-4514 GCA_927435965.1 uncultured Clostridia bacterium
ATTGTTTCACCATAGTAAGCGTTTCCTATTAGCTGAGCTGTACCTATAACAGGAATTAGTTCATTCGTAAAGACTGCCTTATAGGATGTATCTATTGAAGGCATAGAAATCATTAATGGATTAGTGAAGCTTTGAGTGCTCCCAGTTTCCCACCTGAGAAACACTTTTCCAGGTGATGGTGTAGCTTCTAATGTGACTGGTGTTCCTGGTTGATATTGTCCACCTCCTGTTACTATCCCATAATCTGATGGTTCCGATATGACCGATAGAATTGGGTTAGGGAAAATGATTGGTGATGGAGGCCTAGGTGGTGGTGGTGGTTGCGGTGGCGGTAGTATTGGTGGTAATTGTATTGATGGTGGAAACATTGGAGGTGGTGCTGGTGGTGGCGGAGGAGGCGGTGGACCAAAATTAATAGGAGCGTTACCTCCTGAGTTAACGCTAAAATCACTAGATCCACTACCAGATAAATAGTTTATTTCTCCCCAATTATCTATTTGTGTTGGTCCTTCTAAATTCATATGTTCAACAACAGATGACATATCAATTAAGATCTTGCTACCATCAGAACCGGTTAGAACAACAAAATTTTGAACACTTGATTCTTCTAGAAGTTGCATTATTACGTTATCAGCTTCAATTAGCAAGTCCTGAATTACTCCACTCAATACCACATCTGAGTTATTTCCTGTTACTGATAGGGTTTCAACAATTGCCCCTTCAGTTGTTAAGACACGAACTGTAATACCACTTTGCTGTATTATCACTAATCTTATGTGTCCTCCGTTTATATGGATACTGTCTTTTCCACCTCCAAGGACTATTAATTGGCCCAGAACATTGATGTTATTTAAGTCAACATAGCCATTATCTACAGCCTTAGAAATGGTTAGATTTTTGGTGAAGGTTATATTTTGAAGAGTAACATTAGGAACGGCTATTGTAACATTGTAGTTTACTTCTGAAGTTTCTTCTGTTCCGTAAATCCCAGGCTTATCTATTACCTTAGGGATACCTGCTACCAAGACTTCGTCTTTAGTTTGCAACTCATCCAGGACTGTTATAGCCTCTGCTCTGGTTATGATTTGTTGAGACTCAAAATCTAGACTATCTATTGAACTAGATTCATCCTTGTTCAACCTATTAACAATTACTTCAACTTCTTGACTAGTAATAGGTGCGTTTGGTTTCATTGTACCATCTGGATAGCCATCAATATACCCTTCACCTACTGCTGTGGCTACCGTGTTATAAAACCATTCCTTTTCACTGACATCAGAAAATTTGGCTTCTGATTTACTACCGAACGCCCATGACTTGTTTACAAGCGTCATAAATTCTGCACGCGTTATAGGTGCATTTGGTTTAAACGTACCGTCTGGGTAGCCTTTTGCTATCCCACTTTCCAACCATTTTCCGATGGTGCTCTCTGCCCAGTGTCCTGACAGTTCATCCTGAAAACCCATAACCCCAACTGGAACAATGGATAAAACTAAGATGAGAACCATTAGGAGAATAAAGCATTTGCTTAGGCTTTTTTTCATAGATTTCCTCCATTCTAGAAACGTTATCTTATTGATTAAAATACGTCTCTTTAGACATCTTTGGTTTATAGCTTTCCTTGATTTGTCTGATTTTATCAGGGTCGTTCAACATATTCATGATACTGTTGTGCAGTACAAATACCGGATATATCAGAGCCTCCAGACTATTTTCCATCATAAAATCACGCCCGTGGACAGTTCCTTTGCACCCAGAAAAACCAAACTGGATGGTGGGTTTAAAGAGAGAAATGTCTCCAAGATCTCCGGCAGCAAATGATTTCTGTTCATCGATGATAGCTGTCTCTCCTACACAGGCTATCATGTGTGATCGCAATAGGTTACTCAAAGCCCTGGATTGATCCAATGGATAAAAACCCTTCGTCGTCTCGATTTGACACTCTGCACCAATAGCTGCAGCACAATGAACAGCAGTATTGTCAATCTTGTTTTCAGTAATCGATAAGACTTCAAAGTTGATTGCTTTTATATAGCCTTCCAGAATGGTCTGTGAGGGAACTGCATTAACCGATTGACCACCCAATGTTGTCATTAGATGCACCCTTATCATGTCTTTTTCTTGAAATGTCTCTCTCAACAATGCTATGGCATTCTGAGTCAGCACTTGAGCATTCAAAGCATTGATTCCCAAATGAGGCGCTACAGCTGCATGAGAGCTATTGCCTAGGAACTGATAACGCTTATATACAAAGCCACTCAGAGAGGCATTTAACTCCATCTGAGGGTAAGCTGTCGCTCCCATAGTGTGACAGCTCAACACAACATCCAAATCATCAAAGGCTCCTTGGTAAATCAAGTTTCTTTTACCGGATGGAGAGTATATTTCTCCTTTTTGAATCAAATTTCTACGAAATTCCAAGTCCACATATTCTTCAGCAGCCACAAAGAAAACCTTAACACACCCTGATAAGTTAATAATCTGATTCAACAGCTTTGCGACAAAAGCCATTATCACACATTGCATGTGATGGCCACATGAATGTGCTGCAAAATCAGGTTCTTTTGCAGTAGGATGATCAGGAACCATCAAAGCGTCCAGTTCGGCAATCAATCCGATTACTGGACTTCCCTGCCCTATTGTGACAGCAAATCCATTTAACCCAAAATCCTCTATCTGATCACAACCGTTTTCAATCAGAAAAGCCTTTAGAATGGATTGGGTGTTAAACTCTTTAAATCCAAGCTCCGGTGTCCAAAACAATTCTTGCTCCAAAGCTTCCATTGCTGATTTTTCTTCTAACAATTGTTTAATTGTAATCATTTGATTATCCTCCTATCAAACTTCTGTCCAATAAAGCCACACTATCTAAGAACAGTTGTATAACCGCTGATCTATCTGCTGTCATCAGTACTTGAGCATTGCACCTGGATGAGTCAGACCATAGACGAAGGTCAGCCACAGTTTTACCTTTAGTAATCAAGCCTTCTGTTTCAATCTCTATTCTGTATAATTTAGATCCAAATAACTCTGGTTTTAAGAGATGCGCTACTGGCACCAAGTCGAACAAAGGGCTCCCCGGTTGGTTTAACTTTTTTGCATACTGGCTATAAAACTCTAGCAACTCAAATATTAAACGAGAAGCTACTCCATCTCTGTCAAAAAGATTAATTTCATCATGCATCATCATCGTTTCATTACACACTTCAAGTCCACTCATAACGATAGGAATACCACTCCTAAAAACCTTATCTGCTGCAATAGGATCCACATAGATATTAAACTCAGCCGACGGCGTGATATTGCCACTATAAACCGACCCACCCATAAGAGATATCTGAGAGATTTTATCCTTAATCTCAGGAGATTCATCAAGTAATCTACCAACATTGGTCAGCGGGCCTGTCGCAATAATGGTTACAGGTTCAGATTGCTGCGATATTGTTTCTCTCATCCAAGCTACCGCATCCAAATCTTCAATTTTTCGGTTACTATTTGGTAAAATGGGGCCATCCATTCCGCTCTCACCATGGGCTTGGGGCTGAACGTAGGTATTTCCTGACATGGATGTGGACGATCCCTTTGCAATTGGGTAATCCAATTGAAGATAGTCCATCACACGACACAGATTGTCTGTCACCTTGTCTACCGTTTGATTACCCGCAACTGTTGTACAGCCTAGCAGATCAAAAGCCTCCTTATGTGATGCAATCAAGCAAAAGGCAAAAATATCATCATGCCCAGGGTCGCAGTCAAAAATTACTTTTTTCATTGTCCACCTCGAGATTTATTGCGGTGATACTCATAAATAGAGAACACTACGATACCGATGAAAACGGCAACGTATGGGATAGTTTGTAAAATTTCGGATGGCAAAGAAAATAGCTGAAGTGCATTGGACAAGGCATCAAACATTCCAAATAGAAACGCTGTCAAGGTGACAAGCCAAACACTACCATGACCCATCGCCTCCGCTGCCAAGCCAATAAAACCACGCCCTGCCGTCATATTTTGAGTGAAGAATGATAAGTATCCCATAGACATATAGGCACCACCAAATGCGGATAACGCACCGCTTAAGATTAGTGCTATGGTTTTTATCTTGATTACATTTACCCCTACCGACTCTGCAGCAGAGGGATCTTTTCCTACCGCTTTCATACGAAGTCCTAGTGGTGTCTGATACATCAATAAATACACCAATATTACAGTGGCAAACATTATATAGACCAACACATTATGGCCCGAAAATATGGTTCCAAGTACAGGAATCTCTTTCAAAATAGGCACATCAATTCTAGGCAACGGACGAGCACTCAAAGTGGAACTCGTTCCTTTAGATCCAGTGATAATGAATAATAAGAACACAGTAAACGAACTGGAAAAGAGATTGAGAGCAATCCCGCCCAATATTTCTTAAGAAAGTATCACGAACGCGCATTGATTAAAAAGGGGGGTGAGCGAGTTGAATAATATTTTTGAGATTGTTTTTACACCTCAATTTGGATTTACTG
>CAKMKB010000178.1:0-13108 GCA_927435965.1 uncultured Clostridia bacterium
TCCAGTGTAATATTTAATTGAGCCATTTTGTTCATCTCCTCAGTTAGGTATTTGGGTAGTACTTATATTTTAACCGAGGACGAGCATTTTGGCTCATTTTTATTTGAAGTTTCTTTTTACACCATTATACGGACTTTATCGGGGAATTGCATTGACTAACAAACAGATAATTAAGTTTTATTATTATATAGAAAGTATCATGATAACACTTATTCTTTTTTCTTATTCTATTAGAAAATTCTCATTAGTATTGGTTTTATTTTTTGTGCTAGCAATTCTAGTTGCGATCTCGAAAAAGGTTACTTATTCTAGATTTAAAATTAGGAAAGCAAGGTATTATAATAATCAAAAATTGGAGACGTTTGGTAGAGTATTAATATTTGTAGGTACTCTAATATTTATATTCTTAGATGGGTATTACATGATAATTTCATGGATGTTGTATATGATAGCTCATATAATTCTAGAAAAGCCAAAATTTGATTAATTAACCTGAAGCAGAAGGAGATCTTAATTTATAATAAAGGAGAAGAATACATGACTAAAAAAGTATTGATTGTTTTGTTAATTGCATGCATTTTAATAACATCAATAGGATGGTATATGACCTATCAAACAAATCTAGCTTATGAAGAGAGGAATGCTTCATTACTGTGGAATTCGATGATTGACTTACAAAGAATTTTGTATTCGATTGCTGAAGTCTTACCGAAGGATGAAATGATCAGTCAGGAAGTGTTTGATGTATCGATCAATAAAGATGTTGCGGCTTTGCAAAGATTGGGGTCTTCTATTCAATATATAAAACTGAGGGATTATGACCTTCGTGAAATTTATACAGACAGATTAATGCCATTGGCACAAATGCTAGGACAATTGACTACTACTGATGCTGATGTTCAGAGAAGCTTTTCAAGAGAGGGGGAGGCCTTTTGGAGGTCGAGCGAATGGCTAAGAGAATTGTTGTACGAGGAACCAACAGGGGTACAAGGGATGTTTGAGGATAATAATCACAAGATGATAGCTGATAAACTTGATGAACTGATAGAGAAGATGGAGATATTAGCTCAGGAGAGAACAGAACACAAAAATGAAAGGGAAGATGACATACCGAGAGAGCCTGTAGTGATAAGCGGATTACCGGGTGAAAAAGCAAACATTGGCGATATCGCTGTTTTTGGTGAATACTATGGACCTCTAAGATGGAAAATATTGGATATTAGTGACGGGAAGGCAATGGTTATTTCAGAAATGGCAATAGAAGAAACACCCGACAATAATCCGGAAACATGGTTAGCGGAGTGGTTTTATTTTGAAGCTTTTGACATAGATTCTAACTATGCCAGGATTGACAAAAAAATATTTTTACTAGATGAGGCTCAAGCTTCGAAATATTTTCCCCAACAAGAACTTGAAATAATTATGAAAAAGCCAGTCGCGTTGATTGATTTAAGTCAAAGCTTGGACTATGATGATTCTTTGATATGGGACCATCACCTGGGTTTTTTCATGCATTATCTGATGGATAAGGATATCGAAAGCATTCTGAGTTTAATTGGACTAAGAACGGATTATTTGGAACGCTTTGAAAGTGGAGATGGTGAAAAGCAGGATGCTTATCAAGCCTATGGATTCTTGAAGGATGCGGATATAAAAGGTTACCAAGTATTAAGCTCTGAGACTAGGCAATATAATGGAAGACAATCTGATGGAAGACGATATATTGTGGAACTTGACATAGAAAAAAGTGACACATCTTATTTTGCATCAGGCAAGAGTAATTGGCAGGTGGAATTTGGCATTGATGGTAGCAGCCCACTTCAGGTTTTTCAACCACAAGACGGACTATTGAGTCGAACTCATTTCTCTGAAGCAAGTGATCCTGCAATGTTTGCCTATCAGGCAGCTGTATATCTCGATTTATTTGAGGACGTTGATGATTTTAATTCGATTGTACCTGGAACAGATGTTAAGGAATTCTATTTTGATAAATTTACTTCAGATATGATGAGGTTTCTCTTTAACAAGTTTGAAAATGAATTAATTACAGCTAAAGGGTTGGCGATTGAAACAGAAAAAGCTTTTGGAATCACGGAGGTTGATTTTACGAGATATTACCGTTATGATCCTGAAACGGATTCTATGTCCTTTGGTGCCGGAGGTGGTACGTGGATGTTTGCTAATCTGGTGTCAGAGGATTTTGATGAAGAGACAGATACATATGCAATAACAATCGATTTCTATGCTGATGCGGCATATATGCTGAAAGCCAAGACGATGAAATATGAGGTTGTTACTATAGGAGAGGGTGAATACAGAATGCTGTCATCAGAACGCTTGTATGATTCGGGCTACGTCCCTTTTCGTGATGGTATTTAACTCATTAATTACAACATGAATAAAATGACAAAAAATGGCATAGTATTTGAATATGACATTAATCTTCCAACAGAGATACATGTGTCTGATGTAGACATGACTATAATAATGGGAAATCTTTTGGATAATGCAATAGAGGCATGTCTTGATGTTAAAGACAAAAGCAGATATATCAATCTTGAAATTTCTTGTGGGTATGGGAAAATTGATATTCTTATCAAGAATTCTATTGATGGGAAAGTTGAAATTGTAAACAGTCATCTACATACCATTAAAAAAGATAAAGAAAACCACGAACATGGATTAAATAATATCAGAAAGATTGTCGAAAAATACAACGGACACTTTAAAAACTCTAACAATAACAATGAATTTATTGCCGAGTTACTTCTTTAATTGTAAAATAGAAAGTTTTCATCACGGAAAGCGACCTATTCATCACACCTATATTGACAATAAAGATATCTATGATATATTTTGGTCAGAGATAAGGAGTTTTTTCTCATTTAATACTAAGATTATTGTTAGATGGCGAATTATATGGAGAAAAAAATCAATGAGATTTAGTGTCGACATTACGAAACGCAGGGACGGGTAATCTAAAAAGGACAAATAAACGAGGAGACAAATAAAATGAAAACATTTATTAAATTAACGGCTTTGGTATTTATAACGCTATTGCTGAACGGATGCGCAGAAAAGAGCGAAGAGTTGCCTTATGAGATTTTTAGAAGTGACTTTTTTGAATTCACCTCAAGCTTTGAACCAGAAGGTTTTCTTGATATAAGCGGAGACGGGTATACTAGTGTGACAGCATCATTTCCTGAGAATAAATTGAATGACAAAAAAGCAGATGCTGTAAATGATGATATAAATTATCCCTATAGATATGAAACTTATTACATGTCAGAAGACAATACAACTTTAGTAAAGGTTAATTTTATATATTTCCCTCAAAGTAAAGAAAGTGGATTTATTACCCTTTATACTATGGGACAGAAATTAAATACAAATTTTAAGGAAGAGTATAAGGACATAAAAAGACCAGAAATAACAGAATATCTAATCTCATTTGATGGTTATATAGTATTATTGCATTTTATCGGTGTAGATTCAGAAAACAATATTAAAATTAGCAACGAGGATTACTCAGCAGGTCCAAGTATTAGGATTAGTTTTTATACGCAATTTGAGGATGAACTTTTAAAAATTATTGAAAACAGAAGTTAATGATTCACAAATAAAAGCCATCTTACTATTCTTTTTTATTGGTCAACCTATTTAATGAAAAGGTATAATTTCTTGAGGTGTGCGAATGTCAATGAAAAAGTTGACCACCAGTGGTCAACTTATATTATGTCATTTACAGAGGTGGGAGGGTATGAAAAATCTTATGTCAAAAGGTAAGATTGTTACCGCTGAGTATTCCGGACTACTTTGATAGATCTTCAAGTCTAGATTTCGCTGGCATATTTGCATGGATTTTAAATTTTCTAACAGTAGCTTATCTAGTTAGAAACGAGAATATTAATATCAAATTAAGAATAATATCAGCTGCATCAACAAGCATAATTTTTTTACGGTCATTTTCTATTTTTGTGGGAATCAGGGAACTAGTGGTGCATTATCAAACTATATTCGTATGATTTTTGTTTTGTATATTTTCTCTCTTAATAAATTTGCCTATAGACGTTTTTCCAATAATAATGAATGAAACAAAGTGGTATTTTCCAAAAAAAGTGAATATTCCGGAACAAATTGAACCACCAGTCCGGTCAAATTGAGCCATGATTCCGATTTGGATAGAGCCACCATTCCGATGAGTGAGCCATTCAGAAATATCCTTTATAATGTAGACAGATATCATTATGATGTCAATACTTGTAAAGGAGGTCAGTTATGACCGATTACCGTGAAATCCTAAGGCTAAAGAGTCTTGGATTCAGTGAGCGCAATATCGCTCTTAGTTGTTCCTGTTCACGCAACACAGTATCAAGAGTCCTAAGAAGGGCTGAAGAACTAGGGTTTATGTGGACAAAAGACAACGCAAAAACAAATTTAGAGTGGCAGAATCTGCTTTTCCCCATGCATAAGGGAAGCGTTTTAAAGAGGCCACCTAACTTTGCTTACATCCGAAAAGAGTTGCTTAAGAACGGTGTAAGCAAGAAGCTGCTATGGGCTGAATACATGGAAGAATGCCGTCTAAATGGCGAAGAGGCATTGATGTATTCACAATTTTGTCACCATCTTCAACAGGATGAACAGAAGCGCCGCGCTACCATGCATATCAACCGTAAGCCAGGAGAACAGATTGAGGTTGATTGGGCAGGTGATTCTGCCAAGATTATTGATCCTGACACCGGTGAAATCACAGACGCCCACATATTTGTCGGTGTCATGACCTATAGCCAGTACGCCTATGTAGAAGCATTCATTAACGAAAAACAACGGGCTTGGATCACTGCACACGTTCATATGTATAATTATTTTGGTGGCGTCACGAAAATCCTAGTTCCTGACAACACCAAGACAGCTGTTGTGCACACCAAGGATTGGTATACGCCAAAACTCAATGCGACTTATCATGAGATGGCAGAACACTACGGCACCGCCATTATTCCCGCTAGAGTCAGAAAGCCAAAGGATAAAGCAAATGTTGAAGGTGTTGTTGGAAACATATCCACTTGGATAACAGCGGCTTTACGGAACGAACAATTCTTCTCTTTGCCGGAATTAAACGTTGCCATCCGTGAAAAGTTGGAAGTATTCAATTCTAAAGACTTCCAAAAGAAGGAAGGCAGCAGATGGCGTCTCTTCCATCATGAGGAGTTGCCTCTCCTAAGTCCACTGCCCGCTACCTCCTATGAACTGGCGGAATGGAAAATGGCCACCGTTCAGTTCAATTATCACATATCCTTGCATGGAATGCTATACTCAGTTCCTTATGAATACATCAAACGCAAGGTCGATGTGAGAGTAACAGACAGAACTATTGAAATTTTTTACAATCACAACCGCATCGCGTCCCACATGCGTCTTTATGGACGAAAAGGACAGTACAGCACCCTTCTAGAACACATGCCTGAAGACCACCAAAAGTATCTGGAATGGAACGGTGACCGCTTCAGAAAGTGGGCGGAGCGTATTGGAAGACATACTTTTCTGGCTATTGATGCCATTCTTGCCTCAAACCGAGTTGAGCAACAAACCTATAGAAGTTGCATGGGACTACTCAAACTGGCTGAGAAATATTCAGAGCAAAGTCTTGAAGCAGCCTGTGAAAAAGCTTTAAGCTACACAGCCAGTCCTAGTTACAAAAGCATTAAAAATATTCTTGTAACTGGCGTCAATGAAAAGACAAAGCCTCAACCAGAGCATACCACAAACAAATACGGTGTCACACGCGGAGCAAACTATTACGGAGGCAAACCCAATGATCAATAATGCCACGATAGATAAACTCATTGAAATGCGTTTGACCGCAATGGCAGACGCCTTTATCCAACAAATGTCGGATGCAAAAATGAAAGAGGTTGACTTTGAGGATCGATTTGGCATGATGGTTGATATTGAATACACTAGGAGAAAGAACAATCGCCTCTATCGGCTGATTAAAAATGCTGAATTCGAGCAACCTGACGCCAGTATCATGGGAATCGATTATTCCTCTGGTCGAAGGCTCAATAAAGATCTGATCAAACGCCTCGCTACTTGTGAGTATATCGCTGAGTTCAGAAATATTTTCATTACCGGTGCGACAGGCTGTGGAAAGACCTATCTTGCCAATGCTTTCGGGATGGAAGCTTGCAAGCATTATTTCAAAACCCAATATGTTAGACTTCCTGATCTATTGCTGGATTTTGAGCATTCAAGAAATGAAGGTAATTACAAGAAAATCATGACCAAATATGCCAACCCGGTATTATTGATCATTGACGAATGGCTGCTGTTGAAACCAACATCTTCAGAAGCAAAAGATATATTCGAGCTCCTTCACCGAAGAAGAAAGAGATCCTCTACCGTCTTCTGCTCTCAGTACAGACATGAAGGCTGGTATGAACAACTGGGTGGCAATGATTCACCTTTGGCAGATGCCATTCTCGATCGTATTGTTCATGATGCCTATAAAATCAACATCGAAAGTATAGATCCTTCCAAGGACTTATCAATGCGGGAGGTCTATGGATTGGATAAACGTCTAAGCGAGTAATTGGTGGCTCAGTAGTTCCGGACATGTGGCTCATGCCACACCGGAACTGCGGCTCTCCCGCACAAGAATATACAAAAAGATGTTGCAGCTGTCCATTTCGTGTGTATTTGGTAATAAAAAAGTGCAATTTTACAGTGTTCAATATAATTTGAAATTCTCAATTGTTAAAAAGGAGGAAAGAATTTATGAAAAGGAAATTATTAGCTACAATATTAATTGTTATTGCATTGCTAGGAACATCCTTAATCTCAAATGCTCAAAATAATGAAGATGCATACACTATGGATACTATATCAATGTCGCAGGAAGAATACATTGCTCAACTGAACACCATTAGTGAGTCAGAAAATTATGACGTTGAGTATTTAAGAAATGCAACAGAGACATTTCTTTCTTTACGAAGAGCCTATATAAGAACTCGACAAGATTATAATTTTAATGAAATTTTATCATCAAAGTTTAGTACTGCAAAAAATATATTGTACAGAATTAAATCGGATGAATATTATAGTAAAATGCTAGAATATGATAATCGACTGATTCAATGGGATGATATAAATTTTAGAGATTGCAAAATAGTAATTGATGGAGAAAAGGCTAGTGTAGAAATAGTAGAGGAGTATACATATTATATTGATGATAAATTCAAAAAAACTAGTTATGAAACTACAAAATATAATATTGATTTTGAAATAGATCACAGTAAATGGTGCATCAGTAGTATAGTTACAAGTGATCCGTGGGAGTCTATGCTAGATTTTGAATATTATGATTTTGATGTTGATGCAGAGGTTTTAGCTAAGATTTCTGAACTTGAAAGTGATAGTGACAGTGCAAGTATCGAGACATCAACGATTAGTCCATACATAATTCTAGGAGAGCCACTTTATTATTATTCATATTCAAGAAGTGATGCGGTGGACTATGCAGAAGAATGGTACGATGGTGTTAATTCTATATTTGGAGAAGCGGTTGATGATTGTCAAAATTTCGCTTCACAAGTAGTATGGGCAGGCTTAGGAGCAGATAGTACAACAGGTCCGCCAGTTGTTTATGATTCTACTTATGGTAGTTCATATATAAGGCTTTGGCAACATAATAATTATTATACAGGACATACGACAGAAGCAACAGGTTACGGATGGCACTGGGATAATGTAGATGGTTTCTTTTGGCTAGTTTATACAAGTACGAGCCAAGTAGAAGGACCTTATGGTAGTGTTTACTTTAATTTAAATTATGCGACTGAAGGTGATGTGATTGCTGTTGATTGGAGTTCAACTAGTCCTTCTATTGGTACTTTAGATCATGCGATGGTGGTAACTGATGTAACGGGAAGTTTTGGTAGTAGAGATACAGATGACATATTTATTGCTGCCCATAATAATCAGACAACTAGTGCATACCAATCGCTAGATGATTATACTGGGTATATGAGCGAATCTCATTTTGCTACAGCTCATATTACGGGTGGATACTACTACTGATAGTAAATTATGGGGGAAAGTAAAATGAAGAGAATAATAAATTTATATGCAGCAGTGTTGATTGTTCTGCTCCTTTCAAGTTGTACTTTAGTAGAAGATGAAGAATCTTATATCGAAAGCAAGGACATTCAAAATCATTATGATGGGAGTAGTAATAATGTTATTGTGAAATATTGCGATGATGCTAAAAACAACGCTTATGAAATCATGCTTGTGCAAACAGATGAACTAACATTGTCACCAGAAGATGATGATTTTGATATTTATAAAAGTGGATATTATGGTGAATTTGAATTATGGCTGATAAAAGATGAATCAATTGTTGACGTGCTATATTTAAACGATTTGTTTGGAATTAAGAATATTGGATTTATTGGGAAATTTGATCTAGTAGGCGATGATCTTAATAATGACGAGAAGATGGATTTCAATATTGGTATTATAAACGAAAATTATTTTGACTATATTGTATTCACAGTCAACGAAAATTCTTTTAAGGTATTTACATTTGATGATAGCAAGATATTAAAAAGTGCATCAACACATCATTCAGAAGAATTTGAAAGAGGAGCAGAAGGTGAAATAGTTATTATGCTTCCTAAGGATGTAGGTGGATTTTATGAGAAGAGATATTATTGGAAGGGAGATGAATTTAAATCAAATTAAATGTTAGCGTTAATTCTAATACTTATAGAAAATAGAGGAAACATTCACTCTGCTGTAAATGACAGCGAAAAATTGTACCAACAGGTCAACTTTTATTATGTCATTTACATTCGTGCAAACAATCAGCCACATAGTATTTACAAATATACTTAAATAAAGCACAATATAAGTATATTTGGAGAAGGTGATATTTGTGGATTATATTGATGAATTAGAAAAAATCATAAAAAATAACCATGGAACTATTTTAACATCCGAGCTTAAGCAATTCGGAATACCACGGACTTATTTAAAAAAGTTAGTTTCGGAAGGAAAACTTGAACGTGTTCAAAGAGGTGTCTATGTGGATTTAGATTCAATTGAAGATGAAATGTTTTATATGCAAAAAAAATATCCCGAGCTAGTTTACTCTCATGAGACAGCATTATATTTACATGGCTTAACTGATAGGACACCATTTGAGTATACTGCAACAGTGTCAAGCGGATACAAAGTTGTTGAAAATATTTCAAGTAGATTTAAGATCTATTATGTAAAAAAAGAATTACATAAACTTGGAGTTGAAAAGAAAGCTACAATTTTTGGAAATACCATTGAAACGTATGATGTTGAACGGACAATATGTGACATTGTAAGAAGTAGAAGTAGAATAGATATACAAATATTTAATGATGCCATAAAAAGTGGTATTGTCAATCGAAATTTGGTCCAATCAATCGGTTGAAAAACGGGCCACTTATTTTTGGATTTTAAGCCATGCAATTGTGTCCTCATAACGAGCACTTTTTTCAAGTGATATATCTAGTATGTGTGCCCGATGGGCCAATCGATCAACCAGCGCGCCAGTCAACATGGTGTCATTGAAAACTTCATTCCAACGATCAAATGTTAGGTTAGATGTGATGATGATTGAGCCTTTGTCATTCCGATTCGACAGCAAGTTAAATAATATTTCTGAACCTGATTTGTCGAATGAAATGTAGCCAAGTTCATCCAGAACAACCACATCATATTTCTCAAATTTTCTTTTGTAAGTATTGAGTTGATGCTGGCTTAAGGCCTCTTTAAGCTCAATAACAAGATTAGGAACCGAGACGAATAAAACAGATTTACCATCCATTATTGCTTTCATTGAAAGCCCTATTGAGTAGTGGGTCTTACCTGAACCTGGCGTTCCGATGAGGATGATATTTTCTTTTTTATCAATGAATTTGAGTTTTTCGAGGTCATCAAATTTCGACCAGAAGTCTCTTGAATATTTATTTCGATCAAAATCCTCAAGATATCTCAGGTATGGAAATTTAGCTTGTTTGATACGCGTTTTAATGCCGTTATTTCTTCTAAGTTCATGTTCTCTAATAAGCAGTTCTGTCAGAAATTCTTCATAGGTCATATTTGTATGTGTTGCCTCATCAATAAGCTCTTGATGATAATTCTTGGTATATGGAAGTTTCAACTGTACTGCAAGATCATGTATACTCATTGTCTTACCTCCTTGAGGCTAAGACCATTGTATAGCTTAAGCTGATTCATTGTCATCGTGGTCAATCCAGAATGTGATGTTTGCTCTACAAGCTTGTTTTGTACTCTAAGCTTAAATGCGTCAATGATTTCATTTATACTCTTTTCCTGATTTTCTTTGAGAATCTCTATGAATTTCTTTGGATTTGATTTAAAATAGTTATCATAGATGGATTTAAGCTCAGGCATACTTTTCAGGGCAAATGAATTGTGTAGTGCACCGGGCTTTCTTTCAAAGGTTCTAAGATAATGACGAATGTCGATGCTTATTTCCTTTGATCCATCTATTTTTTTATGCGTACATAGATAGTGATCGTTGGAGTAAAAATCGATATCCGAATAATAAATCTTTACAGTGACCGTTCTCCCAACAAGATAATCAGGAACGGAATAGAAATTGTTTTCAACTCTTGCGAAGCTGTATTTGTCAATGGTGAGCTTCCTTATGCTTGCCAGTTCCAGTTCAGGCTTATAGGGAAGTAAACAAGATTTTTCAAGTTCAATGTCGCTGTCTTTGTTTAGTCTAATCAGTTCATTATTCAGGTGACTGACAGCATCTTCAAATGAATCAAACTTATATTTTGGACCGAATATCTTGTTTCTGAGTACTTTCACACTACCTTCGACATGGCCTTTCTCATTACCACTGAAACAGTTTGTAACATTGATGTTGAAGCCATAGTAGAGTGCCATTTTTATGAGATCTTCATTGAGTAGCTTTTCATTTCTACCGATAAACCGGGTCACAACATTTCTCATATTATCATAGACAACTTCCCGGTATACCCCTTTAGTCATTTCAAAGAATTTGACGTGGGCATCCAAGAAGACATCCTTTGTCTGATTGCGATATAGATAGCACCACCTAAAGTTTGCAGCAGGAGATGATAAGACGGCCAAATGGTATTTGTTGACTTCGTTGCCAAGAACCAGTTTGACTTCACCAAAGTCAAACTCCAGCCGATCGCCATACTCGTACTCCTGGCGAATGAAGCACTCTTTTACTCGTTCTCTTTTCTCTTTGATCTTCATTGATATCGTTGTTTTTCCAATATCGAATCCGAGATTCAAAAGTTCTTGATGGATCTGAACATTTGATAACTGTTGCTTGTTAATTCCAAGCAATCGAAGTTTTTCTTTTTCTGATTCAAGAATTAGATCTAGAGCGTTATCAATGTCTTCAGAATACTTGTGAGATTTTCTGTTCGTAGCATCATACTTCGGCTTTGAGACGATTTTTTCTTGAATTGCTTTTATACTCGTCTCGTTCGTACCTAATTGTTTGGTTTCCGTAGTGTAATCGTTCCAATACTTGTTGACTGTCTTTCGATTGAGGCCAAGTTGTTTGGCTACTTGTCGATTTGACATACCTGTTTGCTTGAGTTTGATAATTGTGTACTTGTCCATTAAAGTGATCATCTCCTATTCCCTCCAAAGATATTTTATACCTTTAGAGTTCGAATTTGAATTATTGGACCATTTTTCGACTGATCATTTTATAAAAAATGGACCATCTTTAGATTAACAAATACAAAAAGGTATGCTAAATTGAAATCAGCTGACTTTACACTCCTTGGTGAATATGCTAAGAAGCTAAATGTTAGTAAGATAGTTACTAACTACATGGAGGTATTGCTATGAGTCAAAATTCGATGAGTCTAAAAGCAAAAATAAGGAATATAGCTAATGACAAGAAGGAAACTATGGAGTTTAACGAAAAAAAACAAATAATAGAGCAACTGATTCAGAATGGATTGGATGAACAAGAAGCATCTAGATTACTAAATAACAAAGGTCAACAAGTACTAAATGATCCAGGAGACTATAAAATAGAATATTCACCTCTAAGATATGCTTCAGTTGAAGGTTGGGTAAGTGGTGTGCCAGCCGGTGGTGTATATATGGAATATGGAGGGAGTTTTTACTATGATCCGGAAGCAGGAGCATCAGAAACAGTTACTGTGAATTTTGGAGGAGTGTATGGGAGCATTAGCATCAGTTTGAATATAGGCATGAGAACAGGTTACGTGACAGGTTACAGTGTTAATGTTCCGGAGCAGGGATATTATAGATTGTGGGCTCAAAATACTTATCAAGTTCAGAAATATATTATTTATAAACGAGTATGGATTGATGATTTTATAGGATACCAATGGCAAGAATGGAGCGGTGGCCAAACAAAAGTATTATATTCTACGCAGCTTATTCCCATTGAGGTTAGATGAAGATATATAGAGATTTAAAAGGTAAAAAAAGTTTTAAGTTTGCAATACTAACAATAGTGATACTGCTTTTATTTGGATGTGATAAGGACTCAAAACCTCAGACATCTTTAGAACTTGTAGGCACTTACTATAGAGAAGAAGCTTCTTCAGAAACAAGATATCAAGAATATTTTGTTTTTATGTTGGATCAGACAGAGAATCAAAAGTACTACCGTTATAGAATAGAGAATAATAACAAGGCGATAATCTTGGATAATGGAAGTTACACGGAGGGGGATAAATTAATAACGCTTAATAGTAAACAAAGTGGCAATACAATGTATGCCATTCATGCGGAAAAAGAAATATATTTATTTGATGCTGAAAATAACATTGTATTTGATTATATTAAGAAAACTGATGTTCCTTTTTTTCAGTGGCTTTCTATAAGTGATTTTGATTTATCCGATGACTAACAGTGCTAAGACTCCCACTTCTATAAGTGGGAGATAAGCACTGTTGATTCCTCTTAGTAAATCCATTTGACTAAGATTCTGATAGGTTACGATTCAAAACATCCATATTATTATCAAATTCAATAAAATATGATAAATATGTCCTATAAAAGAACTTTACTTATC
>CAKMKB010000179.1:0-5181 GCA_927435965.1 uncultured Clostridia bacterium
TCTACCATGGCGATATCTCACTATCAATAGGCTTTCGCGGCATAAACCGCTCGATTAGGCTGGATGATTGACCACAAAATGATACCCGAGGAATTTACACACTAATATGGACTTGACTAAGAATTACTGTTTTAATGATAATAACTATTTTAGTTTTATCTACCGTATTAGCAGGTTGTGCTGGTGGGGGTACTGCACCAACAACAGCAGCACCAGCATCAGTCATTAAGATTGGTGTTATCGGACCTTTAACAGGTGACTATAGCCAGTATGGCGTAGCGGTTGAGGAAGGCGCAAAACTAGCTGCTGAAGAAATAAATGCAGCTGGCGGTGTAAATGGCGCAATGGTTGAAATTATCGCATATGACTCAAAAGGCGATAAGACTGAAGGCGTAAACGCGTATAACAGATTGAGAGATCAAGATGGTATCGTCGGACTCGTTGGTGGTACATTTAGTGGTGTTACACTTGCCATTAAAGAAATAGCAGTAGAAGATGGTATGCCTGTATTGTCACCTACAGCCACAAACCTTGAAGTTACTCTAAATGCACCAAACGTATTCAGGGCTTGTTATACAGACCCACAACAAGGATCTACAGCAGCAATATTTGCAGCACAGGAACTTGGTGCCACTAAAGCAGCTGTACTATACAATATAGAAGACCCGTATTCAGAAGGTCTTGCAGTTGCCTTTAGAGATCAGTTTGCAAGCACTGGAACAATTACCAACTATGAAGGCTATACAAAAAATGATGCTGATTTTAAATCTGTATTAACAAAAATACAAGCTCTTGATCCAGACGTAATATGGCTACCTGATTATATCGCAAAAGTCGGTGTTATACTTGCACAGATTCAAGAAATGGGTATAGAAGTTATTGCAATGGGTGGAGACGGTTGGGACGGAATAGAGTATGATTATGCCGATGTCGCCGAAGGACACTACTTTGTAAATCACTACGCTAAGACAGACCCAGCTGAAATAGTTCAGAGCTTTATTACAGCTTATGAAGCCAAATGGAGTAAAAGTCCTAATGCTCTTGCTGCTCTAGGTTATGACTCAACTAAAATAATGGCAGATGCTATAAAAAGAGCTGGAACAACCGAATCAGCCGCCGTCGTAGCCGCATTGGCAGCTACAGATATGGATGGTGTGGCCGGACACGTAACATTCGATGAGAATGGTGATCCTAATAAGAGTATCACAATCATTCAAGTTATAGATGGAGAGCATGTTGTCGCCGGTAAGGTTGGAGGAAATTAATAATCCGCTTAAACGAATACTTTTGTAGGAGAGAGGATTTCTCTCCTACAATTTTTTCTGAAATATCTGATTTGAATTCATTATAGTTTTGTGAAAGGAGGAATTTGATTGAATATTTTTTTACAGCAACTAATAAATGGTTTGTCTGTTGGCAGCATATATGCTGTAATCGCTTTGGGTTATACCATGGTTTATGGCATTATAAAGCTCATCAATTTTGCCCATGGTGAAATTATGATGATGGGCGCATATTTTGCATTTATAACAGTTTTTGCCACAGGGATGCCTTTTTATATGGTTCTGATTGTTTCAATGGTGCTAGCAGCTGTACTAGGTGTAACAATTGAAACGTTGGCCTATAAACCCTTAAGGAAGGCCCCTAGGATTTCAGCCCTTATCACTGCTATCGGGATGAGTCTATTTCTTCAAAATTTAGCTTTGGTAATATTTCGCGCAGATCCTAAGATCATGCCAGCAATCATACCTAAGCGTCCTATTTTGATTGGACCTCTTCAAATAGGAACAGTTACTATCACTACAATAACACTCTCTATCTTTTTTATGGTATTGTTAGATTTTTTCGTTAAAAAGACAAAACCCGGAAAATCAATGAGAGCCGTTTCTGAAGACAAAGAGGCTTCTATACTGATGGGTATTAATGTCAACAAGACCATCAGCATCACTTTTGCTATCGGTTCTGCTTTGGGAGCTCTTGGAGGCGTTTTATATAGCGTGGCCTACACGCAGGTATTCCCGACTATGGGAATCATGCCTGGTCTTAAAGCCTTCGTTGCAGCCGTATTAGGCGGTATCGGTCTTATTCCTGGGGCTATGCTTGGCGGTTTTGTTATAGGCATGATTGAGACGATTGCAAAGGCTTATATATCGAGTCAGTGGTCAGACGCTATTGTATTTGGTATATTAATAATTGTGCTTTTAATCAAGCCAACCGGTATACTCGGTAAAAACGAAAGAGAGAAGGTGTAAATATGGCGAAAATATCAAAAAAGAATTACATAATCAATGTTTTAGCTATAATACTAGTCTTCTTATTATTGAAATTTTTTATATCAAACGGGGTTATCAGTAGATATTACCTAGGAATTATCATATTTATCTGCATCAACATCGTGTTGGCTACAAGTCTAAATCTAGCTACCGGATTTTTGGGTCAGCTGGCTTTAGGTCATGCTGGATTTATGGCTATCGGAGCCTATGTATCAGCTATAACAGCTATCTCTCTAAAAGGTACGGGTCTTCCGAATACGGTCATGTTATTAATTTCACTGCTTTTGGCTGGAATATTTGCAGGGGTTATCGGCATTGCCATTGGTATTCCCGCCTTGCGTCTTAAAGGCGATTATCTAGGTATAATCACTCTAGGATTTGGTGAGGTAATAAGGGTATTTATCAATAACATAAAAATGACAGGTGGCGCTCAAGGCTTGACAGGTATTCCAAGAATATCCAATATTGATAATGTTTTCTGGATTACCGTAGTAGTTGTAACTATTTTATATACTTTAACTAATTCAAGACACGGTCGAGCGATTATTTCAATACGTGAGGATGAAATCGCCGCAGAGGCTGTCGGAATACAAACGACAAAATATAAGGTCATGGGCTTTGCCATAGCAGCATTTTTTGCAGGTATTGGCGGCGGAATGTATGCCCATTATATAGCTTTTCTAGATCCAAATACCTTTAACTTTATGCGATCTGTAGAGATTCTCGTAATAGTGGTTTTGGGTGGTATGGGAAGCTTGACTGGATCTGTTATAGCAGCAATTGTATTGACTATTCTACCAGAGGCTTTAAGAGATTTTGCCAACTACAGATTATTGATTTACTCTGGATTATTAGTTATTATGATGATTTTCCGACCTCAAGGTCTTTTTGGCACAACAGAATTTTCAATGTCTGGTTTTCTTTACAGGTTAAGACATAATCAATTATTCTCATCACGTAAGAACTTAGAGGAGGGAGACTGATATGCCATTACTGGAAACTAAAGGATTAGGAATGCGCTTCGGCGGCCTAAAAGCAGTCGATAATTTCGAGATATCCGTAGATGAGCATGAGCTGGTAGGTCTTATTGGGCCTAACGGTGCCGGTAAAACAACAATCTTCAATATGCTTACCGGAGTCTACTTGCCCACTGAAGGAGATATAACACTCGATGGATTGAGCATAGTCGGTAAAAAACCTTATCAGATTGTTGGAATGGGTGCTGCCAGAACCTTCCAAAACATTAGATTGTTTAAGGATCTTAAGGTTATAGACAATATCAAAATAGCCTATCACAATGAGATGAAATATACGACGATAGAAGGGATATTCCGTTCAAAGAGGTATTGGGCAGAGGAGGAGAAAGCTCAACAAGAGAGTTTGGATTTTCTTAAGATATTTGATATGCAAGCCTACGCTGATACCTATGCAAAAAATCTGCCTTATGGTAAACAGAGGAAGCTTGAGATTGCAAGAGCGTTGGCCACAAGACCAAGAATATTGTTATTGGACGAACCTGCTGCTGGCATGAATCCTCACGAGACCAAAGAGCTAATGGAAACCATCCATTTCATAAAAGATAAGTTTGATATCGCCATTCTGCTTATAGAACATGATATGAGTTTAGTCATGGGGATTTGCGAAAGAATCGTCGTTGTCGATTACGGAAAAATAATAGCAAAAGGTAAACCTGATGAAATCAAGAATAATCCTGATGTTATCAGAGTCTATCTGGGAGAGTAGGTGAATACATGCTTAGAGTTGAAGATATTAATGTATTTTATGGTAAAATTCACGCCATTCATGATTTGAGTTTTCATGTTAACGAAGGTGAGATAGTGACACTAATTGGTGCCAATGGTGCTGGAAAATCGACTATATTAAAAACTATTTCTAGGCTTTTGGACCCCACCAGTGGCATAATCAAATTCAGAGGCGAGGATATCAAAAAGGTCCCTCCTCATCAGATAATTGATATGGGTATGGCTCATGTTCCTGAGGGCAGAAGAGTCTTTTCCAAAATGACTGTCTATGAAAACCTTGAAATGGGTGCTTATATCAGAAAGGATAAGAGAGAGATCTTAGAAGACCTTGAAATGGTCTATAAACGCTTCCCTAGACTCAAAGAGAGGCTTAAGCAACCAGCTGGTACCCTAAGTGGTGGCGAGCAGCAAATGCTTGCTATGGGGCGCGCTTTGATGTCTAGACCTAAGATCCTATTGATGGATGAACCTTCAATGGGTCTGGCTCCTCTATTGGTAGATGAGATATTTGACATCATCGATAACCTCAATAGAGCAGGAACAACAATTCTGCTCGTTGAACAGAACGCTCACAAGGCTTTAAAAGTGGCTGACAGGGGTTATGTTCTAGAAACTGGAAAAATAATTGCTGAAGGAAAAGCCTCTGATTTGTTGGATGACGATTCAGTGAAAATGGCTTACCTCGGTGGATAAAATTACTTAGTGAAAATGAAAAGAACTCTGTTTTTATCGCAGAGTTCTTTTTTATCTATTTCTGATCCTTGTAGCCTTCTCTGATGACCTTATACTCACCGGTTTCGGTGTTCAAATCGTAGATATTAAAGTTTGTTTTGATGTCAAATCCGTCATAGTGTGTTGCGAGATTGAGAGAAGCTGATCCATCACTACCGCTTGTTATTCTGTGAAAAACGCCTGTTGGCCAAACTAGTACAGCATTGCCGTCACATACTCTGACCCCGTTATGTTCGATGCGATCCGGAGCTACCGTGAATTTTTCTATTCTTCCGTGTTCGGGGGTGTATATCTCAATGTATCTCACCCCGGCAAGCACCAATAGATTATCCGCTTGGTGGGGATGCATGTACCAGGGCCGCTCAATATCATCTACCGCACCCGGCGATACCGCAGGACCGGTATGTAAGACC
>CAKMKB010000180.1:0-5491 GCA_927435965.1 uncultured Clostridia bacterium
CATTTTCCCCCACAATGAAAAAGGTTCATTAGGAATGTTAATATCATTCTTTCTAGCTACATCAACAGGGTTCTAAGGTTCAGATGGTGTTTGAAACACCACCTGAACCTTAGAGACCGTTATCCAGGGACTCTACAGTGCTTATCTCCCACTTATAGAAGTGGAAGTCTTAGCACTGTTAGTCATCGGATAAATTGGAAATTGTAGAGGTGATAAAAATGATTGAAATCATAAGGATTGATGAAGCTAGAAAGAATGATATTAACATTCCTAATGAACCTTTTTCATTGTGGGGGAAAATGATACCAACCTACGATGGTAACAGTTGGGCATATACAACAGAAAAATTTAAAGAAGATAAAGTCAGTGAAATGGTATTTCCAGATGAAAATTACGATTTTAATGCACGAATAAAAGAGTCCTTCTTTATTGGAGCCTATGATGAGCGTGGAAAGTGTATAGGACTTGCGATTTACAAACATGATTGGCTCAAATACTTATATTTAGAAGATTTAAAAGTATACAAAGCGTATCGTGGACAAAGAATAGGTAAGCTATTGTTGGAGGAGGGTAAGAAAATTGCCACCGAGAATAGTTATCGAGGGATTTACACAATTGGACAAGACAACAATCTTTCGGCATGTTTATTCTATATAAAGTCAGGGTTTAATATAGGTGGATTAAACACACACGGATATGATTGGACCAGTCAAGCTGACAAAAGTAATATTTATTTTTACCTAGATATCTAAACTTCACCTTACTTAAATATAGTGATAAATAAGTGTAATCTCTTTTGAACCATTATCACAAAACGGGAGTGCTCAAGCTGAAGTTACGGCAAATGACGAGAGGATGAAATCAGCTACCGCTTACAGTTAGTTCAAGAGTTGCTTATTTCTTAACGAAGATCAAGCACAAGGATATGCTGTAAAATATACATTGTATTTTACAGCATATCCTTGTATAATTTTAATATAGAAGGAGTTGATGAACATGTCAAATATACGACCGGTTTCTGATTTAAGAAATTACAATGACGTATTAAATGCCTGCAAAGAAAATGCACCAGTTTACCTGACTAAAAAGGGGAGAGGCAAATATATACTCATGGATATTGAAGATTATGAAAAAATGAAAGCAACTTTGAAATTAATGGCGCATATAGTAGAAGGTGAAAAATCGGCCAGAGAGGAAGGTTGGATTTCGATGGACACTATTGAATCGGCCCTAGGTTTATAAAAGTGTATACTATTCAATTTTCACCGTTGGCAAAAGAAGATCTGATGAAAATCAAAGTTTATTTAGAGGGCGAATTCGATATAAAAATTGCTTCTGAAAAGATAAAACAGTTACTAATAAGCATCAAACGATTTGAAGCATATCCATTAATGGGTAGACCTCTGTTGAATGTCATCTATATACCAACAGACTATATGTATTTTGTCGTAGAGAAAAACTATGTATTCTATCGTTTAGAACAAGAAACGGTAAAGATTATTCGCATTATAGATACAAGGCAAGATTATATCGATATTCTATTTGGTGAGTGAAAATAATTAGTAAAACTGAATACATAGTGCACTTATTTAAATGATTTGGGAATTGGACATCTCTATTTTGATAATGAATAAGGTATTGGTGAATCATTCGAGAAATGGTATCCTACATAAGAATATTATTGACTTTTTATTAGAGGAATAGTTTAACACATCAATCCCATTGCCCCGGAAATCTTAGTTTCTTTAGTATCGGAAATTTTTTATTGAATTCTTCCACTTGTTCCTTTGTAAGATTCTTAAAAACATCAGATTCGTGGAATTTTCCTTTTATGTTTTTCATACTATCTTCTGCCAGTTCAATTGCCATAAATGCATCAAAGTTTTTGCCGTCTGCGGTTGTGCACCAAGACGTGTTCGTCACAGCCAAGATGATGCTTATTCCAAAATGCATGCTGTGTCATTAGCTCCGTATTGTACCAATCATCCTTTGTTTCCATTCTAATCTCTATTTCATCACGACTTAATCTTTTCTTTTCTTCTGGGAACCATCCGAATTCTAATCTAACCTCTTTTCTTTCCAGATCGTTATTCTTGTAGCAGCAAGTATCCAATCCAATTAAACTGAAGCCTTCATGTTGATAAAAATCTATTGCATTGGTATTGCAGGATTGTGTCTCTAGTATAACTGCCCGGCGGCGTTCTCTCCTTGCCTGTTCCTTTGCCATTTCAATTAATGCACGACCTATTCCTTGTTTTCGATATTTTTCTTCTACCCAAAGCTCTGTGATTCTAAGGCGATTAGACCATAGTACTGGATCCGTTTCAATTGCAGCAACTAACTCCCCGCTCTCTAATACTCCCCAGGCATAGGCATTCTCCCAGTGATCTTTATACAGTTTATCTGAGAAGTTATTTTCCTCTGGTGTGTGCATTAATGGCTCTGCAAAGTCTTTCTTTTCTATCTCAATCGTAAATTTATTGTCTGTTTTACTTACTATAACGTCATAGTACTGATCAGTTGTGTACCCTATTGGGATTATTGTTCCTTTCCATGTCTCTTTTGGCAGATGAATAATATCATATTCCATAGTCTAATCCTCACTTTGTTGATATTTTCAATTATAGCATATTATGTTGAACTGTTTTACTGGTGATGCATATTTTTGCTAAAACTATTGACTGTCCCCTTTGATGTTGCTTATCATGAAGCTAGGGTTTAAGATGATATAAGTAATGTCTGTTTTGAGGAGGATTTGAATTGACCATATGCGAGACTGAAAGATTGATATTAAGAACTTTGGAACTGGACGATTTAGACTCGGTGATGAACTTCTGGGGTGACATTGAGGTAATGAAGTATTGTGGTGGTGCAGGCACTAGAGAGCGTGAGCTCAAAGCCCTGCAATATTATATATTGATGCAGGAAGAGCGAGGTTTTTCCCCTTATCTGGCTATATTGAAGGAAACCGGAGAAATAATAGGAGTGTGTGGGTTTAATCCTCCTACTAATGGCTATGACACTGAACTCATGTATCACCTTGCTAAAAAATACTGGGGCAAGGGATATGCAACAGAGGCGACAATAGCCTGTATAGATTATGCGAAAAATCATTTGAAAATCAAAAAAATAGGGGCATCTATAGACCCTGAAAACAATTCTTCCCAAAAAGTTCTGGAAAAATTAGGGTTTAATTATGTTGGGATGAAATGGTGCGAGGGCACCAATCAAGATGAACCATATTTTGAAATGATTATAGGGTAATTTATCAATTCTTTAAACAGCCTATAGGCACAACTAGTATGCCATCTTTTCTTTTATAAGCATATCCAGTTCCTGTAACAATCATCAAAAATGATGGTTCGTTTATTCTATTAGTATCAATTCTTTCTTTTAGTTTTATCAAATTTTCAGCGGCTTCATCTATTAAGTTGTGACCTAATTTCGCTTCTACTAGTCCCCATCTTCCATCATTTAGATGGACCACTGCATCGGCTTCTAGACCAGTATTATCTCGATAGTGGAATACTGATCCTCCTATGGTATTTACAATAACATTATACAAGTTGTAATGATTTTATTATACAAATTGTAATTATTTTTGGCAATAACTTGCTTGCTGGGTATAAATATCAAAAGCCTGTTGACGAACCTGTAGATTTAGATGCATGTGATTCTGAAGAGCTGTTCTTTTTGGCTATCTCTTCGGCAATTATGGACTATTTTTTTCAAGTTAATGAAATAGATATTCCAAAATGGATTAGAGATGAACGGTTAGCCTTTGATACCCCTTACTACTACTCAAAAAGATTAACCGACTTTGAGAAAGTCAAACTACAATTTGCAAATCCAGCTCCTTTCAGGAGAAGGAATGTATATTTTAAGTTAGATGGTTTGCAGAGAGTTTAACTTAAATAGCCAGAATAGTTAAAGTCTTTTATATAAGACAAGTTTATGTATTATCGTATAAACGTCTTGTATAAAAGACTTTTGTATGGTATTTTTAGATTGAGGTGATATCAATGATGATTAGACGCGTAACATACATAAATGAAATAAATAAGGTAATTGGAAAGCAAGTGATTAAGGTGCTTCTTGGGATGCGTCGTGTCGGGAAGTCAACTTTGCTCCTGCAGATTCAAGAAGATCTTATGAAACAGGGGGTTAAGAAGGAGCAAATCATTAGTTTCAATTTTGAATGGTTAGAATTTGAAGCATTAAAGAATTATCAAGCACTATATAATTATATAGAAAGCAATAAAGTGAAAGGTAAGAAGAATTATGTTTTTCTTGATGAGATTCAGGAAGTTGAAGGATTTGAAAAAGTAGTTAACTCATTGAACTCAAAAGGTGATACTGAGGTGTTTATCACTGGGTCAAACTCAAAGCTGCTTTCAGGGGAGTTGGCGACTTATTTAACAGGTCGATTTTATACCATTGAGGTATTACCTTTATCTTATAAAGAAATCTACGAAAGTTTTAGTAAGGATGAAGATGACTTCTTGGATTATTTGAGAAAAGGTGGAATGCCCGGGAGATTTCAATTTGAAGAAGACCGAACAGCTAAAAATTATCTCATGGATATGTATCAATCTATTCTTCTAAGAGATATCGTTAAAAGATACAATATACGAGATGTCGAATTGCTGCAACGATTCATGATTTACCTTATTCATAATATCGGTCAAACATTTTCCGCCGGAACAATAACAGATTATCTTAAGAATGAAGGGCGAAAGCTTTCTAAAGAAACAATTTATAACTACATTGAAGCAGCTAAAAGTACCTATCTCGTTTATGGTGTCCCTCGATATAATATTAAAGGCAAAGAACTCATGAAGACCAATGAAAAATATTTTTTAAATGATTTAGGAATTAGATATCTCTATTTTGATAATGAAAAGGATATTGGTCAATCACTCGAAAATATTGTCTATTTGGAACTTAGAAGAAGAGGTTATGAAGTTTATGTTGGCAAATATGATGACAAGGAGATTGACTTCATTGCTTTCGATGGAGAAATAAAAACATATATTCAAGTGACATATCTTCTTGCAGAACAATCAACGATTGATAGAGAGTTTTCAGTTCTTGAAATGATTGAGGATAATTATACAAAAATCGTAATCTCCATGGATAAGGTGAATCGTTCGAGAAATGGTATTCTACATAAGAATATTATTGACTTTTTGTTAGAGGAATAGAAATAGGTGTAGAGATAGTGTTTACTGAAGGGTTGTAAGATAGAACTATAGAATTTACCTCAGATGATAATGGAGTTATCAACAGGGTTCTTGGGTTCAGATGGTGTTTGAAACACCACCTGAACCTTAGAGACCGTTATCCAGGGACTCTACAGTGATTATCACCCACTTATAGAAGTGGTAATCTAAGCACCGTTAGTCATCGGATAAATTAATTTCAATTGTAAGTGTACAATACATATGTGACAAAAAATAATAAAAAATGAAAGGGACTCTGTTATAATGTT
>CAKMKB010000181.1:0-11117 GCA_927435965.1 uncultured Clostridia bacterium
CCTTGTCGTAATCCTCAATCACTTGCGCCAACTCGATTTCATGCTCCCAGTTATCCCCCATATCGTAGGTATACAGTACATGTTTGTATTCAGGCAAAAACTCGGACAATGTATGCCCTTCCATAAGAACTGCATTCTCATCGTACTCCAAGCACTCCCTATTTTGAACAACTCGGATAGCAGGATCGTATTTATCACCTTGATGTATGGCAAAGTCATAAAGATGATGATTCTTCCAGCTAAATACGGTTTGCAGCACATTATGTAACCGTTCAAAACTCAGATTAGCAGGAACAATGATTCTTCGTACCGCTTTGTATACATCCAAATCAAGTGTGGCTGACAATTCAAAGGCACGGTATTTATAGGCGGGCTTTCCTGTTAGCTCAGTTAGTGCGTTAATCATTTCCCGGTAAGGAACGAAGCCCTCATCTCTGGTCTTGGTAATATTGACATGATGATAATTTATAAGAGACCCTACCGTGTCACAGAACATCTTTTCAATGCCGTTGTATTCTCGTCCAACATAGAAACTACATTCCAGTCCCGCTTTTGATACCCATGCTGCCGTTTGTCTGCCGCGATTTTGCGCCAACTCAACATCTCCCGCTAATCGCATATATTCTTCAACTATCTCCGGGTTTATATTCATAAACAACAGTGTATTGGAAATCGCCTTTTTCATCATCTCTTCAAGGTTTTTTAGGTCTTTCTTTTTAACTTGGTAAATTGCTACCGTGAAGCGAGTAGCATTGTTCACCAACACAATCATATCCTCTGTTCTGCGATTATCCCACACCTTTGTCCAGTTTGCAGTCCATGAAAACAACGGGTTTTCATTTTCTTGTGCAAAAGCAGCTTTTACACCCACAGCCTCTGATAATTTTTTCGTTAGTGCAATTTTCATTTTCTCACATCCTTTTATCAATCATGAAACACAATCGTATTGACAAGTCATTTTGAGGTAAAAATCACTTCCCATATAATCGGCTATTCAATTCATGTAAAGCAAGCAACGGACCTTGGTCATAGGATTCATCCGGGTATAGTTTCTTCATTTCATAAAACCTATCAACCATCCAGGGAATGATCTTTTCTTCTCCACGGAACCCAAGAATCAGACAAACCAATGATTGCACATATGGACTTCGGATCTCGGTATATTTCTCCATCAGCAATGAAGAATAGTTTTTATTTCTTTTAGCAAGAATCGGCTCGTGAGCATTTTTCATTAAGAACTGGTCTTGACCACCATCGTTTTTTTGTTGCTTATTATTTGGAAAATCACCGGTACAGGTCTTTCCCAATAACACACGCCCAATATATTTTTCATTGGTTAATATTCTCTGAATAGCATGTTTTGACCATCTATCGTTGCCTTGCGGTGATTTCATTTTTCTTTTCACAAGTTCCCTGATAATAAGAAGAACACTAAGGCCGCTTAAGTATAAATCAAAAATCGTACGAACGACTTCCGCTTGTCCTTCATCAATAATGAGCTCTCCATATTCATTATGCTTATAACCAAAACACTTGCGGGAATACAGCTTAGAGTTCCCTGATAAAAAACCGCGTTTTAAACCCCACTTGATCACTTCACCCATCGATTCACTTTCAGCCTGGGCAATAGCGCTGAGTGCCGATATAAGTATATCATTATCTGCTTCACATGTTCTTAGGTTCTCCTGGTGAAATATTATCTCAACACCTAATCCCTTGAGTCTACTTACTGTTTCAAGCAAATCAACAGTATTTCTGGCAAAGCGACTAATGGTTTTTACTAAAACTATGTTAATGCGATTTTCGTAGCAGTCAAAAATCATCTTCTGAAATCCAGGGCGGAACACATTACCACCGGAATCTTTATCTGTATAGACCTCACATAATTCCCACTTTGGACTATAAGCTACATATTGCTTTAATGTTTTTATTTGAATATCCAGACTATCATCTTGTGATTCATGCGTTGTGCTGACGCGGCAGTGTATACCAACCTTTTTCAAAGGTTGACGGGTAGGAGGGATTATTATAACTTTTAGTTTTGGTTTTTCATTTCCCATCGTTCTCACCTTCCCCCAATAAACATTTTACATTAATGATAAGTGGCCTAAATTGTTTTTTCTTATCTAACCCGTGAATAAACGGCCTAATAGTACATAACATCTAACCTGATTTCTCAACCTTAAAATTTCTAAAAAAACATCTAACTCGACCACTCACTAACCACTGACATCTAAATCGCTCTGTCACAAGCATTGCAGCTTGTTTCGACATGTTCCCACGAAGCCAAAAAATCAAGTTTTTTACTCTTCAGAATTCAACCTCATAATCACACAAAAGCCTTATATCAAGCCTTTCCAGACACCCTGTTTTAAACCCTTGTTATCAATACTACCGTCTCCACATGGCCCGAGAGGACAGCATTGATGTCATTTTCACCTTACGTTCGCGGGAAATTATCAATAGGTTTTTGACTGTTTTTCTGGAAACCAACGTTCAAGGAAATATATCAATGGAAATATTGGTTTGTTTTATCATTTTTGGTGGTGAATCTTCGTAAATGTTAAGTCGATCTTTTCACCAATAGATTTGCTTATTACTTTTTGTCCCTCATTCAATAATATCGCAATTGTTTTTTTAAGAAGTTGTTGAGTTTCTGAATCCATGCTTCTATATTTGTTTATCATCCCATCAATCACTTTAAACTTTTCTTGTGATAACTCATTGAATGTCTGTGCTCCTGTTACTTGAATAATTTCAAAGAGGGCGTCTATGAAATGTTCTCTTTGCTCCATTGATAAATTATCAAGCCACGATCGTATCGTGTTATCAAAATCGCGGCAATTTTTACTCAATTCGACGTTATAAACAAAATTCGGACCTTTAACTTCCCATAAAAAGGCATCATGCTGTAATATGCCATATCCGCTGCTATCAATAACCTTAAAATTTTCTCCGTGTTCCAAAAGCATACCCACAACTGAAGATTTGGGGATTATTGTATTTACTTTATCTGTTAAGCTTTGATAGCCTTCACTTTGAATGATACTCTTATGAAATCCAGGTCCATCATTATTATAAATATCTAAGACCTTATCTCTTATCTCGCTTTTCATGTGTGTTGCAGCATAAACAGCAAGATTTCCGCCTTTGGAATGACCACCAAGATGGAACCTCCCCTTAAGATTAGAAATACTACAATTCACATAAGATACAGCCTGTTTTTGCGCCAATACTTCATCTTTAAAACTCATGCTTAAATTTTCTTTCCAACCGGCTACTGTGTTATCTGTGCCTCGAAAAGCAATAAAATATTCATCACAAGCAATTGAAAATACTACTGCAGAAAACTGATTTGAAATTTGGTGGTCAACTTGATTCACGTATCCAAATAATTTTATGTTTTGAAAACGAGCTGTTTTTGCAGCTTTTATAAGCAGATCAGCAATCTTTTCCGGAAAATAGTAGTTAACGTATTCAGATGGTGGTATTTTACTAGCCATAAATTGATATGCTAAATCAGATAATGTTATTTCACTGCCATTAATTTCACTGGAAACGATTCCATCTAATTGTAAATATGATAGGTTCGACAGTATCAAATTATCAACTTCATTAAAACTATCACTCGCAAAACTTAAATCTCCCCGCCAATCTAAATAATCTATGATATTAGCCATGATAACGCCTCTCTTGCAATAGAATACTTCATCCTTCTATGTCGGATCTTTTTGTTTATGCTTTTTGTTTATGTTACTTAGTCCTGTTTTTTTGTCTATAAATCTATTTATGATCATTTGTTGAAATATCTGAAATACATTTCCAATAATCCAGTACAGTCCAAGGCCAGCAGGAACACTAAAGGCCACAAATCCTGTCATGATTGGCGATATTAAAGCCATACTCCCCTGGACTGATTCTGACATTTTATCATCACTTGTATGAGAAGTTTGTTGCATAGAATACTTTACAGATATATAGGTAGTAATTGCAGCCACTAGTGGTACCAGGAGTAGGATTAAATTCTGTGATCCCATCGAAGTTTCAAACAACTTGGAATAATGCCATGTTGGAATTGCACCCAAATTGATGCCACAGAAATTCATGTTGAGCAAGTCATCTGGTTTCAGCATTTGACTAACTGTTGATATTTTATCGGGATATTTAGTGAAATAATTTATGATACTTAAGTCTTTCATATTCATTATTTTGTCTGCTGTTGCAGGTATTTTTTCAAATAGCAGCTGAATAGCCTCTGGTGATTTTCCTACCATGTATTTTAATGGCTGTGAAATTACAAAATATAAAGCAAACAGTATCGGCATTTGAATTATCATTGGGAAAAGAGCACTGGCAGGACTAATATTTTCTTCCTTATATAGCTTCATGGTCTCTATGCTCAGCTTCTCTTTATCATTGCTATATTTCTTTTGTATTTCTTTCATTTGTGGCTGTATTTCGCTCATTTTTAAGGAAGAATGATATTGTTTCATGGTTAGTGGCATCATTAATAACTTCACAAACAGCGTCAATAATATAATTGCAATTCCATAATTTCCGAATGCAAGATTGGTGTAAATAAATTTCAAAATAAAACCTATTGGAAATGCAATAAAATCAAGCATAAAAATATTTCCTCTCTTTTATTATTTCTTTGTATATATTCAACTTTATATTTGTACATAACGCAATTTTCCCCTCTAATTTTGATATTAAGATTATACTTTAAAAGGTTCTTTTAGTATTTAAAATTTTCTTATTCACTCCTAATACGGATATTGCACTTTTTACACATTCAATCTTTAAAGGAAAATCAGGACCTCTTTCTCCATCAATATCAGTTACTAAAGTATTATCATCAGTTTCAATGTAAAGTTCCTCCGTCTGAAAATACAAAAGGCCTACAGGTTCTTCTAAATGATCTCCCTTAAGAAATTTTATAAGGAGTGGAAATAGATCTACTAAAGATTCCGCTTTTATTAAAATCACATCTAACTTGCCATCATTTCCATGCGCTCTGTATGCAAGTTCAATATTTCCCGCCATTCTTCCGTTAAATACAAGAATCATGTACATGTCTCCATTGTATTTTGCATCCTCGGAAGCAATCTTTACAGGTATTTTTTTGAAATTAGGTATCTGTTCAATAGCCTTTAAATAATACGCAAGCTTTCCAATAGTATTTTTAACCTTGCTATCTGTTTTTTGAGACACGTCTGTAAATAAACCGGCGCTAGCCACATTAACAAAATATCTGTCATTGACTTTACCTAAATCCATTTTTATTGGTCTACTTTCAAGTATCTGTCTGCATGCATCAATTATATCCATGGGCATTCCAATATACGTGCTGAAATCATTTGCTGTTCCTGTAGGAAGAATCCCAATAGGTAAATCAACCTTCAATTCCATCATTTGATTTATTAATAAGTCGACGGTTCCATCCCCTCCAGCTACAAGAATATGAGAGTAACCACAGTTTATGTCTTCTAAGGCTTTCTCCATATTGTTTAAATCGTCTAATCTAATGGGAAAAATGGAATATCCCTTCTGTTGATGAACTTTGATTATTTCATCCAGCTTATCAATTATCGAGCTATCTCCAGCAGTAGGATTATATATGAATTTAATTTTTTTCATTATTAATCTCTACTCTCCTTAATATTCTTAACATTATTAATAAATTCAGAGCTCATAATTTTCTCTTTTATCTCTACTTAAAAGCTTCCGAATGAATCTATCGCTGTTGTTTCTGTCTCTTAATTCTATAATTTCCGCCGTTGAACAATACTTATCTATAAAAGATACAATGAAAGATTCTTTATATTTGGGCAATCTGATGGTAAGTGGCCACATATGCTTTTCAATAATATCTTTCTCTATTGCATTTAAGCAAAATTTCTCGTTAGCATTTTTTAAAGCAGTACCTGGATGAGTGAAGCCGTGTAATCCATGTCCTGACTTGGTTATATGCCAATCATATAAATAAAAGTCATGTAGTAACGCCCCCCTTGCAGCCGATTTGTAATCAAGCTTCAAACCCCTGCAAACCAAATAACTCTTATATGACACATCTATGCTATGTTCTAGACATGTTATATTGCTGTGCTGTATAAAATTATTCATTGAGAGCACAGTTTCATTTTGAATCAAATCGCAAATGCAATTTTCATATTCAATATAGCTACTTGAATCTGCTCTTAATTTCATCTTTGATTTTATTAATTCTACCATTTAAAACACTCCTTACGTCATGGTTAACAATATCCGCATTTAAAATCAGTAACCGTGGAAATGCAAGAAAAATTCGTTTATACTCAATAATCTTGTCATAATACTTATTGACTGAAAAATCGTAATAATTAAGAATAACTTTTCTTAAATCCACTATATCCATTACCGATTTTATAGTATCCGCAAGAAAATATATAATTAAAACAATATTTAAACATATCTTTACTAGTATTGGAATTGGAATATATATTTTTAAAACTTCAGGATGTATTACCTGTAGCATTAGGAATGCCAGTAAACCCCACAGAAGCGAATATTTAAGGCAAATATACCCATGTAAATTCAAAATATTATCACTATAGTCCCACCACTTGCAGTTGAAAAATTTTTCCAAAACAGCACCTGTGACATATTCCAGAATCGTAGTCAGGATAACCGAAAATAATATTCCTATCACATAAAATGTTAGTCCATGTTCAAAAATACCACTGGCCCATTTCGAACCTAAGATAATCATAACTGCACCGAACCCATAAATCGGACAAAACGGCCCGATTAAAAAACCTCTGTTTATAAACTTCCTTTCAATTATGCTGGCAAATATAGTCTCCATCAGCCATCCTAAAAAGGAATATATAGCAAAATATATTATCAAGTCTAGAAAATACATTTAATCCCACCCACTTCATTCATTAAGACTGTTTATTTTAAACGAGTTGACAAAAGTATCGATGATATTAAGCCTACAATAATGAAACTTGCAATAATCAGGCCCACCTTTAAAACGGTTATGCTTATAGTGTATACTTCTATATCCGCATAGCCACTCCCCCCTATGCCTATCACAATTCCTGCTATTATTATGCTTACAGCCAGCAATACTACACTAAAAGTAATCCTGTTGAAGATTCTTTCAAAACGCTTTTCGAGTCGTTCAACACCTTTCATTTGAAACTGCATGGTAAACTCGTCAGCTTCCAATTTTCTTAAATAGTTATGAAAAATAGAAGGAAATCCCCTTAATAGTTTCCCGTAATCCAACGCTCCACCTATAAATTCCACGCCTATTTTTTCTGGTGAAAATGATTTAAACATAAGTTTTCTTGCTATAGGATCTGCGATTTCCAAAACGTTTAATTCGGGATCAAGTTTTGCAACCAGTCCTTCCAATGTAACAAGGGTTTTAGCAATCATAGTAAATTCACTCGGAATTACAATATTATATGAAAAAGCAAGGTTGAAAACCTCATTAAAGACTTCACCTACCTTTATTTCATTTAAAGGAATAGACAAATATTTATCACGCAAAACATCAATTTCCCGCTCTAGTTTTTT
Source organism: uncultured Clostridia bacterium (assembly GCA_927435965.1). GTDB lineage: Bacteria > Bacillota > Clostridia > Tissierellales > Dethiosulfatibacteraceae > 38-11. The sequence goes on from CAKMKB010000181.1 coordinate 7,570, forward strand.
CATATTTACGTGATGAGTCATGGCATCTATAGCAATTATTGCTTCCAAAATCAATCTACTGTTTTTGAAAGTAATTCCCATAAGCATTTTCAAAAACTGTAATTTGCGTTCATCATTTAATTTACCTATCATACCAAAATCAAGAAAAGTAATTTCATTATCGGGCAATACCATAATATTTCCTGGATGGGGATCCCCATGAAAAAAACCGTCTCTTAAAATTTGGTTGAATATTGTTATACCGAGATTTTTGGCTATTAATTTACGATCTAGTCCCGCTATGTCCAATGCCTCGAAATCATTCAGCGGTATACCGTCTATATACTCCATTGTTAAAACATGTCTTGTAGTATGAATCCAGCTTATATCAGGCACACTAATACCTTTGTCATTTGAGAAGTTTTCCTTGAATTTTTCTGCATTTTCTCCTTCAATTCGAAAATCCAGTTCATTTTTTAGTGTGTTTTCAAATTCCTGCACTGTTTTAGTAAAATTATATAGCTTTCCATATTTTGTATGGTTATCTATAAAGGATGCAAGATCTTTCAACACCATTAAGTCAAGATCAATATTTCTTTCAATCCCCGGTCTTTGAACTTTTACTACCACTTTTCTGCCTGAGTTCAGCCTAGCAAGATGAACCTGGGCAATTGATGCGGCTGCAAGAGGAGTTTCGTTAAATTCCCTATAGATGTTTCCAAGTTTGTCATCAAATTCGCTTTCAATCAAGGATTTCACATCATCAAACAGAAAAGGAGGAACCGCATCCTGCAACTTCTCAAGCTCGACAATAACATCATGTGGAAGGATATCCGGCCTTGTGCTAAGTATCTGGCCAAGCTTTATAAACGTTGTTCCGAGTTCCTCCAAAGAAAGCCTCAGACGCCCGCCTGTAGATAGCTTTTCATCAATACTTTCATCTTTTTCTTCTATCTTTTTTTTAATATTGATGTAATCAAAAATTCCGAGTTGATCGATAATCGTACCAAAGCCGTGTTTGACAAATACTAAGATAATTTGTCTGTACCTCTTAATATGTCTATATCGACTTAAATCCACCAAACAAACACAACCTTCCTAATTTTTTATGTCACGATTCCATACGTGCCATTTCATTAAGTTTGCTCCCCAGGTTAATCCTGCTCCAAATCCGGCAAACAGTAGTATGTCGCCATTTTTTACTTTACCGTCGCTACATGCCTCTGATAAAGCGACAGGTATTGAGGCCGAAGACATATTACCATAAAACTCGATATTGCAGTACATCTTCTCATGGGGTATTTTCAGCCTATCTGATACTGAATGCAATATTCTTTTGTTTGCTTGATGAGGAATTATCAAATTTACATCTTCAAGAGTTATCCCGGCTTTTTCAGTAACCTCATTTATCATTTTTTCAAAGATTTTTACAGCAAACAAGTAAACTTCCCTGCCATTCATAACAATAGTATTCATCCTGTTGTCTAAAAGCTCATGGGTCAGAGGCTGTTTTGATCCTCCTGCAGGTACTTTTAATAAATCTGCGCCAGAACCATCCGAACCCTTTAAGCTTCCCAAAATGCCAAAGCCCTTTGGAACTTTTCCTATAACAACAGCACCTGCTCCATCACCAAATAGGATATTTGTGTTTATGTCGTTATCATTTACAATTCGCGAATACGTGTCAGCCCCAACCACTAGTACATTCTTATGTTGCCCTGACGAAACGTAACTTATAGCAATATCCATCCCGTATATAAAACCAGTACACGCTGCTGAAACATCGAATGCTGCGGCGTTGTATGCACCTATCCCGTTTTGAACTAGGCACGCAGTGGAAGGAAATAACATGTCCGGTGTTGTTGTTGCTACAATTATCAAATCAATTTCTGCAGGTGAGATATTGGCGCGTGTAATTGCTTCGTAGGCGGCCTTTGTTGCCAAATCAGAAGTGCAGATGCCCTTTTCAGCCTTTCTTCTTTCTTTAATGCCTGTTCTTTCTTCTATCCATTCTTCTGTTTTTTCAAAACGCTTAGCTATTTCAAAATTAGTTATTAATAAGTCAGGAACATAATGCCCATATCCTATAATTCCAACGTTATTTTTCAATTTGGTAGTCTCCTCATCAAAACTAAAATTTGCCCCTATTCTATCGAAACAAATCCAAGTATTAGTTTCATATTTAATTTAAATTTCCCTGCGTTTACCAACAAATGCAATACAAATTAAGCCTGGCCCTGTATGAGTACCAATAATTGGACCAAGATAATTAATAACAACATTTTTCACTTTGATCTCACGCATTAGTAAAGTTCTCAAATATACTGCATCCTCAATGCAATCTCCATGAGTAATGAAAATTGTCTGTTCTTCTGGATTAATAATTTTATTTTCAAGCTCGTCTAACAACTCTCTAATTGCTTTTTTTCTTCCCCGAACTTTTTTTATTGGAACAAGTTTCCCTGCATTGTCAATGATAAGAATCGGCTTAATTTCTAACAGAGTACCAAACGCTGCACTTTTGGCAGAAAGTCTTCCACCTCTTTTTAAATGGTCTAAACTGTCTACAGTAAAGCAAACATTAACCTTCAATTTATTATCTTCGATCCAACTTACTATATCTTCCTTGGATTTTCCTTGTTTTAACATTTCGCAAGCATAGAAAACCAATAAGCCCTGTCCTGTCGTAGCACTTTTTGTATCTATAACCGTTATGTCAGCGTTTGGTTCTTCCTCCAATATCTTACTTTTACCCAAAACAGAATTGTTATAGGATCCACTTAATGCTGATGAAAAGCCTATATATACAATAGAATAGCCTTCGGAAATGTATTTCCTGAAATACTCTTCTAATACAAAAGGTGTAATTTGTGCTGTAGTTGGCATTTCACCATTTCGTAACTCGTTATAAAATTCCTTATAACTTATTGATTTCCCAAAGTCGTCTGCATAGTCTTGCCCTTTTAAATTAAAATAAAATGGGATTACAGGAATATTATTTTCTTTTAAATATTCTGCTGTAAGATCACAATTTGAGTCTGTAATTATTATTGGCTTCATTGCTATTTCCTCCGAATTTTAGTGTAGATTCTATATATTGAGTAAAATGCTTTCTTGAAATAATACGTTGCCTTGTACCACCGACTATTCAGACTTTTGAACTGATATCCTTATAAGCATAATTTGAATGCTTATATTTTCTTTTCAGTTTTAGATGAATTATTCCAAAGTCTCTCTGCCGTTACCGCCCATTTTTCAGAAGCATTTTTGCACTTACCACACAAAAGATTTACATCTTCAGGATGCAGAATTTCAGTTGATTTTGCACCTGAGATAACAATCATACTTTCAAGCTTTTCAGGATTATCTAGTAGCGGACATGGTCTTAAGAAGTTACTATTAAATGGTTGATTTTCTTTGTACTGCATAAACAAAGGGTTTTTAAATGCCTCAAGCAAAGTAGTATTATGAATATTTGAATCAGAATAATGTATAAATGCGCATGGTTCAATATCTCCATTTGCAGTGATGTGTAGATAGCTTCGTCCACCAGCAATACACCCTGTTAC
>CAKMKB010000182.1:0-6028 GCA_927435965.1 uncultured Clostridia bacterium
TTCGAAATGTTTATTAGCCACTTCATCAAGCAAAGCTCTGTCTTCATCAAAGTAAAAACCATTTTTACTATATTTTGCTTTAACTTCTTCTGGAAGATTCCAAGCTGTTACCGTTGTTCCATACCATTGCCATTTTTTTGGGTCTCTTTTCAATTCCAGTCCGCCTGCTTCCACTAATCTCAGGAGTGATTGAACACATTCTATGGTGCATCCTGTTCTAATCCCGGTCATTAACGATACCTCTTCAGGTGTTTTTGCACCTGCAAGAATTGCCGCTGCTACTTCCTCAGCTCTTGTTCCTACACAATAGCAGAGTATTTGTTCAGGGTTCATATGAGCTTTCGCACATATTTGATTAATCATATTTTGATCATATCCACATGGATCTACCCCAACCTCAATAGGGATCTCTCTTTTAGTCATTTTTACAGCGAACGTCGGACATCTTTCAGCGCAATTTGCACATCCTCTACAATCTTTTTCAACCACAACCGCTTTTTTGTCAATTACAGAAATTGCATTCACAGGACATACTTTTTCGCAAATACCACATCCTATACATGTTTCTGCATTGACCTTTGCCAACAATGTAACTTTTTTCACATTAATACCTCCTTATATCTTTATTTTACAGCTACTTATAGTTCAATCTATCTATAAATAGCTGTTTTTATTGAATAATCGTTTGTGTCAGTTATTTTTTAGAAAGATTGTATGCAACTTCAATAATCCAGTCTTCTTGCCCCCCAACAGCTTTTTTCCTTCCTAATTCAACCAAAATATCTCTGGTATCCACACCAAATCTCTCTGATGCATTTTTAGCATGTAGCATAAAACTAGAATAAACACCGGCGTATCCGATCATCAATGAATCTGAATTAAATCTTGGTAATTTTCTTCCTTTGTTAAGAATAATAGGTTCCAAGACATCATCTCCAGCATCAATAATCTTATATAAATCAACATTCTTATCAATTCCAGATTTTTCTAGTACCCCTACCAGTATTTCTGTTGGACAATTGCCTGCCCCAGCGCCGAATCCAATCAAAGAACCATCCAGATAATCTGCGCCAGCTTTATATGCACTAAGACTATTGGCTACTGCCATTCCAAGGTTGTTGTGAGAATGGTGTCCTATAGGTACATGAATGTGCTCTTTTAAATATTTTATATTATCATAAACATCATCTGGTAACATAGCGCCCGAAGAATCTGTCATGTAAACTACATCGGCTCCATAAGATTCCATTTTTTTTGCCTCTTGAAGAATAATCTCCTTACTGGCCATATGAGCCATCATTAAAAACCCAACCGTGAACATTCCCATCTTTTTGGCGGCCTTGATATGTTGTTCTGAGACATCTGCTTCAGTAACATGCGTGCAAACCCTTACCACTTGAGCTCCTAGAGCTTTTGCTTTCTCTAAGTGTTCTATAGTCCCAATGCCTGGAATCAAAAGAACAGCCAACTTAGACTTTGTCAATACCGAAGCAACTGCCTCAATATACTCAAAATCATCGTGTAGTGCGAATCCATAGTTTATCGAACTACCTGTTAATCCGTCACCATGTCCTAGTTCAATTATATCAACACCGGCATTCTCCAATGCGATAGCAACTGCCTTCATTTCTTCTAATGTAAATTGATGTGATACCGAATGACTACCATCTCGTAATGTTGTGTCTGTTATGATCGCTTTTCTCATATTAATTCACCTCCAATAATCTTCTAGCATATGCTTCAGCTACATCTATAGCTGCACAATTAATAATATCTAGATTCCCAGCATACTTTGGAAGAAAATCACCTAATCCTTCTACCTGTATCATGACCGTCACAATATCATCTTTGATGATTGGTTCCATAAGATAAGTATAACCTGGCACGTACTGCTTTATCTTCTCTATCATTTTATCAACTGATTCTTTTATTGCAGTCAAATCAGGATTCTTCACTTTGGCATAAATTGTGTTTCTCATGTAAATTGGTGGTTCTGCTGGATTAAGAACAATAATCACCTTTGCATGATCAGCTCCTCCAACTTTTTCAATAGCCTCCTTGGTAGTTTCGGTAAATTCATCAATGTTTTGTCTCGTGCCGGGACCTGCACTTTTACTACTAATGGATGAAATAATTTCAGCATAAGTTACATCTGCAGCTTCATTAATGGCAGCAACTATAGGTACTGTTGCCTGACCACCACATGTTACCATATTTAGATTAATTTCCTTTAATAAATCAACCGACAAATTGACTGCTGGAACCACATAAGGACCAACTGCTGCTGGTGTCAAGTCTAACGTAAATATTCCTTTTGATTTTAGTAAAGGTGCGTGTACTAAGTGTGGTCCTGCTCCAGTTGAGTCAAATGCTATTTTTATATCTTCTCTTTTCATTAATTCTGTTATACCTTCTGTAGTCACATCAATACCATGACTTCTGGCTATTTTTAAACCTTCTGATTCCTGTCTACCTACTACCAATCCAACTTCTATATACTTGCTTCTTCCTAATTTGATTAGCAGGTCTGTCCCAATATTTCCGGGGCCAATTATGGCTGCTTTTATTTTGTTCATGCAATTACTCCTTCATATTTTACTTATACTGATTTATTGAAAGCTTACACTTACACTTCCCATTCCACTAAAACTAACAGTGATGACATCGCCTGGTTCTGCTATGGTCATGCCTGTAAATGAACCTGACATGATTATATTACCTGCTTCCAAACCTATTCCAAATTCAGATAATTTATTTGCCAACCAAGCAACAGCTGCAGCAGGATTTCCCCATACTTCAGCTCCTGTTCCACTTGCAATCAATTCACCATTTTTCTCCAAGGTCATACCGACCAACCTCATATCAATATCCTGAATTGGAGTCATGTCACTACCTAAGACAAATCTTGCACTTGATCCATTGTCCGCGATTGTATCTTCAAGTTTTAATTTCCAGTTTTCAATTCTACTATCAACAATTTCAATTGATGGTACAACATAGCTTGTAGCATTATACACATCATCAACGGTAACTCCCGGTCCTTTTAACGAATTTTTTAAACAAAATGCCAATTCTCCTTCTACTTTGGGTTGAATCAATTCTTTTAATAAACAAGGTTGCCCTTCGTTGAGTAGCATTTTATCTGTAAGATGACCATAGTCGGGTTCGTTTACTCCCAACATTTTCTGTACGGCCTTACTTGTTAATCCAACTTTAAATCCAATGACGTTTTCACCTGTTGATTTTTTCATTTCAATCGTTTTAAGCTGTATAGCATAAGCGTCTTCAGCAGTCATTTCCGGGTTTTCAGAAGTGATTTGGTGAATTTGTTTTTGTTCTTTTTCTGCTCTCAGTAATTTTATTGCGACTTCTGTATGATTCATTATTCTCCTCCTTGTATTTTTTTCTAATTATGATAACTCTAAATTTTTCTATGCAAATCTTTGTGCTGATGTTTTATAAGTTTTTTTGATAGGATCGCAGCTATTTTTTTTGATATTTGATATTTGTTCTCGTGATTTTTTATACAGCTTACTAGAACTGGAGCAACCAACTTGACTTCATCGTTTGGTCCTGGTAGCGTAATGATCATTGACTCTCCCACTTGTCCAACACCAATCCTAACGCCATCCTTGACATGTCTTCCTGTTCCTTTTTCAAACTTCACAATATACTCAACAGCGGCTTCAGAATCAATATTCAATAGTGCTTCAACACTCCAATCCTTATCCTCAGCACCTACTCCTCCTGTTGTTATAATCACACCGAATCCTCTTGATATTGCATCAAACAAATCGAATGTTGCTATGTCAAGGTCATCTTCAATAACCTTTCCCTTTATAGCTTTAAATCCTTCGTTTTCAAATATTTTTAATAAGTAAGGCGTATTTGTATCTTCAATAAGGTTCTGCTTCAATTCAAAACCCGTTGGAAAAACAATTACACGGTTAGCAATTTTTGCTCTAATTTCTTTTTCCATGTCAGAAATCTTTTCACAGATTTCTGATGCATTTTCTTCTTGTAAGCATATGGTGCCTAAAATACCATTTGAATGAATATATGTGTCGTCAGATATAATAACACCTTCCAAACTTTCAAGTGCTTTCAAAATACTTTTTTCTTTTCCAATAATATTTTCTTGTGGGATATCGTTCTCCATAATATCCAAGGTAATATGATTAGGTCGTACATCAACAACTAAAACCTTTTGATTATCTATTTTCAATATCTCAGCCACTGTGCTGGAGACTTTGTTTAAATTGACATTATTCAAGGTAACGTTATTAATCCAGAGTTCGGTTTTTTCAAGCAAATTTAGTCCCATAAAATCCTCCCTATATCACAACGTCTAATCTAAAATCCAGAAGTTTTGCATCCACAATTTCTTTTCCAATACACAAAATATCGATATCAAGTTGGCTGAATTCTTTTATTTTGGCGATTTTAACGTTTCCCGCAAATGCGATTCTTACTTTATCTCTCATTCCTATTTTTTCTATAATATTGAGACATTTAAAGATATCATCCGTTTTTCCCGTGTCAATCATTAAAATGTTACATCCACCATTGATTGCTTGTATCGTCTCTTCCTCAATAGAAAAATCAATTCCTTTTAATTGAACAACTTTGTCATAACCTTTCATATCTCCTACCGCTTTTAAAGATTCTTCGATAGATCCAAACATTTTTATAAAATTTTTATCCAAATAAAGCATTGATCCATCACTAATGCGAGAGGTTGCACCCCCAGAAGAAACAGCATTTCTGACTCCTTCTTTAATCTGCGGTGGCATTTTTTTCCATGAACCAGCTACAATTTTTACTTTCCCATCAGCTTTTCTAATTGCAAGATTTGCCGCAGTTGCTATGCCGCAGTATTTTGCTAAGCAACCTATGATTTTCTCCTCAGCTATTGCTATAGATACTGGATTACCTTTTACAATTCCAATTTTTTGTCCCTTTTTAATGCTATCCCCATCTTGTAGAAATAATTCAAGATTGACCCCAATTTCTTGACTCTGTTTAAGAGCTTCTTTTAAACCAGAAAATATTCCCTTTCTTTCTGCTGTCAGTTCTGCTTTAAAAGTTTTGTCAATTATATCACTAAAAATATCATACCTTACATCTTTCATATAAACCTCCGTGTTCGTCATTAAAGAACTGCGTTCGTAAATAACATTAAATTTTTAATGGATTTCATTGATTCATGAACATCCAATCTGCCTAGAGAATTGTTTTGCAAATTTCAACAAAGCCTCAATGATTTCTTGCCTTCTTGTTTCTATCATTCTACCCGACGGTGCTGAAATGCTTACGCCAACCAAAGGTTTACCATCAACTCCTAAGATTGGTACAGCGACACATCTAAGACCAATCTCAATTTCTTCATTATCCAGAGCATACCCTCTCTCTCTAATTAATTCCAATTCTTTTAAAAGTTCTTCCTTAGTGATGATTGTATTTGACGTATATTGTTTTAGTGGTTTTGAAAAAATATACTTATCCAAATAATGCATAGGCAAATATGCAAGCTGCGCTTTACCAACCCCTGTACAATGCATTGGGGCACGTCTACCCACCTGAGATGAAACTATACTGAAATCAGAACCTTCGACTTTATCTATATAGACTACTTCTCCATCATAATGTTTTGCTATATGTATAGTTTCGTGAAATTGATTTAATAAAATTTCAAGGTACGGTCTGGCTTCTTTAGTTATATCCATTCGTTTTTTAACATAGTTGCCTAATTCAAAATTCTTAATTCCAAGTTTGTACTTCTTAGAATCGTAAGATTGTTCCAAAAATCCACTTGACACCAATGTATTCACTAACCCATAAGCAGTACTTTTACTCAAGTTCATCATATCAGATATTTCTATTAGTCCAAGTTCGCTAAAATTTTCAAAACATTTCAATATGCCTAATGCTCTACTGACAGATTGAATTATCACACCATTTTTATTAGCCATAACTACCCCTTGTAGGTCGATTTAATATTCGTCATTGCCGAACGACGTTCGCATTA
>CAKMKB010000183.1:0-4491 GCA_927435965.1 uncultured Clostridia bacterium
CTTCAGCTGGTTTGTAACCCTTGCCTTTTTTAGTATGCACATGGAGCAGAATTGGTGCCTTAATGTCCTTGACCCTCTCTAAGATACTGATCATATCTGCCATGTTATGTCCATCTACAGGGCCTATATATCTGAATCCTAACTCCTCAAATAGCATGCCTCCGTTTACAAAAAATAATTTAAATGATTCTTTGATCTTACGAATAAATTTTACGGCATACTTTCCAACAATAGGTATCTTTCCGAGAAATGTTTCTATCTCTTTTTTCAATGAATAGTAGGTTGTTCCTGTTCTTAGTCTGGAAAGACTTGAAGAAATGCTACCAACATTTTTAGAAATTGACATCTCATTATCATTAAGTATCACAACTAGATTACTTTTCTTCCTTCCGGCATCATTCATAGCTTCTAATGCCATTCCCCCTGAGAGGGCTCCATCACCAATTAGAGAAATAACATTAAAATCCTCTCCCATCAAATCTCTGGCATTAACCAATCCCAGAGCCACAGATATTGAAGTGCTGCTATGGCCTGTTTCGAATACATCATGTACGCTTTCAGACTTTTTAGGAAACCCGCTTAAGCCATCCAATTGACGAAGCGAGTTGAATAGATTTTTTCGGCCTGTTATTATCTTATGAACATAACTCTGATGCCCTACATCAAAAACAATCTTATCTTTTGGTGAGTCGAAGACATAATGTATAGCTATGCTTAGTTCTACGACTCCAAGATTAGAAGCGAGATGTCCACCAGTACCTGAAATTGAAGCAATCAAAAAACGTCTGATGTCCTCAGCCAATTCTTCAAGCTCTTTTATATTCAATTTTTTTATATCATCTATACTATTGACACTATCCAGTATTTTGTACATTTTACATCCCTTTTCATTTAATCTAGATATTATATCATATTTAATTTTTTTTTGACAAAGATTATATAATTTTTAATACTAATTTAATAATGTAATTTTATGCATCACTTCATTTGCTATTAATGTTTTATACGAACATTTTTATTATATTATATTTTTAATTTCGTTTATAATTCTGTTATCAGTTATCTGAAATATTTCTGAAAACGTTATCTTAACTGTCTCTCAAGTTTTTTAATAATAAAAACGTTTTCTTCTATTTTTTGGATAAATTTTCTCTTTACAAACAAATACGCGAATGTTAGAATAATTTCATTATTAAATAAATGTTATAAGATTTGTATAATTATTTATTCTCGGTAATTTTGAATCTTATCATTTAATAAGAAAGGAGGATAATAAAATAGGAAGCGGCAAAACAAAATATACCTAAGAGGTGGAGAGTATGGATTATGGTTTTGCTATTGACACAATATGGGTTTTAGTTGCAACAGCTTTAGTTTTCTTTATGCAAGCGGGTTTTGCTATGGTAGAGACGGGGTTTACCAGAGCCAAAAATGCAGGAAACATCATTATGAAAAATCTGATGGATTTCTCAGTTGGCTCCTTGGTATACTGGTTTGTCGGTTTTGGGATTATGTTCGGAAGTGATATAGGTGGTTTAATCGGTACAATAGATATTATGTCAACTGGATCGTATGAATATCTTGGATTAACAGTACCAGTATCCGTTTTTTTAATATTCCAAACCGTTTTCTGTGCCACAGCAGCCACCATTGTATCAGGAGCTATGGCCGAAAGAACAAAGTTTAAATCTTATTTGATCTACAGTTTTTTTATCTGTCTGATAATCTATCCAATCGCAGGTCATTGGATCTGGGGTGGTGGATGGTTGTCCAAACTGGGATTTCACGATTTTGCAGGTTCTACTGCTGTTCACTCCATTGGCGGATGGGCAGCCCTGGTAGGTGCCTATATTTTAGGACCTCGTTTAGGCAAATATGACAAGAACGGAAAGCCTAACGCTATACCCGGGCATAGTTTGACACTTGGAGCGCTGGGAGTCTTCATACTTTGGTTTGGATGGTTCGGATTCAATCCAGGATCAACATTGTCAGGGATGGCAAGTCATGATATGGGTCATATATTTATGACCACCAATCTGTCAGCAGCCTCCGGTGCTCTTTTCACAATGCTGTTGACATGGTATCGATATGGTAAACCTGATGTTAGCATGACTCTGAATGGGGCTCTTGGCGGATTAGTCGCAGTTACTGCAGGATGTGATATTGTCAGTTTTGGTGGAGCAGTTTTAATAGGTATTTTCGCTAGTGTAGTAGTTTTGTTTGGCATTGAGTTTGTTGACAAGAAACAAAAATTGATGATCCCGTTGGTGCTATAGGTGTTCATGGATTATGTGGGGCTTTTGGAACTTTTAGTGTTGGGCTATTAGCTACTGATGGCGGTCTGCTATATGGCGGAGGTGCTTCCCTCTTGATGATTCAATCATTAGGTGTACTGGCAGTCGCAGCCTGGACATTGTCAACCACTTTTATTCTATTCAAGGCGATAGACTTGACAATTGGTCTGAGAGTTTCTGAGGATGAAGAGACCTCCGGACTGGATATTGAAGAACACGGTATTGAGAGCTATGCTGACTTCGCTCCAAGAGTGCTCTATATCAAATAGGAGGATCAAAATGTCTGAAATCTATACAAAGATTGAAATAATTACAAGACCAAGCAAACTTGAAGAGTTAAAGGACGCTTTAGTGGAGATTGGCGTTGAGGGAATGACTGTTTCAAATGTGCTCGGTTCCGGTAAACAAAAGGGCCACACCACAAAATACAGAGGTGCAGATTACACAGCTTTGCTGCTTCCAAAAATTAAAGTTGAGGTTGTTGTATGCAAAACGCCTGTGCAACTAGTGGTAGATACAGCTCAAGCTATTTGTAGAACCGGAGAGATTGGAGATGGAAAAATATTCATTTACCGGATTGAAAATATTTATCGTATCAGAACAGGCGAGTCCGGTCATGAAGCAATCAATTAAAAAAGGATGGCCATTCCGGCCATCCTTTCTAGTTACAATTCAAATTACATCATTCCTGGCATTCCACCATGCATTCCGCCTGGCATTCCACCCATAGGATCTTTGTCTTTTGGTTCTTCAACCACAGCAGCTTCTGTTGTCAATACCATGGCTGCAACTGAGGCGGCGTTCTGTAGCGCGCTTCTAGTTACCTTCGCAGGGTCTACAATACCTGCTTGCATCATGTTAACATACTTACCACTCAACACGTCAAACCCGTCTCCAGTTGTTCCATTCTTGACTTTGTCGACGATTACTGAGCCTTCTAATCCAGCATTGATTGCAATTTGTCTCAATGGCTCTTCCAATGCCCTCATGATAATCAATGCACCTGTTCTAGCATCACCTTCCAATGAGTCTGCAACCTGTTCTACTGCTTTTATAGTGTTTACTAATGCAACACCACCACCAGGAACTATACCTTCTTCTACTGCGGCACGAGTTGCATTCAATGCATCTTCGATTCTCAGTTTCTTTTCTTTCATCTCTGTCTCAGTAGCTGCACCGACATTGATAACAGCAACACCACCAGAAAGCTTTGCCAATCTCTCTTGAAGTTTTTCTTTGTCAAATTCTGAAGTTGACTCTTCCAGTTGAGCTTTGATCTGTCTTACTCTTTCTCCGATAGCCTCTTGAGTTCCTGCACCATCAACTATTGTTGTATTTTCTTTATCAACTTTAACAGTTTTTGCGTTTCCAAGCATTTCAAGTGTTGCTTCTTTAATGTCATATCCTAATTCTTCTGAAATAACTTCTCCACCTGTGAGTGTAGCGATATCTCTCAGCATTTCTTTTCTTCTGTCTCCAAACCCTGGTGCTTTTACAGCAACACAGTTGAATGTGCCTCTAAGTTTATTCACTACCAAAGTTGCAAGAGCTTCGCCCTCAATGTCTTCGGCAATAATCAATAAAGGTTTTCCCTGTTGTACAATTTTTTCAAGTACAGGTAGTATTTCCTGAATATTTGTAATTTTTTTATCAGTAATTAAAATGTAAGCATCATCCAATGTAGCTTCCATTTTCTCTGCATCTGATACCATATATGGAGATAAGTACCCTCTATCAAACTGCATTCCTTCAACGACTTCAAGATCGGTATCCATTGTTCTTGATTCTTCAACTGTTATAACGCCTTCTCTGCCGACTTTATCCATAGCTTCGGATATCAGTTTGCCTATCAAAGTGTCAGAAGCTGATATTGATGCAACTTGAGCTACATCTTCGCTAGTTTCCACAGTCTTTGATAATTGCTTCAATTCCTCTACAGCTGCACTTACTGCCATCTGAATACCTTGTTTAAGTATCATTGGGTTAGCACCGGCTGCTACGTTTCTCAAGCCTTCTCTTATAATTGCTTGTGCCAATAATGTCGCTGTAGTAGTTCCATCACCTGCTACATCATTGGTTTTTGTAGCGACTTCCTTAACCAATTGAGCTCCCAAATCTTCATAAGGATCACTAAGCTCTATCTCTCTAGCTATAGTTACGCCATCGTTTGTAATTAAAGGACTTCCGTATGATTTTT